>NZ_JADDUM010000035.1 GCF_015163715.1 Pseudomonas cyclaminis
AAGAACCCCGTTCCAGGCTGTGCCGGACGCATGATCGAGGATTGCAACCATGTTCAATGACATCAGTCGCCTCGGTAAATACCTCGGTCAGGCCGCGCGCCTGATGGTCGGCATGCCCGACTACGACACGTACGTCGAGCATATGCAAACCAAGCACCCGGACAAGCCGATGATGGACTACAAGGCGTTCTTCCGGGAACGCCAGGAAGCCCGTTACGGTGGCAAGGGTGGGCCCAAGTGCTGTTGATTTAAGGTAACTCCCCTGTGGGAGGGGGGCTTGCCCCCCGATAGCGGTGTATCAGCCAGACATGTATCGACTGACACTCAGCCATCGGGGGCAAGCCCCCTCCCACATGGGGCCCCGGTGTATTTCAAGGGTTGTGGTCGCCCGCCACCGGCGCAATCGGCTGTACAGTCAGTTCCACACCTAACGCCAGCATCAGTTTCTGAATCGTCTCATAACGCGTTTTAGAACCGCCTTTCAGCGTTTTATACAGGCTCTCGCGATTAACCCCCGCCGCCTCCGCCACCTTGTTCACACCCCGGGCCTTGGCGACCTCGGCAAGCGCTTTCATGAGCACCTGCGGGTCTTGAGACTTCATGCTTTGTGCAAGGTACGCACTGATGATCTCCGGGCTGTCGAGAAAGCGCGAAGCTTCATAGACGCTGGTGCCGGAGGTATCAAGATCGAGGATCGGCATGTCCTCCGGTTTAAATTTCGATTCGCTCATCTCATTGACCTCTCAGGGCAGCGAGGATCTCTTTAGCCCGTTTGATTCCTCTGTTCTGGTCGGTTTTATCACTGCCCCAGAGCATCAGGTAAGCAGTGATACCCGTACGCACAAAATAAATCCTGTAGCCGGGCCCGACAAACACACGCATGTCACTCATCCCGTCGCCAGCAGGCTCACAATCGCCAAAATTGTTTTCCTCGGCTCGGTCCAGCCGCGTCAGCACCGCTGTTTTGCCACACATATCTCTCATACCATCGAGCCACGTATCGTTCGATGCACTGGGCGCAAGCGCCCTCCAGCGCAGCAGCAACAAGCTCTGCGCCTAAATGGCCATAACCTGGAGGCTACAGGGGTCAGGCTTTAGGGAGCTGACCCCGATGACACCGCCGTTTCAGGAACAATCCCACCCCCAGCGCAACCGCAAAGATCGACAGCAACCCCAGGTCAGCCCCTCCTGGGCGGACCTGGCTTGCCGTCACGCAACCGACCGCCCCCCCCACCACCAGCAGCACCCCCAGCCACTTGCGAAGCAGGTACGGTTTAACAAACCGATCGAGCAGAAAAAACAGCACCAGGGCCAAGACCAGCTGGGTAATTTCAGGCATGTGCATCTCCAGTCAGGTCTTGATGATCAGTGTCGAGGCGCTGCGTTGCGGGCCAATGCCGCCGTTGACCTGCGCTTCGATGCTGACCAGCACGTCGCCGGCATGATAGGTGGGCAGGACCTCATTGGCATACATGCGCACACCCGCCCCGACAGGAACACCCACGTAAGGGGAAGCCACAGCAGAAGTGGCGCCAGCGAAGGCACTGGCGGCCAGGTTAGCGATCTTGGTGCGCTGGGCATTGAGGGCGTCGCCCTGTTGCCGCGTCAGTGGCTTGGAGATGCCGATCATCATCACGCACGGCAGGCTCTTGGCCAACATTTTGTCGTACACCTCGACAACCTTGCTGTTGACCTCGTAGTGGGCACTTTTAGCCTCGCCAAAATGCAGCTCGCGCAGGCGTCCGCGTTCGCTGTCGGTGAGGGTGATCTGCGAAACGTTGAACACGATCCCGTGATTGCCCATGTATTGGAACGTCCCTTCGAACTTCATCGCACGCATCCTTTCGAGCCAAAGGCGGGGATTCTCTAGAAGGCGGGCAATGGATTCAAGGCAAAAAAAGCAAATGAGGAAATAGGGGTCAGGCCGGTCTCCCCTGTCGCGACCTTCCCCCCGGCGCTACTCCCGCTCACGCCCGCTTGGGCAACGTCCAATTCGGCCGGATGAAGTGGCAGGTATACCCGTTCGGTATCCGCTCCAGATAATCCTGATGCTCCGGCTCCGCCTCCCAAAACTCCCTGGCGGGCTCTATTTGCGTGACCACACGCCCCGGCCACAGCGTGGAGGCATCCACGTCAGCCGCGGTATCTTCGGCAATATCCCTTTGCTGCTCGCTCAGGTAGTAAATCGCCGAACGATAGCTTGGCCCCAGATCATTGCCCTGCCGGTTAGGCGTGCTGGGGTCATGGATCTGGAAAAAGAACTCAAGAATCTGTCGGTAGGTGATCACCGCCGGGTCAAACACAATCTCAATCGCTTCGGCATGGTTGCCATGGTTGCGGTAAGTGGCGTTCGGCACATCGCCACCGGTGTAGCCGACTCGCGTGTGCAGTACGCGGGGTAGCGTCGCAACAGGTCTTGCATGCCCCAGAAGCAGCCGCCGGCGAGGATAGCGGTTTCGGTTGGGTTGGTCATGGTCTGTCCTTGCGGTTGATGGAGACAGGGTAGTTATGGGGTGATGTTGGGCAATACCAAGGTGAATCAAGGAAAAACAGGGCAGCAGCCTGATACCCGTCAGTCAAGGACGAACACCCTACCTGTGGCGGAAAGCGGGATGGCGTTGCAGCACAAGCACAAGTCCTACAATAAACCTCGGCGTCTTGCTCCGTTGTCTACAGTTGCGTCAGAATCCGCCGGCTTTGTGTGTTTCCCCGGTCTACTAACCTGCGTACAGCCGCCACCCTCTCGTTTAGTAGCGAAACGGTGTTGGCCCTAAAACAGGTACAACACACATGTTCAAAGTCACGCCGAACCCTCCGAACGGTCTGGACCTGAAGTTTAATCAGGCGGCGCATCGTGCAATTGATCACTACCTCAACGCGGGTGCCGAACCGCCAGAGCAGCCTCACACGCCTTCACCTGATTCCGCCCTCTACCGACATTAATAAGGAAATTATGAAGCCTCTTTACCTGTGTTCAATTCTGCTGCTTGCAGGCTGCGCGCCGGCACCGAAATACCTTGTGCCTGCGGGGGCGCCTCAGGCGCTTATCCGCAGTGAATTGGTATCGATGGAAAATTATCGAAACGGCGTGTCTCTGGTCGAGGCGCCTGCCATCGGCTGCAAATACGGCAGAACCGTGGCAACTGCGCCGGGAGGGCAGTTAGTTTCCGTTTATAAGAATGTGTCGACACCGGCAGGTTTTTTTCCGATTGAAGCCGGCAAGCCGCTGCACTTGGTGATGCGCGGCTCGGCCAATGCCAATCGCTCGTGCAGCGTAGGATTTGTCAGCGAATTTGCGCCGGGCGCACGGTATGTGATCAAAGGGGGAATCGTCGATAACCCGGGCGCGCTGAGCGGTTGTTACATTGACATTTTCAATGTCGATTCGGGCGCACGCGTCCCCATCGCCGACGAGCCGAAAATGGACCGAAATTGTGCGCTGGACCGACTACCGACGCTCTAAATGGAATCGCAGGGGGGCTCGCCCCCATTTGCGTTCGACTTACATACCGCGTCCATCCGTCGCATCCCCTCCCCACCCCCTCCTGCCCCAAGCTCGCCCGCCGATACCCTGAGTATCCACACGCCTCGCCGCGTGCCCCCACTCGACCGAGCTCACCCCATGAACCCACTCTCTCTCCTGAAAAAATCCCGACCCTCGCGCCAAGGCACCGCCACCCTCACCAGCACCGCCAACGAGCTGGATGCCGGCCTCACCGCCCTGCGCATCACCCCCACCCTGGTCACCGGTTTTATCTCGCCACACCTGGACATTGACCAGATCGCCGCCAAGCTCAAGCGCCGCTTCCCCCACTCCACTATCAGCCTGTGCACCACCTCCGGCGAGCTGTGCAATGCGCCCAATTCGTTGTATTGCGCCACGGGCGAGCGCTGGGATCGGATCGTGTTGCAGCTGTTCGACGACAGCGTGATTGCCTCGGCCGAAGTGGTGATGGTGCCGCTTGAGTGTGAGGACATTCGTAGGGGCGGCAAGCGGTTGGGGATGCAGGAGCGGATTGCCAAGTTGGTGGGGCATATCAAGCGGGTACAGGTACGTACGTCGATTGATCATCGCGATACGTTGGCTTATGTGGTGTTCGATGGGTTGTCGGCGTCGGAGTCGTTTTTTATGGAAGCGCTGTACGAGTCGGGGCGGTTTCCGTGTTTGTTTGTAGGGGGATCGGCCGGGGGTAAGTCGGATTTCCAGAAGACGCTGATACATGACGGCCAGCGCAGTTATCAGAACCATGCGCAGATTGTGTTCCTGAAGACGGCGGCCCATGTGCGGTTTGGGGTGTTCAAGAGCCAAAATTTCAAACCGGCGGATTTGACCTTCAGTGTGCTGACGGCGTCGGTGGAGGATCGCACTATTGACCAGGTGATCGACAGTAGCGGCAATATCAAGAGCATGGTGCAGGCGCTGTGTGATGCGTTCAATTGCACGCCCCAGGCGTTGGAGTCGAAGCTGGCGGATTATTCGTTTGCAATCCGGGTGGGCAGTGAGTTGTTTGTGCGTTCCATCGCCCGTATCGACTTCGAGCAGCAGATCGTGCAGTTGTTTTGCGACGTGGCACCCGGTGAGGAATTGGTGATGGTGCGGCGTACGCCGTTGCGGGAGGCGACGCGGCTGGACTATGAGCAGTTCTTGCGCGGCAAGGGCGGCCAACCGGTGGCGGGGATTTTGAATGACTGCATTTTGCGCCGGCTCAACAACGGCGCCGAGTTGGGCAGCATGGCCGGGACGTTTGGCGATGTGCCGTTGGCGGGATTTTCGACCTTTGGGGAGATCCTGGGGCTGAACCTGAACCAGACGCTGACAGCGATTTTCTTCTTTCGGGTCGCCAAGGGCGTGGGTTTCACGGACGAGTATGTGGACAATTTCATTGCCCACTACGGCGAGTTCAAGGCGTTTTTCCTACGGCGCCAGGTGAAGAAGCTGGCAGGGTTGAACCATGTGGTGGTCAAGCAGATTGCTGCGTTCAAGAACAATGATTTCTCCAACACCCTGAACACCCGCGGGCTGGACAGCAATATCCTGCCGGTGTTCGAAGGCCTGGCCGACCTGGGCCAGGTGCTGGCCCAGGCCGAGCAACAGCAGGAGGAAATCGCGGCGCAGCTCAAGCATTACTCCGGGGAGTTGCACGCCTCGATGGATGACCTGGTGGGCACCATCGACCAACAGAACAGCGTGTCGGCCCAGGCCGGTGCCACGGTGGAGGGGCTGTCGAGCCAGGCGGACGTGGCGGTGGAAGGTGCGCGCACACTGGCCGGGTCGAGTTTGCGGATTCAGTCGATTGTGCAGGTGATCCAGCAGATCGCCGGGCAGACCAACTTGCTGGCGCTCAACGCGGCCATTGAAGCGGCGCGGGCGGGCGACCTGGGCCGGGGTTTTGCGGTGGTGGCGGACGAGGTGCGCAAGCTGGCCGAGATTACGCGCAAGAATGCTGCGGAAATTGGCGTGGATATTGACCTGCTGTCGAGTGAGATCCAGCGGGTGGCACAGCAGATTGAAGACCAGTCCACCGGGGTGGGCGCGCTGCGCGAGATGCTCGATGCGCTGGAAGCGTCCAGCCGTGCGACGGAGGGCACGGCGCAGCGCACCAAAACCATCGCGGATACCTTGACGGGGCTGACCCACGCGTAGCGGTTCTTAAGGCGAGCGAACACCAACCTTTATGGTGAGCGGGCTTGCCCTAATGCCAGTCAGTCAAGGTCGAACACTGTGCCTATGGCCGCCGCCCGATCTTTATTATGCTATTCACCATGCATCCACACTGAACGGACAGCTCTTATGAAGTTGGGTCGTGCACGAACGTTGCTTCAAGAAGGTATAAAGCGTGAGGCTCCGATTGAAAGCCTCATCCACGTTCTCGAAGCCTCGGTAGAGCTGATCGGCCTTCCGGACAATGACTTCAGCTGGTCGAGTTGGGAAGACGAGGCACAGGCAAAGGCCGAACTGATGGGTTTGATCGGCGTGCTCAAATCGGGCGGCTTGCCCAGACAGCTGGATGTGGCCGTTCTGTTTACCGTCACCGGCCCCCTGCAAGAACTCAGCCTCAGTAGCGGCTGGGCAAATACCTTCCTCAAGTTGGCGGATAGATACGATGAAGTGGAAGCGTTGCTGTGGTGAGCGGGCTTGTCGAATCGTCGCACCGCCCGCTCACCACAAAAGCCACGGCGACCCGAGCCCAAAAAGACGATACGATCGCGCTCGCCCGCGAGGCTTACGCAATACCGTAACCCACGAAGCTTCGATCCCATCAAGGAAGATAAAAACAATGAGAACGGCTTTCTGCGCCCTATTCCTGCTGTGCTTGACCGCTCCTACCTTCGCTGACGAAAGCCCCATCGGCTTCAAAACCACCCTGCTGCCCGATACCCACAACCAGCGTCCACTTGAGTTGGCCGTCTGGTACCCCGCCACCACCACCGCTCAACCGCAGATGATCGCCGACAATGCAGTCTTCATCGGCGCCCTCGCCGTGCCCGCTGCGCCACCGGCCAGCGGTGAACATCCCCTGGTCGTGCTCTCCCACGGCTACGGCGGCAACTGGGGTAAACAGGTGTGGCTGGCCAGTGCGTTGGCCCATCAGGGTTATATCGTCGCGGCGGTCAATCACCCCGGCACCACCACCAAGGACCGCAGCCCGCAAGCCGCCGCGCAGTTATGGCAACGCCCGGCGGACCTGAGCCGGGCTATCGATGCGGTGTTGGCTCAGCCCGCCCAATTTGGCGCGGTAGCGAGCAAACAGATCGCCGCCGTGGGCCATTCCCTCGGCGGCTGGACCGTGCTGGCAATCGCCGGGGCGCGCTTCGATCCTGATCTCTTCGCCAGGGAGTGCAGCACCTACCCCAAGCTGGGCGGTTGCATCGGCTACCACGAGATGAACCCTGCCGCCACGCCAGCGGGCAAGGCCAGGCTGGCTGCTGATTTGAGGGACAAACGTGTCACCGCCATTGTGTCGTTGGACCTGGGCCTGTCGCGCGGCTTCACCGACGCCAGCCTCGCCGCCTTGCCAGTGCCGGCGCTGGTAATTGCGGGGGGTGTGCCAACGGAGGATATGACACCTGAATTGGAGTCCGCGGATATGGTCCGGCGGATGGCAAAAGCTTCGACGCAATATGTGGAGATTGCCGACGCTACCCACTTCAGCTTCATGTCGATCTGCAAGCCAGGGGCGATTGCCTTGATTGAAGAGAGCTCGCCGGGGGATGGCATGATTTGCCGGGATGGCGAAGGGGCTCGGGCGCGAGGGGTAATTCAGCAGCAGATTGTGGGGCTGATTACTGGGTTTTTGGGGCGAGCAGACAACAATTAAAAGAAAGTGCTACCCAAGAAAAAAATGCATCGAATACGGTGCACTTAATCAGTTAAATCAAAAATGCACCGTATAGGATGCAAAAAAATGAATGACTTGGGGACCCTTATTAAAAATCTGCGCAAGGCAGCCGGTCTTTCACAAAGCCAACTTGCGCAACGGCACGGAATGAGCCGTGCAACTATTTCAGGCATCGAGAACAACACCATACCTGAAGTAGGGATGCGCAAGGCCCAAACGTAAGATGCTGGTCAAGTTCGGTCGCAGCTCATGCAATTTGACGGAGTCTCGTTGCAACGAATTGCTTGCAAGAGTGCACGGTGGAATGAGCCGCGCCATCGGGGAACTTTCCGATTATCGAATCGCCCATCACGAGTTTGTCGCCGTGGTGGAAAAAATGACCTCCGCATGGGCGAAGGGGCTGGCGAGGAGTGAGCCGGAGTGATTGTGTTTGCTTGATAAACTTTCTAGCGCAGTGCCGTCACATCGATAGCACTGATGATTACTATCGAACCACTCGCCTATAGGCTCACCACCCCCCGTTCCTATAATCGCCTCCCACGTCTTCCCCTGCGCCTGTCTTCAGGCGACCTCCCCTCTTGGAACCCATCACCATGCCAAGCGCGAGCCAGGCCTCCAGCGGCCTTCCCGAACATAATCAACAAAGCGTCAAGCAGCAGTGGCTGGCGATTCTTTCGGTTGCCGTGGGTGCCTTTGCCCTGGTGACCAGTGAATTCCTGCCGGTGGGCGTGCTCAACGACGTCGCCGCCGACCTCGGTATCAGTGCCGGCCACGCCGGTTTGATGGTGACGCTGCCCGGCATCATGGCGGCCCTCGCCGCACCGTTTCTGTCGGTGAGCATTGGCACCATGGATAGGCGGTATCTGCTGATCGGCCTGACGTTGATCATGATCATCGCCAACACGGTCGTGGCCTTCGCCAGCGACTTCAACCTGCTGCTGTTCGGCCGTGTGTTGCTGGGTATCAGCATCGGCGGTTTCTGGGCGACGGCGATTGCCCTCAGTGGCCGCCTGGCGCCCAAGGGTGTGGGCGTGGCGAAGGCCACTTCGATCATCATGATGGGCGTGACCCTGGCCACGGTACTCGGCGTGCCCGTCGGCACCTGGCTCAGTGGTTTGATGGGCTGGCGCATGACGTTCCTGGTGACGGCGCTGGTGGGCATTCCGGTGTTGTTGGCGCAGGTGTTCCTGCTGCCAAGGCTCACTCCAGAGAAGGCCATTCGCGTCAGTGATCTGCCTGCGTTGTTTATCAACCCACAGGCGCGGGTCGGGTTGATCGCGGTGTTGCTGATCGGCTTGGCGCACTTTGCGGCCTACACCTATGTCGCGCCGTTCTTTAAGCACAGTTCCGGTTTTGATGGGCCGACCATTGGTTCGCTGCTGCTGTTGTATGGCGTCGCAGGGGTGATGGGCAATATTTTTGCCGGGTTCGCGGCTAACCGCAGCGTGCGCAATACCTTGCTGCTGGTGGCGCTGATGATCGGTACCAGCACCGCGCTGTTCCCGTATTTCGCCACCGGCATGACCGGCGCCGCGATGCTGATCGCGCTGTGGGGCTTTGCCTTTGGTGCGTTCCCGGCCTGCGCGAGTATCTGGATGTTCGTGGTGGCGCCCAAGGATGTCGAGCGCGGCATGCCACTGTTCGTGGCGTTGTTCCAGGTGATTATTGCCTTGGGCTCGTTCTTTGGCGGGCAGATCGTCGACCAGATGGGCAGCGCGGTGCTGCTGAGCCTGGCCACGGCGTTGGTGGGTTGCGGGTTTGTGACGGTGCTGGTGCTGGGCCGCAGCGTCAGCAACAGCTTGGCGGCACAACCTTGCTAGCCATTGGCTGCGGTTTTTAAGCTGGTATCATCCGGGCACGTTTAACCCAGGTAGAGCCCCATGAATCGCCAGAAAAAACTGCAGCAGTTGTTCAAGGCCAAGGCCAAAAAGGCCAGCGCCAAATTGGCGCCCAAATCCAAGGACAAATACATCAGCAAGGCGGAGCGGGAAAAGCTGGCGGCTGAAGCCGATCAGGCGCCAGGCGTTTCCCCGCAGGACTGACTCAGCAGCCGCTCAGCGCCACCGGCCGGCGCTCGCCCGCAAAGAAAAACGGCCGCAGGCGCACGCCCACGCTGTTGCCGATAAACGCCGCCACCAACCACACCCAGCCATGCAGGCTGCCCGAAGCGATGCCGCTGAAGTACGCGCCGATGTTGCAGCCGTACGCCAGCCGCGAACCATAACCGAGCAGCAGGCCGCCGATCACCGCAGCGATCAGCGAGCGGGCCGGGATCTTCAGGCTGGGGGCGAAACGCCCAGCCAGGCCGGCAGCCAACAGCGCGCCGAGGACGATGCCGATGTCCATGACGCTGGTGATGTCTTCCCACACCGGCGCCGCCAGGGCCTTGGCATTGCCCGGCATCTGCCAGAACGCCCAGGCGCTTACGTCCACACCCAAACCACTCGCCACCTTGGCGCCCCACAGGGCGAAGGCCGACGTGATGCCCCAAGGCCGCCCGGCCAGTGCCAGGGTGGCGTAGTTGAGCAGCGCCAGACCAATCGCGCCCCACACCAGGGGCCACGGGCCGCGCAGGAAACGGCGCAGGCCTTGGTGTTCACTCTTCACGCCTTCTTCAAGCTGGCCATGACGGCGCTTTTCCAGGCGTACGGTGACGGTCGCGATGAGGGCGAACATCGCCAGGCTGGCGAGCAAGGCAGGCATTACGCCAAAGCTCTTGACGATGGACACCGCCGGGAACGCCGGCAGGGCGAACCACCAGTCCACATGGTGCGTGGCGATCAACGAGCCGCAGATAAAGAACAGCAGCGTCACCAGCATGCGCGCATTGCCGCCGCCCACGGTGAACAGCGTGCCCGAGGCACAGCCACCGCCCAACTGCATGCCGATGCCGAAGATAAACGCACCGAACACCACCGACACCCCGGCTGGCGCCACCAGCCCGACAACCGGTTGCCCGAACAAAGTGCCCGCTCCCAATGCCGGGAAGAACAGCAGCACCGCCAGCGCGAGCATCACCATCTGCGCGCGCAAGCCGGCGCCACGGCGCTCGTTGATAAAGACGCGCCAGGCAGAGGTGAAGCCGAACGCCGCATGGTAGAGGGTCAGGCCCAGCGCGGCGCCGACTACCAGCAGCAACACCTGGCGTGAGCCGACGCTGTTTTGCAGGAACAAGGCGCCGAGCACCAGGATGATAAAAGCTACCAGCGGCGCGACGGGTGTGCGCGTGGGCGTTGTGGGAAGAGAGGTGCTCATCGGGATCTCAGTTCATTTGAAGAAGATGGAGTACGAGGCCGCAAAGTATAAACCCGCTCAATCAGCCGCGTCCCACCGACCCCGACACCGGAAGATTGCCCAGCAATTTAAGCCCGGTCGCCTTCACAAACGTGTCGTAATCCATCGGCCGCTGAATCCGCGTTTCAGCATTGGGCAACACATACGCCCAGGCCCGTTTGGACGACGCGTCGTACACCAACTTGAAGAGACGCGTCGGCACCCACACCTGGTTGTCGCCCATGGTGCTGTAGCCCGAATCAAACAACGGCCCGGTAAACACAAATACATCGCCACCGGCGCGCACGGCGAATTTGCGCACGTCGGCCTCGACTTTGCTCCAGATCTTGCGGTTGTTGGTGGGGTCCTGGGGCACCATGTTCGACAGCGCGAACGACTGGGCCATGGCCTTGGCGTCGGGTGCATCGGCGGCCGGGGATTGGTGGCCACGGTCCATGGCCGGTTGCTGACCACGGTAGTCACTCAGCTCTGCGCGCGCGCCCTTGGGGATGCGCGGGTCGGCGTAGAAGTGGTTGGTGCGTTCTTCGCCTTTGGCGTCCTTAAGCTGGCTGGCGTTGAGGCGTTCGACCACCACCAGCGGGGTCTTGCTGGTTTGTGAATAGAGCACCGCAAAATGGTCGGAGCACAGCGCCAGGGGTTTCATGCTGGCGGGGATGGTGGCGGTCTTGATCGGTGTCGCGGCAGGGAAAATATCGGCGCAGCTGTCGAACGAAAGGCGTTGTTCCTGGCTGGAATAGAGGTCCATCGCACCACGGGCCTGCGCCCCGGTGGACAGCAGCAAAAGGGTCGAGAGCGCGGCTGCAATATTGCGTAAGTGCATGTTTTTAAATCTTTTCGTGAGGGTCAGGCGGGACCTATGGACCCTCACATTGCACTTTAGTGCCGACCCTGAAGAATCGAATTCCACGCGGCCTCGGCCAACGGCTCTCGATACGCCTGAGGGCTCTTTTTAACCTTGCCCGAAAGCCAGGCCCGTGAGTAGCTTTCCGCCGCGCCGATGATCAACGAGGGGATCAATTCGGCAGGCAAGTGGCCGAAATATTCCTGGCGTCCCTCGGCGCTCATCCAGTCCTTCAATTGCTTGTTTCGCTGCTTGTTGCGCGACATCAGTTCGTCCTTGAACGGGCCGTTGGACACCGCAAAGCGGCTCTGAAAGACAAAGCGCGCCCAGTCCGGCTGTGCATCCACCCACTCCACGTAGCTGTACACCAACGCAACGATGCCCTCGTGTGCGGTGTTCGCCTCTTGCAGGTAGCGATCACGCAGGGCGGCCTGATCTTCAAGCGCGGCAAAAAACAGAGCGGCCACCAGCCCTTCCTTATTGCCGAAGTGGTGGTAGATAGCACCCACGCTGGTTTCGCAGCGTGCGCGGATGGTCTCGATATTGGTCGCTTCGATGCCTACGTCGTTAAAACACGCGAGCGCCTCACGCAGGATGGTGCGCTTGAGGTCGCTGCGCCTGCCGGGGTAGGTGCGTTCGATCAGGTCGATGGAGTGCATGCAAAGAGGCGCCAAATAAAAAGAGTTTATAGGTTGATCGATCGGCTTGACACTCATGGAATTAACAGAATATTGTTCCGTTACAGAATATTATTCTGTCAACTGACCCTGAGGACACCCGATGAGCCAAGCACTGAGCATGTTCAATAGCGTAGGCCCCGCCGCATTCAGCACCCTGGCGTGCCAGATGGCGCCGTACTTCAGCACTATCACTCCCAATATCGCCGAGCTGCGCCCGAACTACGCGGTAGTCACCGTGCCGTTTCGCAAGGAAATCACAAACCACCTGGCCTCGGTACACGCGATAGCGCTGTGCAATGCCGCCGAACTGGCCGGCGGCATGATGACGGACGCCTCGATTCCAACAGGTGCTCGCTGGATTCCCAAAGGCATGACGGTGGAATACCTGGCCAAGGCAAAAACCGACATTCGCGCAGTGGCCGACGGCAGCGGTATCGATTGGCACACCGCTGGGGACAAGATTGTGCCGGTGGACATCTTCGATGAAGGCGACGTCAACGTGTTTACCGCGCGTATCACCATGAACGTGAAGCTGGCTTAGGCCCGGCTCAATGTCCCACTGCTGCGGGCCCATCGGCAGACCGCTTACCCGGTTTGAACCCATGGACCCGCGCCGTCCACACAATGCACAGTGCCACGGCCACCAACCCCAGCATCGCCCACGGAAACGACCCCACTCCCCACGTGTCCAGCAGCACCCCGCCCACTACGCCGCTGCCGGCAATCGCGCTGTTCCACGCCACCACATTCAACGACAACGCCACATCCGCGCCCTCGCCCGCCGCATCCGCCAGGGCGGTTTGCAGCAAGGTCGCGGCGCCGCCGAAGCTCAGGCCCCACACCGCCACGCCGCAGTAGATCACCTCAGCCATTGAGCCCAGCCAGCCGAACACCACGCAGACCAGCGCAAAGGCCGCCAGGCTCACCAGCACGGTCTTGCGCAGCAACGGCTCGACCAGCCTGGCCGTGATCCAGATCCCCGCCAACGCGGCACTACCGAACACCAGCAGGACCAGGTCGACGCGCTCCGCCAGCCCCGCCGACGCCACGAAGGGGGCGATGTAGGTGTACAGAATGTTGTGCGCCAGCATCCAACTGATCACCACCGCCAGCACCGGGCGCACGCCTGGCGTGGTCAGCACTTGGCCCAGCGACAGTCGCTGGTGTGCGGGTTGCGGCGCATAGTCCGGCACTTTCACCAACACCCAGACGATCAACACCACGGTGAGCCCCGACATCAGGCCGAAGGCGGTGCGCCATCCCACCAGCCCGCCAAGCCAGGTACCCAGCGGTACACCCAGCGACAGCGCAATCGGCGTGCCGACCATGGCCAGTGCCAGCGCCCTGCCCTGTTGATGAGGCGCGACCATGCGCCTGGCATAACCGGCGAGCAGGCTCCAGGCCAACCCCGCCGCGACTCCGGCGAAGAAACGCGCCACCAGGGTCACGCCGTAGTGAGATGACAACGCGGTGATCGAGTTAAACAGCAGGAAACCGACGATGGTCAGCAGCAACACATTGCGCCGACGCCAGCCACGGGTAGCGATGGTCATGGGAATCACCGCCAGCACCGATCCCAATGCATAGGCCGTGACCATCTGCCCGGCCATGGACGGCGAAATCGCCAGCCCTTCGCTGATCAACGGCAACAGGCCGGCGGGCAGGGTTTCGGTGACGATGCAGATGAAGCCGGTCATGGCCAGGGCGAGCAAGGCGCCAATGGGCAGGCGTTCGGACGAGGCCGATAAAGTGAGTGAAGGCGTCACGGGAAGCTCCTTGGAAACAGACTTAAATACTGATCGATATAAATGTTGCAGGCGACCGGCGCACGTTGTCAACGACTTATGTATCGACTAGTATTTATCTCGCTTTCCACCGGAGTCTTCATATGGCACAAATGGGCCGCCCGCGTAATTTCGACCGTGCACAGGCTGTGGACCAGGCCCTGCACCTGTTCTGGCAGCACGGCTACGACGCCACCTCTCTCGCTCAGCTCAAGGCGGGCCTGGGCGGCGGCATCTCCGCGCCAAGCTTTTACGCCGCGTTCGGCTCCAAGGAAGCCTTGTTCGACGAATGCGTGCAGCGCTACCTGACAACCTACGCCCAAGTCACCGAATGCTTGTGGGATGAAACCCTGCAACCACGTCAGGCGATCGAGACCGCGTTGCGCCAGTCGGCGCGCATGCAGTGTGAAGACGGTCATCCCAAAGGCTGCATGGTGGCGCTGGGCGTGATGAGCGCGCCAAGCCCGGAGAACGCACGGGTGGCAGATGGCTTGACCCAATCGCGGTTGCGCACACGGGCAGGGATCGTGGCGTGTGTAGAGCGGGCGGTGCGCCTGGGGCAATTGCCGGCGCATACCCAACCGGTGGTGATGGCGACGGTGTTTGACAGTTTCCTGCAGGGGGTGTCGATCCTGGCACGCGATGGGATGGCGCATTCAGCCATCGATGCAGCGATCAGCCAGCTCATGCTGACATGGGATGTCGCCGCGTCTGTCACGTCCCCGTTATCCAAACCGAAGGCTTAAATACACAATCACTGCTGGCCACGCTTGCTTTCGCTGATGGCACACCGCTAATCTTGCGAATAATTCTTATCCGCAGACGTAACCTCCCATGTCGGCCAGCGACCTTCCCTTGAACCAGGCCGTCCATGTGCTCTACACCGAGCATCATGGCTGGTTGTTCGGCTGGCTGCGAAAAAAACTCGGTTGCCCACAGAACGCTGCGGACCTTTCCCACGATACCTTTGTACGCATCCTTACGTCCCGGGACGCCCTCGGCGCCCTGCGTGAACCGCGGGCGTTCCTCACGACCACCGCACGCCACCTGATCATCGACCGGGCGCGCCGCCGTCAGCTGGAAGACGCCTACCTGCGCGAACTGGCGCTGACCATCGAGATGATGGAGCAATGCCAGCAGTCGCCGGAACAGATCCTGGTCACCCTTGAAGCGCTGGAGCAGATTGCCTTTGTCCTCGACGGCCTGGCCCTGAATGCCCGACAGGCGTTCCTGCTGTACTTCCTCGAAGGCCTGCGCCAAAGCGACATCGCCAGCCGCCTGGGGATTTCCGAGCGCATGGTGCGCAAGCACCTGATGAATGCCCTGCTGCACTGCAACCACGCGCTGGACGTATGAGCGCCGATCTCGACCAACAGGCCGCCAACTGGGTGATTCGTCTGAATGAAGGCAACCTCAGCGAGCGCGAGCAGCAGCAATTCGACCGCTGGAAGACCGCCGACCCACAGCACGCGGCGGCCTTTGAGCGCTTACAGGGGTTTGTCGGGCGCTTGCAGGCCCTGCGCCCGCAACAGGCACCGGTGCAAGCCGCACTGGAAGCGGCCCGGGTACGCCGGCGCAACCCGGCCGGCCGCGTCCTGCTGGGCTTGCTGATGGCGTTGCCGGTGGCCCTGGCGTTGCGGGCGTATCCGCCCAGTTACCTGCTGGCCGACCAACGCACCGCCCCGGCGCACTGGCAGCGGATCAACCTGGAGGACGGTTCGCAACTGACCCTCAGCGGCAACAGCGCCGTGGACCTGACTTTCAACGGCCAGCAACGCCAGGTGCGCTTGCTGCGCGGCGAAATACTGGTGCAGGTGGCCCACGATGCCACGCGGCCATTCACCGTGGTGACCGACGATGGCCAGATGCGCGCCCTCGGCACGCGTTTCACGGTCAGGCGTGACGCCGGGCACGCTGCTGACCATGCTCGAGTCGACCGTCGCCGCCACCGATGCCGGTCAGCACACTGCCGTGAACGTCAGTGCCGGCGAACAGGCGCGCATTACGCCGGACGCGGTGATGCTGCTGGGCAAGGTCGATCCCCGCATCACGAACGACGCCTGGCAGCACCACCAGTTGGTGGTACAGGACCGGCCGTTGCCGGAAGTACTGGATGAATTGGCACGCCAGTACGGCGGCCATGTACAGTTCAATCGCGAGCAATTGACCGACCTGCGCGTCTCTGCCGTGTTGCCGCTGGATAACCCGCGTCGCGCCCTGCAATTGATTTCCGATGGCCTGCCGGTGCGCATCCGCTCGTTCAGTCCGCTGTGGTTGCAGATCGAACGTCACGAAAAATAGTTACGCGTGCCGGGTTCCGCTTTTCCGCACTGCCCCGTCAAGGAAGAAAGCACCTCAATAACAGGAACTCTTCCATGCCGCGCCGCCTCAAGCGTTCACCTTTGCCTCTCGCCCTGGCGATCAACCTGGCCAGCCTTACCGCACTGAGCCTGGGCCTGTGCAGCCCGGTGGCCGCACAAGAGGCGCGCGGTATGCCATCGCCGCCGGCCCGCTGGGCCCGGCACTGAACCTGTTCGCCCAGCAGGCCCATGTGGCGTTGCTGTTCGACAGCACGACCGTCGCCGGTTTGAGCACCGCGGGTTTGCAAGGCGATTTCCCGATCAACCAGGGCTTTGCCCAGTTGCTGCGCGGCAGTGGCTTGCAAGCGGTGCAAGGTGCCAACGGGTATGTGCTGGTGCCGGTCAACACCGGCGGCGCCCTGGAATTGGGGCCGACCTCGATCACCGGTTTGAGCGAAGAAAGCAGCACCGAGCACGTCAAGGGCTACGTGGCCACGCGCAACCTCAGCGCGACCAAGACCGACACACCGATCATCGAAACCCCGCAATCGCTGTCGGTGGTCACCAGCGACGAGATCCGCGACCGGCAATCGGAAACCCTGTCGCAAACCCTCGACCTGACGCCGGGTTTCACCAGCCAACCCACCAGTTTCAACCGCACCTCGGACCGCTTTCGCATTCGCGGTTTCGATGTGGAATCCGCCACCGGTGGTTCCCTGCGCGATGGCCTGCGCCTGCAAAACAACTCCTACGATGGCGTGCAGGAACCCTATGGCCTGGAACGCGCCGAAGTGATTCGCGGCGCGGCGTCGGTGCTGTACGGGCAACTGTCGCCGGGCGGCCTGATCAATACCGTGAGCAAACGCCCGAGCCAGACGCCTTACCATGAGGTCAACCTGCAAGCCGGGCAGAACAACCGCAAGCAACTGTCCGCCGACTTCACCGGCCCCCTGGGCGACAGCGACACCTTGAGCTACCGCCTGACCCTGCTCGACCGCAAGAGCGACACCGCCGCCGACCATATCCAGAACGATAAGGTCTACGTCGCCCCGGCCCTGACCTGGCGGCCGAATGACGACACCTCGCTGACCTTGCTGTCGTTCTACCAGAAGACCGAAACCGGCTTCTCCGCGCCCCTGCCCTATCAATTGACCAAAGGTGTGGGCAGCGGCAATTTCCAGATCGGCCGCCACGACTTTATCGGCGAACCGGACTACGACGAGATGAACGGCGAGATGTCGGCGCTGGGCTACGAATTCGAGCACCGCTTCGATGAGCACACGCGCATCAGCCATAAGCTGCGGTACTACCAATCGGATGTGACCTGGCGCTACCTGCAGGTCAACACCTCCGGCACCAACATCGCCACTGCGCAGACCTCCGGCCTGCTGCGTCGCCAGTACAGCGACCGTGAAGAACGCTCACGGGGCCTGGCCAGCGACACCCACATCGAAAGCAAATGGCAGTTCGGCGACTGGCAGCACACCTTCCTGCTGGGCCTTGATGGGTATGACACCAGCTACGACTCCCATAACTTCCGGGGCACTGCACAACCGCTGAACCTGGCGACCTACCAATATGGCCAGCCGGTGGTGGTGAATAAAAACCCCGCGACCGACCGTGGCTCGCAAATCGACACGCTGCAAAAAGGCATCTATTTCCAGGACCAGATCAAGTTCGACGAGCGTTGGATTCTGCTGCTCGGTGGCCGTCATGATTGGGCGGACCAGCACACCGAACTGTTCCGCAATGGCGACGACAGTGGCAAAAGCAATGAAGCCACCACCTGGCGTGCGGGCCTGGTGTACAAGGCCGACAATGGCCTGGCGCCCTACATCAGCTACAGCGAATCGTTCTTCCCGGTGGCCGGCACCAACAAGGCGGGTCAAAGCTTTGTACCCACCCAGGGCAAGCAGTATGAAATCGGTATCCGCTATCAGCCCGAGGGCAGCGCCACGCTGCTGAGTGCGGCGGTGTACCAGTTGGAACAGCGCAACGTGTTGAGCCAGGACCGCACCGATATCAATTTCTCGGTGCAGGTCGGCGAGGTGCGCTCTCGAGGCTTCGAATTGGAAGCCAAGAGCGAAGTCACCCCCAACCTCAGTCTGATCGCGTCCTATGCCTACATCGACGCACGCATCACCAAAAGCGATATCGCCAGCGAAATCGGCCAGCGCAGCGAAGACACGCCCTATCACCAGGCCGCGCTCTGGGCCGATTACCGCCTGGCCGCGCTGGGGGTGCCGCAACTGCGCATCGGCGGCGGCGCTCGTTACAAGGGCACCACGCAGGCATCCGGCGTGCCGTCTTCGATGCCGGCTTACACGCTGTACGACGCCCGCGCCAGTTACGAGATCGACCCCAATTGGGAAGTCGCGCTTAACGCCAATAACGTCACCAATAAGCGCTACACCTACTGCGAGTTTGCGATTTGCCGCTATGGCGATGAGCGGCAACTGGTCAGTTCGGTGACCTACCGCTGGTAACGGCCGCTAGAACAACAACCGCGAAAAATTGCAGCACGCCCGGGCCATCCGCGCCACGTCCTGGTTCAAGCCGAATTGCCGATCCGCGCGGTGCAGCGCCACGTACTGCACGCTCGGCAATTCCGGCTGCGTGACCAACGCACGCAAGGCACCCTGCTCGATCAAGTGCGACAAGCACGCCTTGGGCAGGTAGCTCACCCCAATTCCCGACAACGCCAGCCCCACCTGCACCAGCAGGTTGTGGCTGGTGAGCGTGCGCGGCATCTGCACGTTGTGCGCAGCCAGCCAGCGCTCGTAGATCAGGCCGGTGCCCGACTGTGAACCTTGGGTCAGTACGGTGTAGCCAGCCAGGGTATCGAGGCTGACCGGGTCAGGATCAGGAATCAGGCCAGGCGCGCAGATCCAGGCGTTTTCCACGCTTTGCAACGATGTGCTGTGGAAACGCGGATCACTGTAGACGTCCGGCACGATCACCAGATCAAGCTGGTCGCTTTCCAGTTTGCGGAACAGCTCGCTGCTCAGCTCCACCGAGGGTTCCAGCTGCACTTTGGGGTAGGCCTGGCGCAGGGCTTCCACCAACGCCGGCAACCAGGTCAGCGCGGTGAGCTCAGTGACGCCCAGGCGAAACCGGCGCACCAGCACTTCGCGGGCACTCACGCGTTCAAGCAATTGGTCGCGGCTTTTGAGCAGGTCGCGGGCGTAGTCGAGCAGTTCACCGCCCTTTTCCGTGAGCCGGGCATTGCGCTTGCTGCGGTCGAAAATCTCCACGTCGAAGGTGTCTTCCAGCTCCTGGATACGCTTGGAGATGGCCGACTGGGACATGTTGAGCTTGTTGGCCGCCGCTTCAAAACTGCCGAGTTCAGCGATCCAGTACAGCGCGTCGATTTGCTTGAAGGTGATCATGGCGAGCCATTCATGCGAAAAAGCGATGCTAACACATCATAAAATATCGCTAAAACTCTCCGTTCAGCCCTCCTAAGATCCAGACATAGCCCGTCGCTATCCAAACGATTCTGGAGATTTGCCATGTCCTTGCCCGGTTCACGCATCCTTCCCAACGCGCCCATGGCCCCGGCCGAACTGGTCGAGGCATTTGCCCAGGTGGTCACCCCGCATATCAGCGATAACCTCGGCCGCCATATCGGCGCCCGTGGCCTGACGCGCTACAACCGCAGCGGCAAGCTGGTGGGCACGGCGATCACCGTCAAGACCCGCCCCGGTGACAACCTGCTGATCTACAAGGCCATGAGCCTGCTGCAACCGGGTCACGTGCTGGTGGTGGACGGCCAGGGCGACACCAACAACGCGGTGATCGGTGAGCTGGTCAAGCTCTATGCCCAGCAGCGCGGTTGCGTGGGCTTTGTGATCGACGGTGCGATCCGCGATGTCGCCAGCTTTGAGGACACGCCGTGTTATGCCCGCGCCGTGGTGCACACCGGCCCGTATAAAACCGGCCCTGGTGAGGTGAATGTGCCGGTGTCCATCGGCGGCATGCTGATCAACCCCGGCGACCTGCTGGTGGGCGATGAAGACGGCCTGGTCGCATTCTCCCAGGCCGACGCCGCCGAAGTGCTGCGCCGCGCTGCGCAACATGCCGCGCATGAAGACGCGGTCAAGGCCGAAATCGCCAGCGGGGCGGTGCGCCAGAGCTGGATCGATAAGGTGCTGGATCAAGCAGGCCTGGCGCAATGAAGGACGCGGCCATGAGTTTTTTGTCTGACCGCGTGCTAGGCATCGCGCCATCCCCCAGCATCGCCGCCAATGCCTTGGTCACCGAGTTGCGCGCCCAGGGCCGGGACATCGTCAACTTCACCGTGGGCGAACCGGACTTCGACACCCCGGCCCATATCCTTGAAGCCGCCAGCCTGGCGATGCACAGTGGCGACACACATTACACGCCCACCAGCGGCACCCTGGCCCTGCGCAAGGCCATTTGCCTGAAGCTCGCCCGCGACAATGACCTGGCCTATGGCCTGGACGAAGTGGTCGCCGGCTGCGGCGGCAAACACATCATCTATCACGCGCTGGCCGCCACGTTGAATCGCGGCGATGAAGTCATCGTGCACACGCCGTACTGGGTGTCGTACCCGGACATCGCACGGCTCAACGATGCGACGCCAGTGATCATCCCCGGCGACGAAAGCCTGGGTTTCAAACTGTCGCCCGAGGCGCTGGAACACGCGATCACCCCGCGCACCAAATGGGTGATCCTCAACAGCCCGAACAACCCCAGCGGCGCGGTGTACAGCGAAGCCGAGCTGCTGGCCCTGGCCCAGGTTTTGCGTCGTCATCCCCATGTACTGGTCATGGCTGATGAGATCTACGAGCACTTCGTCTACGGCGGCGCCCGACATGTGCCGCTGACGCGTTTGGCGCCGGACCTCAAGTCGCGCACGCTGATCGTCAATGGCGCCTCCAAGGGCTATGCCATGACCGGCTGGCGATTGGGCTTTGGCGCAGGGCCGGCCTGGTTGATCGCGGCCATTGCCAAGTTGCTGTCGCAAACCACCACTTGCCCCAGCTCCCTGAGCCAGGCGGCGGCAGTGGCGGCGTTTGCCGGTGACCAGGCGCCTATCGCCGGGATGCGTGAGGAATATCAACACCGCCGTGCACGCATGTTGACGCTGCTGGAGGGCATACCCGGCCTGGGTTTTACCCCGCCGGACGGTGCGTTTTATGTGTTCGCCAATGTAAGCGGGCTGATAGGCAAGCTCACCGCGCAAGGTGATCGCCTGCAGAGCGACACTCAAATGGTGGACTACCTGCTGCGCGACTACGGCCTGGCCACGGTCAGCGGCGCGGCCTACGGCATGTCGCCGTATGTGCGCCTGTCGTTTGCCAGTTCGCTGGACGTGATTGAAGAAGGTTGCCGCCGTCTCAAAGACGCATGCCACGACTTGCGCTGACGGCCTTCGCAACACCCGGTGGCCAGCGGACGGCCGCCTTTTTGACTGCCTAGAACAACAACTTAAAATCATTGATCAAATGAGGCATTCCCATGCACACGCCCCGTATCGCGCTGGTCTGGCAAATCATGATCGGCTTGCTCGCCGGCATCGCCATCGGTGCCCTGTTGCACCGCTTTCCCGAGTCACGACCGTGGCTGGTGGACAATATTCTGCAACCGGCAGGCGATATCTTTATCAAGTTGATGAAGATGATCGTGGTACCTATCGTGTTTTCCTGCATGGTCGTCGGCATCGCCGGACAGGGTGACGGCAAGTCCCTGGGCCGTATCGGGGTCAAATCCCTGAGCTATTTCTTCTGCATCACGACACTGGCAATCATTATTGGCCTGGTCATGGGCAATCTGCTCAAACCGGCGCCGGGACAGAACTGTCCAGCCTGCACGCCGCCACTATCACCCTGCCCACCAGCAACGGCGCGGGCCATAGCCTGGGGCAGATCATCGTCGGCATCATCCCCGATAATGTGATCAACGCCATGGCCCAGGGCAGCCTGTTGTCGGTGTTGTTTTTTGCGGTGATGTTCGGCCTCGGTGTCGCGCGTTTGCCCGCCGAACGCAAAGACCCGGTCATCGCGCTGCTGCGCGGGGTCAGCGATGCGATGTTCAAGGTCACCTCGATGATCATGGCCTACTCGCCCATCGGCGTGTTCGGCATGATCGCCGTGACCGTGGCCAACTTCGGCTTCAGCTCACTGGTGCCACTGGCCAAGCTGATCATGGTCAGTTATGTGGCCATCGCCTTCTTCGTGCTGGTGGTGCTCAACCTGGTGGCGCGGGTATGCGGGATCAACCTGTTCGCCTTGATGCGCCATATCAAGGACGAACTGGTACTGGCTTTCTCCACCGCCAGCTCGGCGGCGGTGATGCCGCAATTGATGAAGAAGCTTGAAACCTACGGCGTACCGCCATCGCTGGTGAGCTTTGTGGTGCCGGTGGGCTACTCGTTCAACCTCGACGGTGCGTCGCTGTTTCTCGGGATCGGCACCTTGTTTGTCGCGCAGTTGTACGGCATCGACCTGAGCCTGGGTGATCAGGCGCTGCTGGTGGTGACCATGGTGCTGACCTCCAAGGGCGCTGCCGGTGTGCCGGGGTTTATGTTCGTGATTCTCTCCGCCACCCTGGCGAGCGCTGGTTTGCCGTTGGAAGGGATTGCGTTTATTGCCGGGGTGTATCGGTTGATGGAGATGCCGACCACGGCGCTGAATGTGCTGGGCAATGCGTTGGCGCCATTGGTGATTGCCAAGTGGGAGGGGCGTGAAGCATCGGCCGCACAAGCGCCGGGCGGGCGCAACATCCCCACGCAGTAACGCGGCCCCAACGAATAAAGGCGCTCCGAAGAGCGCCTTTATTCATTCCAGCCTTACTGCTCGCTGATGGATTTCACCTCAGCCTTGGCCGCACCGCCAATCGCAATGCGCTTGGGTTTCGCTTCCTCCGGGACCACACGCAGCAGGTCAATGCTCAGCAACCCGTTGGCGAGTTGCGCGCCCTGCACTTCAATGTGGTCAACCAGGCGGAACGACAACCGGAACGCACGCTGGGCGATGCCCTGGTGCAAGTAAGTAATGCCCTCATCGTGTTCACGCTTGCCACCGGCGACGGTCAACACGCCTTTTTCCACCTGGATCTCCAGGTCGTCCTCCACCAGTCCTGCGGCCGCGATGACGATCCGGTAATGATCATCGCCGTGCTTTTCGACGTTGTGAGGTGGATAGGTGGTACCGGCCTCGCTGCGAAGCGCCGATTCAAAAAGGTCGTTGAACCGGTCAAAACCAACGGAATGACGGAACAGTGGGGCCAACGAGAGAGTAGTAGCCATTGCGAAATCTCCTGAGTTTTCTCCAAGTGATTTGATCCGCGACCCGCATTCGGCATCGCGTAAACCCTAAGTAGGATCAGGGGGAAAAATTTCAAGCGGGACCCACAAAAAATTTTTATTCGTGACGATGGGAGGGGTCGATACCCCGAGCTGGAACAATTCATGAAAGGCACATAGCGAAACAGCAATTGCGGACTAGACTGATGAGCGCACTGCACTGACCATGGGAACCGTTGGATGAGTAAGCAAACACACAGGCTGGAATGTTTTCCAGTCCGTGGCGACATAGAGAACTGTTGGTATCCATGGTCCAGCGGGATGTAATTGGTCGGTATCGTGGCTCCATCATGGGGCTGTTGTGGTCGTTCCTGAACCCGCTCTTCATGTTGCTGGTGTACACGTTCGTGTTCAGCATGATGTTCAAGCTGCGCTGGCCCCAGGGCAGCGGCTCCCGAACGGAGTTCGCGTTGCTGGTGTTTGCCGGCCTGCTGGTGTTCAACGTGTTTTCCGAATGCGTGAGCCGTGCGCCGGGCCTGATCATCTCCAACGCCAACTACGTCAAGAAAGTCATGTTCCCCCTGGAGATCCTGCCGTGGGTGGTGCTGGGTGCGGTGTTGTTCCATACCGTGGCCAGCTGGTGATCTGGCTGGTGTTCCACCTGGTGTTCTTCGGCCTGCCGCCGTTGACCAGCCTGTTACTGCCCTTGGTGCTGTTGCCGCTGGTACTGTTTACCCTGGGCATTTCGTGGCTGCTGGCCTCGCTGGGGGTTTACCTGCGTGATGTCGGTCAGATGGTCGGCGTGCTGACAACCGCCTTGATGTTTGTCTCGGCGATTTTCTACCCGACCAGCGCATTCCCCGAGGCCTACCAGGGCCTCCTGCACCTCAACCCGCTGACACAGGTGGTCGAGCAGACCCGGGACGTGCTGTTTTGGGGCATCGTGCCAGATCCCTTCACCTGGGCCTACGGCCTGCTGGTTGCCAGTACCGTCGCCTGGCTGGGGTTCACCTGGTTCCAGAAGACCCGCAAAGGATTTGCCGATGTGCTCTGACATCGCCGTGCAGACGGCCCACCTGAGTAAGAGCTATCACATCTACGACACGCCCAGGGACCGCCTGTGGCAGATGCTGTCCCGTGGCAAAAAACATTTTTACCGGGAGTTCTGGGCACTCCACGACGTGTCGCTGGAGCTGCGCAAAGGCGAGACCGTCGGCATCATCGGCCGCAACGGCAGTGGCAAGTCGACCCTGCTGCAGTTGATCTGCGGCACGCTGAGCGCCACATCCGGCAGCATTCAGAGCCATGGCCGCGTCGCCGCGCTGCTGGAGCTGGGGTCGGGCTTCAATCACGAGTTCACCGGGCGCGAAAACGTCTACATGAACGGTGCCGTGCTGGGGCTGAGCCATGCCGAAATCGAAGCCCGTTTCACCGAAATAACCGACTTCGCGAATATTGGCGACTTTATCGACCAGCCGACCAAGACCTACTCCAGCGGCATGCTGGTGCGGCTGGCCTTCGCCGTGGCGGTGTGCGTGCAACCGGACATACTGATCGTCGACGAAGCCCTGGCAGTGGGCGATGCGTCCTTTCAGTTCAAATGCCTCAACCGTTTGGAGACACTGACCCAGCAAGGGACGACGCTGCTGTTCGTGTCCCATGACATGGGCATGGTCAAACGCTTTTGCAACCGGGTCATCTACCTGCGTGAAGGCAAGGTGCGCGCCAGTGGTTCTCCCGAAGAGATGGCCGAACTCTACCTGCTCGAAATGCGTGACGAGCAGCGCCGCTGGGCCAGCGGTGGCACAGTGCCCGTCGCCCCCAAGGCGTTTCTGGCCAAACAGGGCGGTATCGCCTTTGGCACCGATGAAGGCCATATTGTTGCGGCCTGCTTTACCAACACCGACAGCCTGTATTCGAGCTTTGTGTATGGTGAGACCATCGAGTTGCGCATCGAAACCCGTGTGCGCGACACCATCGAACTGCCGACCATCAGCGTGACGATCCAGGAAGCACGGCTGCTGGTGATCGGCGGGGCCAATCTGGCGCTGCACATGGAGGCGGCGCAAGACGGCTGGCGCAGGGCAACGATCACCGTCCGCTTCCCGGCCAGTCTCGCGGCGGGCAAGTACCACATCACCCTGAAACTGATGAACGGCCATACCGAGGAAACCGCGCAGTTGATCGAGAAGCAGGTGGCACTATTGGCCTTCGACACTTTGCCTGGCACCAAGGACTTCCTGGGTTTCGTCGACCTGGGGATAGAAGCCAGCCCTGGCGCTCAAGCCGTCCAATCGCGGGAGCTGCAATGAGTCGAGCATGGCAGGTCGGGATCTTCGGCACCTTCGATGTCGCCAATTACGGCGACCTGTTGTTTCCCATCCTCGCCGAGGCGGAGTTGACCAGGCGGCTGGGGCCGATAACGCTTCACCGGTTTTCCTATCATGGCAAAACCATGCCTGAATGGCCTTATGAGGTCACCTCGGTGACCCGGCTGCCGGACATCGCCAGCCAGCTGGACGGGGCGCTGATCGGTGGAGGCTTCATCGTTCGCTTCGACAAGGTGGTAGCTACCGGCTACTACCCGCCGGACGCCTCCATTCACCACCCCACCGGCTACTGGTTGACCCCGGCACTGATTGCGTTGCAACACGGCGTCCCGCTGATCTGGAATGCGCCGGGCATGCACTGCAACGACATACCGCCATGGGCCGCGCCGCTGGTGAAGCTGACCCTGGATCACAGCCCCCATATCAGGGTCCGGGATGCACTGTCGCAGGCGGCCTTGGTCCGAGTATCGGAAACGGCCCCGGTGGAAGTGTTGCCCGACACCGCCTTCGGCCTTCCACGGCTGATAGACCCCCAATCACCGTCAGCCGAGTTCCTGGCATTGCGTGCCAGCGCAGACCTGACCAAGCCTTACCTGGTGGTGCATGCCATGTGGGGGCTGGACAGTTTCCTGGCGCTGTGGCGAACCCATGCGGACTTGTTCGAGGACTTGCAGCTGTTGCTGCTGCCCATTGGGCCGGTACTTGGCGATCACCCTTCCGTGCTCGGCGATGACCTGGAGCGTTCGCGATGCCTGCCGTATTGGCCCAATCCCCTGCTATTGGCCGAGGTGCTCGCCCATGCCGAAGGCGTCATCGGGCACAGCTACCACCTGGCGATCACTTCGCTGGTGTTTGGTGTGCCGATTTTCTGCTCGGCAGACCTGGGCACCGGCAAATACACCGCGCTGCCCAGCCATGGGCGAATCTTCCAATTACGCCGGGACGAAGCGATAGACCCCCAGTGGTTTCGCGCACAGCTGGGCAGGCAGCCGATATCTGCGGTCACCGCCTCGGCCGTGGAACAGGTCGACGCGCACTGGGACCGTGTGGCGGACCTGATCCGCGAAGGGCGCAGAGCCACCGCCCCCGTGCTCAACCGGTACTGGCAAGCCTTGCCTGGCGTTTTCGAAGATCTATATTCAGAGATGCAACGCCAGGCCGCCGACCGGCAAACCGAACACGAACACCATCAACAGGCGCTTGAAAAGCTGTATCAATCCAACTCTTTCAAGCTGACGGCGCCGCTGCGCCATGCTCGCCGTACTTTGCAGAAATGGCTGGGAGCCCTTCGACATGATTGACCTGAGCAAACTGAGAGCCCATCGCTTGCACACCGCCCCGTATGCCTGGGCCGAGATCGGAGAGCTATACGCCCCGGAAGATGCCAGGGCGCTGGCCGAAACCTATCCGCATGATCACTTCAAGACGGTCTCCGGCTACGGCGGCGCCAAGGACTACGAGTACGAGGCGCGGCAATTGATCGCCATGGGCACCCACGAAGTGGTCCACCCCCAGGCGTTAAGCCGCGAATGGCTGGCATTGACCCACAGCCTGCGTTCACCGCAATACCGCGAGGCGATGTCAGCGCTGACCGACGTGGACCTGACCGAGGTCCCCATGGAGGTCAATCTGTTCCATTACGGCCCCGGTGCCAACCTGGGGCCTCACCCGGACCTGGACGACAAGCTGGTCACGCACATCCTGTATTTCAACCAGACGTGGAACCCGGCCGAGGGTGGCTGCCTGCAAATCCTTGGTTCTGCCGCCCCCACCGATGTCGTCGCGCAAGTGGTCCCGGTGATCGGCAACTCAGCCATCCTGGTGCGCTCGGATAATTCCTGGCATGCCGTTTCACGGGTGGTGGACGGCTGCCAATCCTCCCGGCGCAGTGTGACCGTCACCTTCTACCGCCCCGGCTCCAGCAGCTCGATGTGGCCCGCCGGCGACCAGACACCACTGCACGCTTATGGCGAGCAAAACAACGTAACGCTCCCGTGAAGGATCACGACATGGATAAGGACACCCTGGCCACGCTTGACCACGACCGCCTGCGCGTTGAGCGCGATGCGGCCAACCGCCAGCGCGACGCGGCGATTGCCTATATCGCCACGTTGAAAAACACGCGGTCCTGGCGGATCACCAAGCCGCTGCGCGCACTGCTTCATTGGTTGCGGTACCGATCCCTGCACACAGACGCCGAGACCCTCGACTTCCTGCACCAGGACAGCGTTCCGCTCGACGCCCCGTCTACAAGCCGTCGGTCGTCGTCGCCTGGCGACGCACCGACAGAGAACCGCTTCGATATCCTCTGCTTCGCCAATATCGACTGGACCGCGCGCTTCCAGCGCCCCCAGCAGTTGATGAGCCAGTTCGCCCGTCATGGCTATCGCGTCTTCTACATCGTGCCTTCGCGCAGTGCCGAGCCCGGCCATGCCTACAGCAGCCTTGAAGTGGCGCCCGGGGTCTTCGAAATTGCGCTGCACCGCGATGAGTTCGTGGACTGCTACAACCACCGCCTGGGCGAACAAAACCTGCAGGCCTATGCCACGGCGATTGAGCAACTGGCGAAGAACCTGCGCATAAAGACGGCGGTGTCGGTTGTCCACCTGGCCTTCTGGGCCCCACTCGCCACGCGGTTGCGTCGCGAGCATGGTTGGAAAATCCAGTACGACTGCATGGATGACTGGGTGGGCTTTCCGGGCATCGGCCAGGTACTGCTGGAGGAAGAGGAAACCCTGGTTCGAGACGCCGACCTGATGACGGTCACCGCCGCCTTGCTGCACGACAAATGGGCCAAGGCGAGCAGCAACTGCCTGCTCTTGCGCAATGGTGTGGATTTCCAATTCTTCGAACGCAACTGCGTCCCCAACAGCCTGCTTTCAGACATCACGCGGCCGTTGATCGGCTTTTACGGAGGCCTGGCCGAATGGGTAGACCTGAAGCTGATCGCCACCATCGCCCAGCAGCGCACAGACTGGAATTTCGTGTTGATCGGCGACGTCTTCGTCAAGGACCTTGCCGGCCTTGACCGTTTGCCCAACGTGCACTTGCTCGGCAGAAAGCCCTACGCCCAGATGCCGTTGTACCTGTACCACTTCAATGTCTGCCTGATCCCGTTCCGGCTGTATAACGTGACCCACGCGGTCGATCCGGTGAAATTCTACGAATTCATCAGCGCGGGCAAACCGGTGGTGTCGGTGCCGCTGGAAGAGATGAAGATCTACGACAACTACGTGTATTTCGCCGATGGGCCGCAGGCGTTCATCGAGCAGATCGAGCGCGCCCTGAGCGAAACCGATCTCGCAGTCGCCAGCGAGCGCGTGGCACTCGCCAGCGCGAATGACTGGCGCAACCGCTTCGACGCCAACCTCAAAGCATTGACGGCGTTGCATCCCAAAGTGTCGATCGTGGTCGTCACCTACAACAATGTCGAGCTGACCCAAGCGTGCATCAAGAGCCTGCTGCGCAATACCACCTACCCCAATTACGAGCTGATCATCGTCGACAACGCATCCTCGGACGATACCGGCAACTACCTGCGCTACCTGGGTCGCACCCATGCCAATGTCACCCTGGTGCTCAATGACCGCAACCTGGGCTTCGCCGCCGCCAATAACCAGGGGCTCAAATTGGCGACCGGGGAATACCTGGTACTGCTCAACAACGACACCGTGGTGCCCAAGGGGTGGGTCGACCCGTTGCTCAAGCACCTGCAAGACCCACAGATCGGACTGGTGGGCCCGATGACCAACTCGGTGGGCAACGAAGCGAAGATCAGTGTCGACTACGTTGACATGGCGAACATGGAAGCCTTCGCCGACCGCCATGTCGCGCAGCACCAGGGCCGTACCTTCGATATCAGCATGCTCGCCATGTTCTGCGTGGCCATGCGCCGCGACGTGTTCGAGCGTATCGGCTGGCTGGACGAGGCCTTCGGCATCGGCATGTTCGAAGATGACGATTACAGCCGACGCATCCAGGCGGCCGGTTTGAGGACGGTGTGCGCAGAAGACGCGTTCATCCATCACGTTGGCCAGGCCTCCTTCAAGAAGCTGATTGCCAGCGGTGAATACCAGGCGCTCTGGGACAAGAACCAGGCGTATTTCGAAAGCAAATGGGGGGCTTGGACACGTCCGCAGCCGCAGCGACAACCGGGTACGCACTGACCAACCCAAGGAGGACACCGTGTTCAAGCAAATCATGAGCAAGCTCAGCGGTAAGCTGGAAGGTATAACCGCCGACAAGCAAGTCACGGCCGATCACTGGTCAGAAAACATGGCCGGTTCCGACGCCTTCTCCGCGGATGTGTACTGGCTCGCCGTACCGGCGGTACAGCGGCGCCATCAGCACAAGGCAACGGCCGGCAGCGGCCACCCCGGCTGGGTGCAGTACTGCCTCAAAGAGTTCCTGGGCGACCAGGTGCAAGGCGCACGGATGCTCAGTATCGGCTGCGGTACCGGCACCCTGGAGCGCGAGCTCTACCGGCTCAATGCATTCGAACACTGTGACGCCGTGGACATCGCACCCGGCGCAATCGAAGCCGCCAGGGCCGAAGCGCTGGCGATCGGCGCGTCGACGATCAACTACTCGTTATGCGATATCGAAAAGACCGATCTGCCCGCCAGTCACTACGATGCGGTCTGGTTCAATGGCTCGCTGCACCATATCCGTGAGCTGGAGGTGGTCTGCCGGCGGGTTGCCAACAGCCTGAAACCCGGCGGCTGGCTGTTCTTCAACGAATACGTCGGAGCCAACCACTTTGCCTTTGATACGCAACAACGGGCGGCCATCAGCCATGCGTTCGGCTTGATTCCCGAGCAGTTTCGCCGGTCATTCGTGCAGGGCTCATACGGCCAGGTGCAACAGGTCGTGCCATTACCCGACCCGGTCGATGTGGTCAAAGTCGACCCCTCGGAAGCCGTGCGTTCGGCGGATATCCTGCGGGTGGTGGGGGAGCACTTTGACATCCGTGCGCTGAACCGCTGTGGCGGCTCGCTGCTGCAGTTCCTGATGCACGGTATCGCCGGCAATTTCAGGGACGACAATCCACAGTCGTTACGGGTGCTGCAAATGTTGTTCGACATCGAAGACGGCTTGATCGAATCCGACACGCTGAAAAGCGACTTCGTGATCGTCGCCGCCTCACCGCGAAAATCCGGATAAGGCTGCCCTCCCCTATGCTGATCGATCGGCGTCCCTCGCGCTGGAGCCGCTGGCGCGTGGCCTACCATCGGTTGCCACTGCCGGCCAGCGTAAAAAAACTGCTCGCCGCGCTTTACCGCAGGGCCGTGCTCAGGACGGTACGCGCGTTGCGCGGAGCCCTGAAGCCCGCGCCAGGCTTCGTCAGCCCTTCGCCGGCACCGCAACCGCAGCAGGCCGGGCTGGCGGACTATATTATCTGGGGCGCTATCGACTGGGATTTCAGGCACCAACGCCCTCAACAACTGGCCCTCGCGCTGAGCGCCACGGGACGGCGGGTCATCTACGTTTCAACGTCGCTGGTCGACACCCGCCACGCCGGCTTTGAGCTTGAGGTGCTGGACCAGGAGCACCGGCTGTTCCAGGTCCACCTGTTTTTGCGTGGCGCACCACTGATCTACGCGGGTGCCCCAAGCGCTGCGCAGGTTCAGCAGCTGTGCCGCAGCATCGGCGAGGTGTTGCTATGGGCCGGGTCTGCACGCGTGATTTCACTGGTGCAGCACCCGTTCTGGTGCGACGTCGCAAGTGAACTGCCCGACAGTCGATTGATCTACGACTGCATGGACCACCATCAAGGCTTCGGCGACAACGCCGCCGACATCCTGCAGCTTGAGCAGCGACTGGTCCGCGACGCCGACATCCGTCTATTCACCTCCGACTGGCTGGCCGAGCAATGGCCGGCCCACGGCAACAAGCCCTGCGCCGTCCTGCGCAATGCCGCAGACTTCAGCCAGTTTTCCAACGCCCCGGCGTCGATCTACCGTGATCGGTTGCAACGCTCGGTGATCGGCTATTACGGCGCCATCGCCGACTGGTTCGACCATGAGTTGGTGATCCAGGTCGCCGAGGCCTTTCCCCAGCATGTGGTGCTGTTGATCGGCGCCGATACGGTGGGCGTTCGGGCCCGCTTGCGCGGCTGCCCGAACGTCGAATTTATCGGCGAAGTGCCCTATGCCGAACTGCCCTATTATTTGCACGGTTTCGACCTGTGTATCGTGCCGTTCAAGGTGACGCCGCTGACGCTCGCCACCAACCCGGTCAAGGTCTATGAGTACCTGAGCGCAGGGAAACCCGTGGTCGCGGTGGACCTGCCGGAAATGCAGCAATTTGGCATGCAGGTGCAGGTCGCGCGAGATACCCCAGGGTTCATTGCAGCCGTCGCCCGGGCGCTGGTGCCGTCAACCACCGAACAGATCGCCCAACGACAGGCGTTCGCTGCCCGACAAACCTGGGCACACCGTGCCGATGCGCTCATGGCCCTGGCCGAACATCGCGAACACGCGCCACGGACCAGCGTGATCGTGGTGACCTACAACAACCTGGCACTGACCCGCGCCTGCCTGGACAGCCTGGAGCGCCACCGCGAATCCCCCGCGCTGGAGATCATTGTGGTGGACAACGCCTCCAGTGATGGCAGTGCTGAATTCCTCACCGCGTGGGCCGCAGGCAGCGGGCAGACCCTGATACTCAACCCCGACAACCGTGGCTTCGCCGCCGCAAACAATCAGGGGCTGGCGGTTGCCAGCGGCGATTACCTGGTGCTGCTCAACAATGACACGCAGGTGACGTCAGGGTGGGCGAGCACCTTGCAGCGGCATCTGCAACGTAACCCCGCACTTGGCTTGATCGGGCCGGTGACCAACAACATCGGCAATCAGGCCAAGGTCGACATCGGCTACACCAGCCCGGCGCAGATGCCGCAGGCGGCCCGTGGCTATACCTGCCGGCACCTGGGTGAGTTAGTCCGGCTGCCGACCCTGGCGTTCTTCTGCGTGATGATGCCGCGCAGTACCTACACGCGCATCGGCCCGCTGGACGAAATCTATGGAAGGGGCTTCTTCGAGGATGACGACTACTGCCGGCGTGTCGAACAGGCCGGGTTGATCAACGCCTGTGCGCATGATGTGTTCATCCATCACCACCTGTCGGCATCGTTCAAACTCATGCACCAGGGCGAACGCCTCGCGCTGTTCGAACGCAACAAGGCGCTGTATGAGGCCAAGTGGGGCACGTGGGTGCCCATGAGCATGAGTAATTAACCCAGGTCGGGTTTCGACAGCACAAAAGCCCTGGGCGCAAAGCCAAGGTCGCGGGCTGCATCCCCATGATCGAAGATCAGGTCCTGGTTCATGCGCTGCGCCATCGCCGCCGACCACTGGCGATAACGCGGCAGGCATCGAAGCAGCGGCACGACAATCCGAAACACCCAGAGCGGCACCGTGAGCAAACGCGGGCGCCGGTTCAGCGCGCCGAACACGCGGCCCACCATGTCCCGGTAGGCCAATGTTTCCCCGCCAGAGAGGTTGTAGGCGTGATGGCAGACTTGAGGCGCCTGCACTGCACGCACGCAGGCCATCGCCACATCTTCGGCATGCACGGGTTGGCGCAACCCCATCGCGCGGCCAAACACCGGGAAAAAACCGAAGCGGCGGATAAAGCGGGCGATCTCTGCGATGTTTTTGTCGCGTCCGTCGCCGTAGATCAACGTGGGACGCAGGATGCTCCAGTGAACCTGGTGATGCAGAGCCCAGTCTTCAACGCTGACCTCAGCGGCGCGCAACCGGCTGGCCAGGTGCTGCTCTTGCAGGTCATCGGAGTGGCTTTTGGTAAAGCAACTGGTCGAAGAAAGCGCGATGACTTTGCGCGCACCGCAGGCCTGCAGCAGCGCAAAATACTGCGGCAGCACCCAGATCGGCGCCACACAGATCCATAACGAAATGGGCTGCACAGGCTCAGGTTCACCCCCCTCGGTGATACGTCGCCAACGGATCGCGCCACCTTGCGCAGCGTGCTGTTCCTGCCGGGAAAACGCGGTGACCGTGAACGGCTCGCGCTCAAGCAACGCCAGGACATGACGCCCCACCAGGCTGCTGGCGCCCAGCACTCCCAACGTGACCTCAGGCACCCCGACCGCCCAGTCGAGCCAGCGTCAACTTGACGGCATGGTAGGTCGAGACCATGCCGAAGCGCAGCCACACGCCCATCACCACCCACCACCACAACACCTTGGGGTACTGCGCCCTGAAGTACGTTTCATAGAAGCGCACCATGCCTCTATGTTTGTGCCATTCGACAAAGAACGGTCTGGCCCGGCTGCAGGCACCCTGCCAGTGCATCACACGAGCCTGGGGCACGAACACCACGCGCCACTCGTTGAGTTTGAAACGCATACACCAATCCAGGTCTTCGCAATGCAGAAAATAGCCTTCATCCCACAGACCTACCGCGCCCAGGGCCTCACGTTTGACCAGCATGCAGGCGCCGGAGATAGCTTCCACCGCGACAGGGGCGTCGGGCAGTGGTTCGCGATGCAGCAGGAAATCCGCGCATAAAGAGGGAAACAGCCAGTCCAGGCGCGACAGGCCAAACGCCCGGACGAACGCGCGCCTTGGCGTGGGGAACACCCGTCGTCCACCCGGTTGTTCGGACCCGTCGGGGTTGCACAGAAACCCACCGACCATGCCCGTGGCAGGATCGCTGTGCAGCGCGTCCATCATGTACCCCAACGCCCCAGGCATCATTACGCAATCGGGGTTCAGGAATAACAATGTACCGGCGTTGGAAACGCCCGCGCCGGTATTGCAGGCCGCGGCAAAGCCCGTGTTGTGGATGTTCCTGATGATGCTCACGCGAGCATCGGCCTCGTAAACCTCCAGGTGGGCCAGGCTCCCGTCGCTGGAACCGTTGTCCACCACGATCACACGCAAGGCGCCTTCTCTCAGCGCCGAGGCCACACAGTCTCCGATCAGCTTGCCGGCGTTGTAGTTGACTACGATCACGTCGCAGTTATGGATAAAGCTTGGCGGCATCAAAACGCGCTTCCCATGAGTGCTGCAGTGCAAAGGCACGGGCTTCATCCGAGTTGCGCTCACACTGCAAAGCAGCCTCGGCCAGCGCGGCGAGATCATTCAACGAGTGGCTGATAAAAACCCCCGACTGGCCACTGCGCCCGTGCATCTCGCCGAAATCGGTCGAGATCACCGGCAACGCCAGTGCGCGGTACTCGTAGTACTTGATCGGGTCGACTGCTGCGGTGAGCGCGTTCTGCCTGAAGGGAATCAACCCGACATCGAACTCCGCCATGGCGTTCAATGCGGCCCCATGGTCACATGCAGGCAACACCACAACGTTGGGCGGCAGCCGAGCACCCAAGGCGCCGAAGACCGGCCCGATCAAACGAATTTCGTCGTTTGGCCTGGCCTTGGCCAATGCGGCGACCCACTCCCAGTCGAACCAGGCGGCCATCGTACCGACGTAGCCGAAGACCTTGCCTGCCGACGCGACCGGCGCGGGCTGCACGGCGCAGATCGCCGACAGGTCAAGGCCGTTGAACACCCGGTGGACATCACGTCGATAGCGCCTCCACTGCGTATCGAGGCCGGAACTGGATGCCCAGATGACGTCCACTTGTTGAGCGATCATCCGCTCACGGCGCGCCAGCGCAGACCGGGAAAGCCCGGTATAAAAAGCCGGAAAGTCATCCATGGCGTCGTATAAAGAGGCGCAGTGAGGCAGTCGGCGCAACAGCAAGTGCGCCAGCGCCGAGGGTTTTCCGACCACCAGCAAGGCCGGACCGTCGCGGGTGAACGCATCGATCCGGTTCAGCAGATCTCGCCACAAAAACCGATTCACCCAGCCGACGCCCGGTAGCGGTTCAATGGGCAACCCGCCAGGTTTGATCACGCCAAGCCACGACGGTATGCCCGCAGGCTGGTTGGTCGACGGGGCTGGCGGCGAACGCCTGAGATCGCTCCACCTGGGAAGCCGCGTGGGGTAAGGGTCGACCCACAGCACCGGCGCGCCTGTGCGCCGGTGAGCCCACTCGACAAACTTGTGCGGCCGCTGGGCGAAGCTGTCCCAGGGTAAAGGCGAGAGGAATACCAGACGCTTCAAGCAAAATGCTCGCGCAGGACATGCACGATGCGCTCGGCCGCGTGCCCATCGCCGTAGGGCGAGACACTGCGTGCCATGGCGCGATAGGCCGACTCATCGTCCAGCAGGCGCTGCGCCTCTTCAATGATGCGTTCATAGTTCGCGCCAACCAGCTTTACCCCGCCCTGCTCAACCGCTTCCGGCCGCTCGGTTTCATCACGCATGACCAATACCGGCTTACCCAGCGCCGGGGCTTCCTCCTGCACCCCTCCCGAGTCGGTCAGGATGAAATACGCGGCTTTCATGGCGGCGACGAACGTCGTGTAATCCAGCGGCGCGCACAGCCTGAAGTTCGCGATGCCCGCCAGGGATGCCTGGGCGACCTCCTGGATATTCGGGTTCGGGTGCACGGGATACAGAAACTGAACCCCTGGATTGTTCTCGGCCAAGGTTCGCAGCGCTCGGCAAATGGTGCGAAACGGTGCGCCGAAATGCTCTCTGCGGTGGGCTGTCACCAAGACCAGGCGCTTGCTCGGGTCAAGGTCAAGGCCGAGTTCCGGCGCCGTGGTCGCCGTCGCAAGCAGCGCATCAATCACCGTATTGCCGGTGACGAAAATGCCCGCGCTGCAGACGCCCTCTTTCAACAGATTTTGCCGGGCACCTTGAGTCGGTGCGAAGTGCCAACGAGCCAATTCACCGGTAATGACCCGGTTGGCTTCTTCGGGAAACGGAGATTGCTTGTCCCAGGTGCGCAGGCCGGCTTCAACATGGCCCAGCGCAATACGGTGATAAAAACACGCCAAGGCACAGGCCATCACCGTCGTGGTATCGCCTTGCACCAACACCGCATCGGGCTGCTGCTCCAGCAGGACCGTATCCAGTTCAAGCAGTAACTGGGCGGTCAGGGTGGTGAGGGTTTGACTTGGCCGCATGATATCCAGATCGATATCCGGCTCGATCCCGAAAACCCCCAGGATCTGATCCAGCAAATGACGGTGCTGCGCCGTGGCGACCACCCGCACATCCGCCCATCGCTCTTTTTTCAAGGCCAGAATGACCGGGGCCATTTTGATGGCTTCGGGGCGCGTCCCGATGACACAAAGGATTTTTTTTACCGACACAGAACTGTTTCCCTATCCGAAGCAAGCTGAATCACAGCGCTATTCATCAGCCGTTTTGCGCACACACTTGGTTGTGCCTTTCGATGCCGCGGCCTTCATGGCCATGCGAGCAAGGTGCAGAGAAGATTTTTGGAACATTTTGATACTAACGGAGCCAGCATAGGCACAGATTGGGAGACCTGCACGGCGCCACGACCTGGCAAGCGACGAGATGCAGTTTTACGGGGCCGCTGAAAACACAAAAGGCCCGCGCGATTGCTCGCAGCGGGCCTTTATTTGTCGACGGGCACACGGGGCCTTACCAAATCTCAGAATCGTAGGATTAGAGCCGCATTCATGCAGGTCACGCTGTGCGCTTTGATCACCCCGGAGAAATCCAAGGCAAAAAAAAGCCTGCATCGCTGCAGGCTTTTCCTATCTGGCTCCACGACCTGGACTCGAACCAGGGACCCAATGATTAACAGTCATTTGCTCTACCAACTGAGCTATCGCGGAATGCGCCGTATGTTACTGATTGAAAAGGAGAAGTCAAGCTTTCCCTGACAACCCGGGCGATTAATCCGGATGGCCGGTTGAACGCTGCGACTCCTTGGCCAATTCCAACCAAGCCCGGGCAGCGGGTGGGAGGTGGGCGCTGGCGCGCCAGGCCAGGGCGATGTGCCAGTCGGTATGGGGTTCGTCCAAAGGGATCAGGGCGATGCCGGGGTGTTGGTGCTTATGCGCCAGCATGCGCGGCAGGAAGGCCGCACCGAGGCCTGCGGATACGAGGTCGACAATGAAGTCGATCTGGCCGCTGCGTGCCGCCACACGGGGTTGCACGCCTTTACGCTCACAAGCGGCGAGGATTTTGGCGTTAAGGGCGAAGCCGGCTTCGAACAGGATAAATGGCGAATCGGCCAGGTCGCTGAAATCAATCCGTTTGCGCTGGGCCAAGGGGTGGCTGATTGGCAGGACAGCCATCAGCGGTTCGTTACGTACGGGCTGGTAGTCGAACCCTTCGTCGATGGGCAACAGGAGAGCAGCCAGGTCGACCTCGCCCGCATCCAGGCATTCGCGCAGTCGTTTGCTGCCGTACTCGGTGAGTTCGATGTCGATGTCCGGGTAACGGCTGCGATAAGTGGCGAACATCGTCGCAAACAGCACGCCGCAACCCACCGGCGGCAGGCCGATGCGCAGTACGCCACGCTTGAGGCCACGCAGGTCGTTGATCTCGGCCACCAGGTCGTTATGTTCGGCGAGCAGGACCAGGGCGCGGCTATAGGCGATTTCGCCAGCGGCGGTGAGTTCGTTGCGGTGACCGAGGCGGTTGAGCAGTGGCATGCCCAATTCATCTTCCAGGGTTTTGATCGCCTTGCTCACGCTCGACTGGGTCAACGACACCACGTCGGCAGCTTGGGAGAAACCGCCTTGGCGCACCACTTCGACAAAGGCACGCAGTGTTCTCAGGTTCATCAGTATTCCTTTTCCGACTGATTACTAGCGATAAAAGTTGTTTTTATCATGACAGAAGTTCGCCTATCTTGGAGGCACCTTGCCTTGCCGAGATTCCGTGCATGATCATTTCGTCCGCCTCTGACTACCGCGCAGCCGCTAAACGCAAGCTGCCGCGCTTCCTGTTCGACTATATCGACGGCGGCGCCTACGCCGAGCACACGATGCGGGCGAACAGTTCGGACCTGGCCGAGATCAGCCTGCGCCAGCGCATCCTGCGCAATGTCGACAACCTGAGCCTCAAGACCACGCTGTTCGGCCAGACGCTGGACATGCCGGTGATCCTCAGCCCCGTAGGCCTGACCGGCATGTATGCGCGGCGCGGCGAAGTGCAGGCGGCGAAGGCGGCGGCCAACAAGGGCATCCCGTTCTGCTTGTCGACGGTGTCGGTGTGCCCGATCGAAGAGGTGGCCTCCCAGAGCCCGCAGTCGATCTGGTTCCAGCTGTATGTGCTCAAGGACCGCGGCTTTATGCGCAATGCGCTGGAGCGCGCCCAGGCGGCCGGGGTCACCACGCTGGTGTTCACCGTGGACATGCCGACGCCGGGCGCACGCTACCGCGACGCCCACTCGGGCATGTCCGGGCCGTTCGCGGCGCAGCGGCGCATGCTGCAGGCCGTCACCAAGCCGCAATGGGCCTTCGATGTGGGCTTGATGGGCCGGCCCACGACCTGGGCAATATCTCCAAGTACCTCGGCAAACCCACTCACCTGGAAGATTACATCGGCTGGCTGGCCAACAATTTCGACCCCTCCATCAGTTGGAAAGACCTGGAGTGGATCCGCGAATTCTGGAAGGGTCCGATGATTATCAAGGCATTCTTGATCCTCAGGACGCCAGGGACGCCGTGAGTTTCGGCGCCGATGCCATCGTGGTTTCCAACCATGGCGGCCGCCAGCTGGACGGCGTGCTGTCCACCGCCAAAGCGTTGCCACCGATTGCCGAAGCCGTGGGCGATGACTTGACGGTGCTCGTGGACTCCGGCATCCGCTCCGGGCTCGACGTGGTGCGCATGTTGGCCCTGGGCGCCAAGGCCTGCCTGCTGGGGCGCGCCACCGCTTACGCATTGGCGGCGGACGGGCAGCAGGGGGTGGAGAACCTGTTGGATATCTTTGCCAAGGAAATGCGCGTGGCGATGACGCTGACCGGCGTCACGTCGATTGACCAGATTGACCACTCCACTTTAGTCCCATCAGCCAAATAACTGACGTCATGCGCCAACAGCCGTTTTCTGCTTAGAAAGCGGCCTTTGATTTATAAGGATTTTTATTAAAGTAAACGAAGTGGCATGAATCTGGCTCTAACCACCTTCAAGCAGGTCAAGCGATGACAAGACGTGCGGCGGTGCCCAGGGGTTATAACCCTCTGCAAAGCGGTCTAGACTGTTACCCACGTTTTACGGAACTGAAGGAACAGTTAGACGCTTGGCACTCGCCACTCTCATCGAGCCTGTAAGACAGCTAAGTGCTTAGAGGCCGATCGCTTATGAAAACACCTACCCAGACCAACGCAATTGACTTTGACAGCGCTAAATTGCAACGCCTGGGCTTTGGTCAGCCATCGATCCTGCCCCACCGCCCGACGACCGTCGCGCAACTTCGCCAGCAACTGGGCATGCTGTTGCAGACCAGCCTGGAGCCGGAGCGCATCCTGGCGGTGTTCTTCCGTGAGATCCAGCGCCTGGTGCCCCTCGACGCCCTGCACTACCGGCACCAAGCCAGTGACCTGCGCCTGGAATTCGGCCAGCGCGGCCACCACTCGGTGAGCTACAGCCTCAGCCATGAAGGCGAACACTTGGGTGAGCTGATTTTCCGTCGCAACCAGCGCCTGGCCGAAGACGAACTCGGCCAACTCGAATCCCTGCTGGCCACCCTGCTGTATCCGATGCGCAACGCCCTGCTCTACCGCGCCGCGACCCGCAGCGCCCTGCGTGACCCATTGACCGATACGGGCAACCGTATTGCCATGGACCAGACCCTGCAGCGGGAAATCGACATGGCGCGCCGGCACCTGAACCCGTTGTCCTTGCTGATGCTGGACATCGACCACTTCAAGGTAATCAACGACACCCACGGCCACGCCGCCGGCGATAGCGTACTGCGCAGCGTCGCGTCGGCCATCAAGGGCCAGTTGCGGAACGTGGACATGGTGTTTCGGTTTGGCGGGGAAGAGTTTCTGATCCTGCTGTCCAACACGGGCCGGGACGCGTCCGCGATGGTCGGCGAACGGCTGCGCCAAGCGGCACAGGCCCAGGATTACTGGGTCGATGGCACACGGATTGAGTTGACGGTGAGCCTCGGCTGTTCGACCTTGCTGGCCGCCGAGTCGGCCGAGAGCCTGTTGCGCCGGGCGGACAATGCCTTGTACGTGGCCAAGCGCGAAGGCCGTAATCGCCTGGCGATGGCGGGGTAAAAACCCCCGCCATCGCCGTTACCTCATGCCTCGCTGGCGACGCGCAGCGGGCGTTCACGCACGACGCTGACCGGCTTGTCCATTTCCAGGCGCATGCAGCTTTCCAGGAACAGGTACATATAGTCGTAGCTCTTGCACACGGCCTGGCGCAGCTCTGTCTGCAGAGCCCTGGTCGGGTTCATCCCAGCCAGGGTGCAGATGATTTCCAGGGCTTCCCAAGGGTGGGCATCGTCGTACTGGGCGTGCATCTTCAGCCATTTCATCGCACGCTTGCGGTCTTCCTCGGGGAAAGCCGCCGCATACACACCCGTGGAACACACCACGGCTGACCATTCCCCTGTCGCCCCCTCGATGGCGTAGTTGGTCGCGGCTACGGCTACGATCAACGAATCCGAGGAGCTGGTGTGCCAGCACCAGTGACTGAGGGCATGCAACTCCGGCGGCACGTTCTGGGCCTGCAACTCCTCGAGGCTGACGCCATGGGCGCGAGCCCAGTGCACCCAATAGTCGGCGTGGTTCAGCTCCACACGGATATTGCGCATCAGCCAGCGTCGCGCCATGTCCTCGCCGGGATGGCGGGCAAATTTGGTCTTGGTGAGGTTCTGTGCCATGTACAAGGCAAACTGTTCCACCACGGGCCAGCCACCGATCAGGTAGTGACGCATGGTCTTGGCGCTGAGCGTGTTGTCACGCATGCGTTGGTACAGTTCGTGCTCGACAACTCGGCGCTTGCTCTCGCTACAGTCCTGGATCAATTGCTGAGCCCAGACGGGGTAACTTGAGGCTTCCATAAGCGGGCCGGTTCTGTTGAAGGTGTCGATCACTGTTAAGGCTCCTTTTTAAGTGTGATTTACAGACCAGCAAATGTTTCAGCGGAATGTGCCGGGCGCCCTGAACAACAGAGGCTGCGGCCGCACAGGTCGACACTGCAAGCTATCAAAGGTAAACAATTGCGGTCGTTCAATCAGGTAGCCCTGAGCGTAATCCACACCAATATCGAGCAATGCCTGTTCGATTTGCGGTGTTTCAACAAATTCGGCAATCGTGCGCTTCCCCATGACATGGCCGATGTGATTGATCACTTCGACCATTGCGCGGTTAATCGGGTCGTCCAGCATATCCTTTACGAAACTTCCATCGATCTTCAGGAAGTCTACAGGTAAATGTTTCAGATACGCGAACGAGGACATTCCGGCGCAAAAGTCATCCAGTGAAAAGTGGCAACCTAAGGCTTTGAGTTCATTAATAAAGCGAATAGCACTGCCTAGATTGGCAATGGCGCTGGTTTCAGTTATTTCAAAACAAATCATTTCTGGCGGAATGTTGTAACTCTCGAATTTCTCACGCAAAAACCCGAGAAAATCATCATCGCCAATGGTTATTCCTGACAGATTGATCGCACACATGGCCATAGGTCGGCCCGGACGCTCGTGCATGCAACGGGCGATGATCCTGAACACGTTCTCCACCACCCAACGATCCAGCGACGTCATCAACCCGTAACGCTCGGCGGCCGGGATAAAGCTGTCAGGCAGGATGATCCGACCCGCCTCATCATGCAGGCGCAGCAGGATTTCAATATGCCCGTTGCCGGCATCCGTATTTCCCAACGGCGAGATTTCCTGGGCGTACAGGCAGAACCGGTTCTCTTCCAGCGCCATGTGCAGCCGTTGCACCCAGGCCATTTCGCCAAAACGCAGGGACAACTCCGAATCATCGGCGTGGTACACCTGCACCCGGTTGCGGCCTTTTTCCTTGGCCATGTAGCAGGCCATGTCGGCGGCGCGCAGCGAGGTCTCCAGGGTGGTCGGGGTCTGGGAGATATGCACCAGCCCGATGCTCACGGTGGTCATGAACGGCCGGCCCTTCCATACAAAATGCAGGCTCTGCACCGTATGGCGCAGGCTCTCGGCGATTTTTTCCGCCGCCGCCGCAGGGCAATGTTCCAACAGGATGCCGAATTCGTCGCCGCCCAGGCGCGCCAGGGTGTCGCCTTCGCGCAGGTCCGATTGCAGCAGCGCGCAGATATGCCGCAGCAACTCGTCGCCTGCCGCATGGCCGCAGGTGTCGTTGACCAGTTTGAACTGGTCGAGGTCGAGGAACATCAATGCATGTCGCCCGCCTTCAGGCTGCCCGGCCGTGTGCAGGACCTGTTCCAGGCGATATTCGAATTCGCGGCGGTTGGCCAGGCCGGTCAAGGCGTCATGCGTGGCCTGCCACGACAGGTTGGCAATATATTGGCGCTCCTGGGTCATGTCGTGCAGCACCAGCACTGCGCCGCTGATCTTGCCGGCGCTGCGGATCGGCGCCCCCACCAAGGTGACCGAAACCGTGCTGCCGTCCAGGCGCTGGATGGTTTTTGAATGCTCGCTGCCGCCCCGGAGCTGGCCCTTGACGATGTGTTCAATCAGGGTAAAGCCGTCGGGTTGGGCGTTGTCATCCAGCAGGTTGAACAGCGCCGCCAGGGGCAGGCCCTGGGCCTGGGTCGAATTCCAGTGGGTCATCGCCTCGGCTGCCGGGTTCATATAGGTAATGGCACCGTCGACATCGGTGGTGATCACCCCGTCACCAATCGACTCCAGGGTGATCTGCGCACGTTCTTTCTCGGCCTGCAGGGCATCGGCGAAGGCATGGCGCTGGGTCAGCAGCTTATGGGTACGTAACAGCGCCAGCACGATCAGGCCCAGCGCCGTCGCCAGGTTGGTGATCAGCAGCAACCGCAGGATCATCCGCGAGCCTTCGCCCAAGGCATCGCTGAAGGCTTTGGCGGCCGGCGTCACGCCTTCGTTGATGGCGGTGATATGGGCCTTCCACTGCCGCACATCGTTAGGGTTGACCTGGTCGGCGTTGATCGCGCTGTGCATCTCACGGGCCAATTCGTCCAGCTGAACCAGATAGCTATCCCCCACCGTCCACAGCTCGATGGCTTTTTCCAGGTAGCTGAAATGTCGAAAGTTCAGGTACAGCCAGATCAGGCTGGCGACATCATCCGGGTGGTTGCCGCCCTTGAGGATGCCCAGACGCGCGGCATCCAGGTCGGGAGCGGCACGGTCCAGGGCGATACGCAGCTCGTGTCCGCCCTGGGGCACGGCGATGGCTTGCTGGTATTTGAGATAGGTGGCCTGGTCGCGGTCATCGGCGTACAGCGTCAGGTAATAGATAGCGTCCTTCTGGCCCTTGGACCATAAGCTCTCGCCGCCCACATAGCCTCGTACCGCTGAAAGCATGTAGAGACTTCCGCAGCCCAACAATGCCTGGAACAGCACCACGGCGATAAAGGGCCAGACAATGCCCAACAGCCGAGGCGTTCCGAGAGTCCGCTTTTGCTTCATGAAGTCCCTTGCATATGCACTGCTGGATACGCACGCAAACACCCACTTCCGATAGCACAGCCTAGGCTAAATCAACGTACTTGTTGCAAATGCCCATAGAGTTTTGCGTACAAACCGCCATCGGCAATCAATTGCTGATGGTCGCCATCCTCAGCGATATGACCACCGTCAAACACTAAGACCCGATCGGCTTGTTTTACCGCCGACAGACGGTGCGCAATGATCAGTGTAGTACGCCCGCTGAGGAACCGCGCAAGTGCCTGGTGCAGGTTGTACTCGGTGGCGGCGTCCAGGGCGGAGGTCGCTTCGTCGAGTATTACCACCTTGGGTTCGGCCAACACCATGCGCGCAATTGCCAGGCGCTGACGCTGGCCGCCGGAAAACCGCACGCCAGAGCGCCCCACCACGCTGTCCAGGCCGTGGGGCAACGCTTTGACCGTAGCGTCCAACTGGGCAATTTCAAGGGCGTGCCAGCAGGCCTGATCACTGCGCTCGCGGCCCATGGTCAGGTTGGCGCGCACAGTATCGTTGAACAGTGCCGGGTGTTGCAGCACCACCGCGACGTGCTCGCGGATCGTCTCCAGGCCGATCTCCTGCTGGGTGGCACCGCCAAATCGGATACTGCCCGCCTGCGGCGTGTACAGCCCGAGCAGCAGTTGCACCAGAGTGCTTTTACCGCCGCCGCTGGCGCCGACAATCGCGACTTTCTCGCCGGGCGCAATCTGCAGGTTCAGTTGGTTGAGCACCAGATCGTCGCCATAACCGAAGTCCAGGCCGCGCACCTCGATACCGACGGTTTCACGCCCGGTGAACGGGTCTTCGCCACCCGCATATTGCGGCTCATCAGCACGTGCCAGCAGCTCATTGATACGGGTCAGCGCCCCACCCGCCGCGTAGTAGGCGTATTGCAGGTTCAGCAACTGCTCCACCGGGCCGATCATGAACCACAAGTAGCTGAACACCGCGAGCATCTGGCCGATGGACAGGTCGGAAAACAGCACGGTGAGCATCGCCGCCGCCCGGAAGATGTCGATACCGAATTGGAACAGCAGCCCGCTGGCGCGGCTCGACGCATCGGTTTTCCATTGGGAATGGATCGCGTAGTCACGCACTTCCTGGGCGCGCTGGCCCAGGCGCCCGAGGAAAAAGCCCTGGCGGTTGCCGGCGCGGACTTCCTGGATGGCATCGAGGGTTTCGGTCAGGGCCTGAGTGAAACGCGAGGTGCTGTCGTTTTCCAGCTTCTTGAGGTGTTTGACGCGCTTGCCCAACTGTACGGTGGCGTAGATCACCAGCGGGTTGAACAGCAAAATCAGCAACGCCAGTTGCCAATGCATCCACACCAGGATCGCCGAGGTGCCGACCAGCGTCAGCATCGCCACCAGGAAGCGGCTGAGGGTTTCGCCGACGAATTTATCCAGGGTATCCAGGTCGGTGACCAGATGAGTCGTGACCGTGCCGCTGCCCAGGCTTTCGTATTCGCCCAGGGAGATGCGCTTGAGCCGCTCGATCAGGCGCACGCGGATGCGGTACACGATGTCCTTGGCCAACCGCGCAAACAGCCGCGCCTGCACCACGTTGAACACCAGCGCGCCGCAGCGCAGCAGCAGCGTCACCACCAGCATCAGGCCGATATAGCCGGCGGCTTTCTGCCAACCCAGGGGCAGCGCATGGTTCATCACCTGGAGCGCGGCATCGCCGTGGCCCAGCAGTACTTCGTCCACCAGCAAGGGCAGCAGCAAAGGAATCGGCACGCTGCACAAGGTCGCCAGCACGGCGACGCCATTGGCGATCCACAGGGATTTCTTGTGACGCAGGGCAAGGCGGCGAATTTCCGCCCAGGTCAGGCGGTCGGTGCGCTTAGACTCATCCTGCACAGGTTGCTCGCTCCAGCCATCGGGCGAGCAACGGCGACAGCTCGGACAGCGGCTGGTAGCCGTTGGTCAGCAGCGCCAGTTGACCATTGCGCTCGGCCAGCAGCGTCGGGAAACCGGCGATCCCCAGGTCCTGCACCCAGGTGAAATCAGCGGCCGTGGCGGCGTGCTGCTCGGCACGGTCAAACGCACCGGCAAACTCGATACGCGGGATGCCCGCCTGCTCGGCCAGTTCCACCAGCACGCTGGCGAGGGTCACGTCGCGGCCCTCGACATAAAACGCACGCTGGATCAGGCCCAACAGTGTCCACGCACAATCCGGCGCCAGGCTGCGGGCGGTGACGATGGCGCGGCAGGCCGGCTCGGTGTCATACACAAAACCGTCGGGCAGCGCGCCTTCACGCGTGAACGGCTGGCCGGTGGCGTCGGTGACGGCTTGCCAGTGTTCGAGAATGTAGCGCCGCGTAGTCGGTTCCAGCGCCGCGCCGCTGCCGGTACGCAGGCCGCCCACCACCAGGTGCACGTCCACACCGGCCGCGTGGGCCTGCTCAACCAGCGCCTGCGCCACCGGGGCAAAGCCCCAGCACCAGGAACACATCGGGTCCATTACATAGAGCAGGCGCGCGGACATGGGTCAGGCCTCGGATGGGGTTTGCTTGTAGTTGAAGCCAATCGGGTGCGGCATGTTGCGGGCCTTGGCCAGTTCAATCTGCTTTTGCCGGTCGATTGCGCTGCGACGGGTTTTCTCCGGCAGCTTATCCCAGCAATGCGGGCAACTGATGCCAGCCACGTAGTGCTCGCTGGCGCGGTCCTCAATACTTACCGGCGTACGGCAGGCATGACATTGATCGTAGTCGCCTTCGCTCAAGTCGTGGCGCACGGTCACGCGATTATCGAAAACAAAGCAGTCACCCTGCCATTTGGTCTCTTCCTGGGGCACCTCTTCGAGATACTTCAGGATGCCGCCCTTGAGGTGATACACCTCACCGTAGCCTTCGCTGAGCATGTAGCTCGACGCTTTCTCGCAACGAATGCCGCCGGTGCAGAACATGGCGACTTTCTTGTGCCTGGCCGGGTCGAAGTTGGCTTTGATGTAGTCGGGAAATTCGCGAAAACTGGTGGTTTTCGGGTCGATTGCACCTTCAAAGGTGCCGATGGACACTTCGTAGTCGTTACGGGTGTCGATCAACAGCACCTCCGGGTCGCTGATCAGGGCGTTCCAGTCTTTCGGGTCGACGTAGGTGCCGACTTGCTTGTTCGGGTCCACACCTTCGACGCCCAGGGTCACGATCTCTTTCTTGAGCTTGACCTTGGTGCGGTAGAACGGCTGGTCGTCGCAGTACGACTCTTTGTGGTCGATGTCGATCATGCGCGGGTCGTTCTTGAGCCAGGCCATCAGGCCGTCAATGCCTTCGCGGCTGCCGGAAACGGTGCCGTTGATGCCTTCTTCAGCGATCAGCAAGGTGCCTTTGATGCCGTTGTCGACCATCGCCTGCAGCAAGGGCTCGCGCAGGGCAACATAATCTTCGAGGGTGACGAACTTATACAGTGCCGCCACGACAATCGGTTGAGTCATGGGTGTTCTCTCCAGGTGGCTACCCTCGCAAAGGGTGAACCGGATGCAAAAAAATGCGCCGACTGGCGGCGCGTAACGCATTCTAACAAATCCCTGGTCACGATGGCATCGGCACGCTTGTTGATATTTCCTCACTGTCGTCGCGGCGTCGGCTGACCCCGGCCCTCGCAACCTGCGTGATAGCGTCCCTCGTCGCTCACCGGACCCTCCGGTGGGCCCGAAGGAGACGCATGCACATGGAAGAAGACAGCAGCCCGCTGCTCGCCCGGCTGATCGACGACTCGCTGCCGCCGGCACCCGGCCGCCGCGACATGAAAGACACCTTGCAACTGCTGAGCATCAATTCGGTATTCGACATCGTCCGACTGCCCGAAACCGAGTTTTCCAGACAAGTGGCCCAGCACACCGATGACGATGCCGCCAGCCTGCACCTCAAGGCCCGCAGCGCTGCCGCGCAACTGGAAACGCTGTTTCGCGGACAACAGGTATCGCCCCCCGCCGCTGACGCCGCTGACGCAACAGCCACCAGAGGAGTCACCTACAACGCCCTGTTCAAGGAGGACTGGCAACACTTTTGCGCCAGCACCTCCATCGCCGCGATGGACTCGCCCGTGGCGTACCTGCGAGCGCTGTATCTGTTCGCCCTGCAACTGGAAAAAAACGCCCACGGCGCGGCGGTGACCACACTGGCCAAACGCCGCCCGGACTTCAAGGACCTGCTGATCACCCCCCACAGCGTGTCTGGCCAGCGCCCCATGCTGTCGATCATCAACCAGACCCTTCTCGACAACCTCACCCAGGGCGATCAGAAAAAAGCCTGCAGACTCTTGAGCAGCACGTGGTATCCGTTTTCCTTGCCCTATCACGCCTACCACCATCAATGCGTGCTGGGGCTATCTGAAAACAAACTGTCGCTGGGTGAACTGAACTACCGAATCAGCCGCAAGCTGCCCATCACCACCCGCGCCGCGCACGCCTACGGGCAAGTCGTCGCCGACCATGATGACGCCCAGCTCCTGTTATCCGGGCTGAGCCCGCAACAGCAGGCCTTGCTCAAGCAGCCGCTGGCAGACAATTCGCGCGCACTGGGTTTCTATCACGACTACTACAATTGGGATAAAGGTCCCGACCTGAAAGGCCCGGAACGGGTCACTGACTTCCTGCGCCACACCGGCCTCAATGCCGAACAGCTTCAGGTATTGCTCGCACAGACCACCCACAAGCCGCGCCGCTCTCCTTACTGCTCTATGGTCACCGATGCGGCGTATGGGGCCTGCTATATCAATGGCCCGACGGGTCCTGCGATCAGCCAGGACAGCACCCGCCCGGCCAGGCTTCTGAACGTCACGGTCGAAGGCTTCGATCGCTTGCAACGCATGATTCGCCTGAACCGCTGGCTGGATGTACCGTTCGCCCAACTCGACACCCTGCTGGTCAGCGCCATGCGCTGCGAAGGTGAGGCCAACCCCTCGCTGTTGATCACCCACAACACGCTGCGGGCGCTGGGGGTGTATCGCTATTTGCATACGCGCTACGCACTGCAGGCCGAAGAGTTCGCCGCAATCCTCCACCAATTGCCGGTCGACGCCTCGGGCGAGCGCCTGTCGTTGTTCGATCAGGTCTTCAACCGTGCCGACTCGGCGCTGCCGCCTCTGCAACTGGATGGACAACCCTTCGACGCCACGACCCGACAACAGCTGTGCGCCAGCCTGGGCCTGCAGGACTCGCCGAGTTCGCTGCAACTGCTGCTCAGCGCCGACCGGCACCCCAGGCGCACCGTCGTCACGCTCAGCATCCTCTATCGGCATGCGCGGATCGCCCGGTTGTTCGGCTTGTCGCTCATGGATTGCAAGCACCTGCTGCACCTGCTCAAGCCCGGGGGCTACCAGCAGCAGCTGTCCAGACCGACACTGCGCACAACGTTAAAAGGGTCGCCGGACGTACTCGATGTACTGATGCACCTGGACTGGGCCAGTCGCTGGATCAAAAAGAATGGCAGCACCCTTGCACGGCTGCGTCACCAGTTGCTGCTGGAGCCGGTGAGCCTGGACCCAGGCGTCGGTATGTTGCTCGATGTGTTCAACAGCCATCCACAACCATCGCTGTCAAAGAAGCTCAAAGAACGCACCCTGGTAGCGCAACCTGCGGAAGAACACCCCCGCTTGCCGACGATTGACTGGGAAGCCACCACCCATCGTGCCTTGAAGCTGATGCGCCAGGGCAAATCCCAGAGCGCCGCACTCGATGAAGCCCTCGCCACGCTCAAACTGAGCAATCACAGCAGTCGCGCGTCCGCGCTGATCAGGCAGGCCAAGGACACACTGCTGTCGACCCTGGACTCACTCAAGCAAGACTTACAGCCGCTGTATGCTCGCCTCAAACTCACCCTGCAAAAGCTGCCCCAGGCGCAGGGCTCTCAAACCCGCTATTTGAAATACGACGAAGACGATCAATTACTGCGCCTGCTCGCCCCCGTCGGAGCCGCCAGTTCACCGTTGCAAACCCTCAGCCATCTGGTGTTGCTGCTGCCTCACGCCGTGGATCTGCTGCAATTGCCCATCAGCCGGCAGGCGCTGGACCACTTGCTGGTCAACCCCCATTGGCTCAATGACATTTATAAAAGTCATTCACTGCTCGAACTGACCCTGCACAACCTGTTTTTGATGGAGCAATTCAAATACAGCATCGACCACTACGGCGTGTCGGAAGAACAACTGCTGGACTACTTCAAACAGGCCAACTCCGTTTCCGACGGCATGCCGTCAAGCAGCGCCGAAGCCCACAGCCAACTCGCCCAATTGTTGGGCTGGAGCGCCGGTGAAATCGAGATCTTGAGCCAGTCTTTGCAGCCCCCCCGCATCACCTCCATCGAACGCCTGGACTGGATCCTGCGGTGTCGCCAGGCCAGCGCCGACATCGGCCTGCCCGTTGAACAACTGCTGGATATCTGCCGCCTGCACAGCGGATCGACGTTCGATGAATGGCAGGCCGTGGGTGAAGCGCTCACCAGTACCCATCAATAACGCTACTTCGCAGCCCCCTTACACGACCTGTTCAAGGACTGATCATGTCTCACCTGCTCAATCAACGCCTCAATGAAAGCCTGCGCGACGCCATGTTGGCGTACTACCTGGCCCACAAAATACCCGCCGCCCAACACGGCAAGATCAACAACGCCGATGACCTCTACGAATACTGGCTGCTCGACGTGCAAGTCAGCCAGGCCGTGCCCACCAGCCCGGTGGCCTGTGCGATTGCCAGCCTTCAGCAATACATCACGCGCATCCAGCTGGGCCTGGAACCGGGCTACGAAAAACAAGGCATGACCGCGCAGCAGGACCAGGTGTGGCGTGAACAACTGCACGCCTACCCGCTCTGGAGCGCCAGCCAGCAATTGCGCTACCACCCGGCCAATTACCTGGACCCCACGCTGCGCCGTAACAAGACTGACAGTTTCCAGCAACTGGAAAACGACCTGAGCCAATACCGGCTGCAACCAGACACGGTGCTCACCGCCGTGCAGAGCTACCTGGGCCGGTTCGAGGAAATGGCTAACATCCGCACCCTGAATGGCTACATCGATGGCAATGCCTCTGAGCTGCACACCAGCCGCTATTACTTTGTCGGTAAGTCCACCTCCGAAAAAGCCTATTACTGGCGCTCGCTTGACCTGTCCAAACGTTCCCCCAGTGATCCCACCAAGCCCTCGATACAGGCCTGGTCGGATTGGCGGAAAATCAACCTGGCACTCTCTGATGACACTGCCGAGCACAGCATCCGTCCGGTCTTCCTCAATAATCGGTTGTATTTAATCTGGGCCGAATGCGTCAAGCCCGAGCGAACCGGCAATTTCAATACGCCAGGCAACAAGGACGACAACGGCAATCACATGGGCGAATGGCTCAACAGCCACTACGTGAAGTTTCGCCTCAATTACGCCTACAAAAAATACGATGACAGTTGGAGCGTGCCCCAGGCCTGCATCAACCAGCACTGCGCAACCGAAGAGGTCAACGCCTCGACGGCCGCGTTTCTGAAAGCCGTCACCCAAACAGTCGCCATAGTCGATGCCGACTCACCGGCCACCTTGTTCCTGGGGTTGCATGTGCCGATGCGCAAGGATCCAAAACAGCAGGAGTCTTTCACCGGCAAATTTTTCCAGGCGGTGCACCTCGACCAGCATTTCAACGTCACTAAAGTCGCCGACGGCGGCAGCCCTGAGCGCTATAAGGTGCTGCCGGGGTCGGAACTGTCCGAAGAAATCAGCCGCCTGCTGGAACCCTTTGACTTTAACCAGCGCGACACCGTGCAGCGTGTGCTCAGCGGGGAAGCAAACAACCACAATGGGTATTACAGCGAACTGCTGCCTGATACGGCACGGCAATACTTCACGTATTTTGGCTATATCAACAAAGGCAACTTGCAGTTCAAGATTGCGCCTTACACCCAGCGGGATGTCACGATCACGCACCAGCAAGCGCCTTTTCCAGAGAAAGCCACCTGGAACCTTGAAGGCAAGCAAGACCATATTGATGACGTAGCCATCGGCTCGCCGTCATTCGACTCAAACACCAACAAACTGATTATTACCTCAACGCTCAAGAACGATTTTCGCCAGACCTACAGCGTCACGCTGACAAAAGAAGAGATCACCCTCACGCTGACGACCCACTCTACGCTCAATGACCCTCAGGCCCAGCAGCTCGAACTGGGCGAAGGGTCGATAATCACCGGCACGGGAGAAATACATAAAACCGACTTTTACGCGCTGTACTTCAGAAACTCGATCACCCATGAAGAGTTCCCCAACTTTGTGCATGACAAAGACAAGCTATTAATCACTTCGGATAAAACACTAACGCCACAACAGACTATTTCGTTAAACGGCAAGTTCATTGATAAATCGGCCTTTGTGCACCTTTATACCCACGCGCATATCCCTATCCATGTGACCCTCAATCGCTACGGCGCATACACGGAACAACAGGCAAGCTTGCATCTGCAAAACGCGCTGAAGGTGACAAATGCCGCGGTCACCACCTCCACACTGAAAGCATTCAAACACATCATCATGAGCGCCAACTTTGATGATTACCCACTCACCGACACCATTGACGCCAACTCGAACCGCATCCTCAACTTCCAGGACACGGCACACGACAGCCTGACTGGATCAAGCCCGGAATTGCCGGCTGGGCACCGCGTCACCGCGCATATTCCAGTGCCAAACACGGCGCAATCGCTGATCACGCTGATACACGGCGTACTAACCCTTACGCCCAGCGAAGACGGGCCGCAGATCCTGGGCTACGCGCTCAAGGCCGTTACGCTGAATGTCGCGGCCGCCAGTCCCGGAACTGCGCCGGTCCGACAACGCGCACCAACCATCACCCGACTGCCTTCACACACGCTGGGGGCCGCCGAATTCATTGATTTCTCCGGCAGCACGCTGATCAAGGACCCACCGGCCGCCATCCGCCTGAATACCTGCTTTGCCGGCAAACTGGCAGAAGCCGCCAACCTCAGTCTTGAGCACCTGTACTCGTTAACCCCAAAGCAGTGGCAAGAGCCACCGCTGACAGCCAATGGCCCCCCCCAGGGCATTGAGTTCCAGGGCGCCAACGGCAAGTACTTCTGGGAATTGTTCCTTTACCTGCCCTGGCTGGTGGCCCACCGACTGAATCAGGAACAGCAGTACGTCGAGGCCCTGAAGTGGCTCAACTACATCTTCGACCCGGGACGAAGCGCCGATGCCGCCAGTGATCGCCCGGCGTACTGGGGGTTCCGCGAACTGACCCGCCACGATCAGGCGACGGGTGAAGCGAGCGTCGATCCGCATCAACTGGCGTTGGCGGCGCCGGTTCATTTCCGTAAAGCGGTTTACCAGTTCTATCTCGACGTTCTGCTCAATCGCGGCGATGCGGCGTACCGGCAACTGACCGCCGACAGCCTGACGCAGGCCAAGCTCTGGTACACCCGCGTGAATCAGTTGCTGGAGGCGCGGCCGAGGATCACACAGGTCGAACCCTGGGCCAGCATCACCCTGGATGCATTGGCGAAGAGCCAATCCACGGCGTTGAGACACCTTGAGTGGCAAGCCCTGTACATCGACGCAAACCGTGCGATCGAGGGCTGTTCGTTGCCGTTACTCACCGACACCGACAACCTGTGCCTGCCCTTCAACCCTGAGCTTGTTGCGCGGTGGGACAAGCTGGAAAGCCGCCTGCACAACCTGCGGCACAACCTGGACATCAGTGGCAAACCGCTGCGCCTGGCGCTGTATGCCACGCCGCTTTCACCGCACCGGCTGCTGGTCAGCCAGACCAAAGGGGCGCTGGACCAGGACAGCCTCGCCGCGTTGGCGCCTGCGCCGGCCACTCACTATCGCTTCCAGGTGATGCTCGGCCACGCCAGAGAAGCCACCGAGACACTTATCCAGTTCGGCAACACGATGCTCAGCCTCAACGAGCGCAAAGAGCACGCCGAACTCCTGGAACTGCAACAACAGCAAGCCTGGGACCTGGCCAACATCATCGTGAGCCAACAGCAGCAAGCCGTGTTGCTGGACGAAAAAAACCGCCAGGCGCTGGCGGCAGGCCGACGGATCATTGAGGAGCGAGCCCATTATTACGAGCGCCAGCTCGCCGACGGCGTCAGCAGCGCGGAGGCTCAGGCCGGCTTGCTGTACCTGCGCAGTGCCGGCTTCGAGGCGGCCGGTGCAATTGCCGGCGCCGCAGCGGGCGTCGCGATGCTGGCACCGAATATCGTCGGCATGTCGGTAGGTGGCTCGCGCTGGGAAGGTCCCTTCCATGCGGCGCAAGCGGTAGCCCAGGGCGCCGCCACTGCCTTGCGCAGCAGTGCCGCCGACCTGGACCGCACCGAGCAGTTCAACCGGCGCGCACAGGAGTGGACCCAGGCACGGGATCAAGCGCGCCTGGAACTCGCCCAGATAGACGCGCAACAACAAGCCTATGCCGAACAGGAAAAAGCCACGCGCCTGCAATTGCGCCTGGCCGAGACGTCGCTGGCGCAAGCGTGGTCCAGCTATCAGTTACTGACCAAGCGCTTTGCCAAGGCGCGACTCTACGATTGGCTCAATGTCCAACTCGGCCAGTTTTTCTACCAGGCCTATGACCTGTGTCTGTCCCTGTGCCAGGCGGCCGAAGGCTGCTGGCAATATGAAATGGCGGACTTCGAGCGCACGTTCATCACGCCCGGCACTTGGAATAACAGTTATCGCGGCTACCTGGCAGGCGAGGCGCTGAAACTGTCCCTGCTCCAGATGAACAGGGACTACGTGAGCCATCACGTTCGGGAGTTGGAGATCGTCAAGACCCTGTCCCTGCGCGATCGCTTGAGCGAATGCGAAGTCAGCAGCCTCGGCGCCGCCCAGCCGTTGGATACGCGAGAACAGTGGAGCCTGCACAAAGGCAACCTGGTGCAAAAAGGCACGCTTGGCTTCAAGCTGACCAAAGCGCTATTTGACCAGGACTATCCCGGCCATGTGCTCCGGCGAATCAAGAGCATCAGCGTGTCATTGCCGGCGACACTGGGCCCCTACCAGGACATCAGGGCCCTCCTGACCCAGACCCGTAACGAAATCGAACTGCCCAACGGGGTCTCGCGCAAGGATATCCGTGCGCACCAGCAAATCGCACTGTCTACCGGCCTGGATGACAACGGGCTGTTCACGCTGATGTTCGAAGGCAATGATCGTTACCTGCCGTTCGAATACACCGGCGCCATTTCCGATTGGACCCTGACGTTTCCCGAACCGGCTCGGCAGAAAGCCATGCTGGAGTCGATCAACGACATCGTGATCCACGTGCGCTACACCGCCAGGGCAGCAGGCATGGGTGAACGCCGATGAACAGCACGCCCATCAACGCACCGGCACTGCCCAAGGACGGCGCCTCGATACAAGCCACCGCCAAGGGCTGGGGCGATATCGGTTTCAACGGTGGCGCATCGCTTGAAATCCCCCTGCCCGCCGCTGCCGCTCGCGGTTTCGCGCCCGCCATGACCTTGGCGTACCACAGCGCGGCGGGTAACGGCCCGTTCGGGATGGGCTGGACGGTCCCCGTGAACACGGTGAGCCGGCAAACCTCCCAAGGCGTGCCGGCCTACAGCGCCCACGACCGGTTTATCGGCCCCAGCGGCCAGCCCCTGCTGCCCGAACAGGACGCCAAGGGCGCCCCGGTGATCCGCCACGAGCGGGGGCCAGCCGATACCCGCTACGCCGTGACCCGCTACTGGCCCAGGACCGAGCGCGAGTTTGATCGCATTGAGCGCTGGCAGTCGGCGGGCGACCCGACGGGGTTCTGGCTGATTCACAGTGCCGACGGCAGCCAGCATCTCTATGGCAAAACCACCGCCGCGCGGATGGCCGATCCGGACCAGCCTGAACACGTGGCGCAGTGGCTGTTGCAGGAAAGCCTGAGTGCCCACGGCGAGCACATTTACTACCACTACCAAAAAGAGACCGAGACGTCGCGCTACCCAAGGGACTGCCGCGCCCAGCGCTACCTGGACAAAGTCTGCTACGGAAATTTCACCGCCCGGACGAATGAGCGCCTGTACCTGCTTGAAACCGACGAGGCTGCCTCCAAGGGCTGGCACTTCCAACTGCTGTTCGACTACGGGCAACGCAACGCCGAACTCGACCACGTACCGCCCTACGCCACGGACACGCCCTGGACACTGCGCGAAGACCCCTTCTCCAGCTTCGCCGACGGATTTGAATGCCGAACCTTGCGCCTGTGCCGGCAGGTGCTGTTGTTTCATCATTTTCCCGATGAAGCCCAAATGGGCAGCTCACCGGTGTTGGTCAAGCGCGTGGTGCTTGAATACCAAACCCTGCGCAACCGCCTGAACCTCCTGCTCGCCGCCCATGAACAAGCCATCGACCAGCATGGCAGGATCAGCAGCCTGCCGCCCCTTGAATGCCTGTATCAAAAAGTCGACCTGAAGCTTGATACCACGCGCTTCCAAGCCCTTGGCGACTGCCCCGGACTGAACGACCGCCAGCGCTATCAATGGGTCGATCTGTACGGTGAAGGGTTGCCGGGCATCCTGTACCGCTCCGACAAGGCCTGGTACTACAGGGAACCGCAACGAGCCGACTCCGCCGGGGGGGATGAGGTCAGCTACGGCGCTGCCCGGAAAATCCCCGCAATCCCCACGCCAGACAGCGCATATCCCGTGCACCAACAACTGACCGATGTCACGGGTGACGGGCGTCTTGACTGGGTGATCGGCCGCCCCGGCCTCAGTGGTTTTTTCAGCCTGAGCGAGCATCTCAATTGGTCGGGTTTCATCCGTTTCGATGCGTTCCCCCTGGAATATTTCCACCCTGACGCGGTCTTTGGCGACCTGATGGGTGGCGGGAATAACGACCTGGCCTTGGTCGGCCCACGCAGCGTGCGCCTGTATGCCAACCGCCAACACGCCGGGTTTGCCCCTGGCACCGATGTGCCCCACACGCCGGCCGATGACACCCTGCCCAGCGTCTCCCGCTCAACCCGCGAATGGGTGGGTTTCAGCGATGTACTCGGCAGCGGTCAGCAGCATCTGGTACGCATCCGTCACGACCGGATCGAGTGCTGGCCCAACCTGGGGCGTGGTCGATTCGGCAAGGGTTGGGTGCTGGCAAACCTGCCCTTCGAGCACGAGACGTTCAACGCCGCCCATGTATTACTGGCAGACCTGGACGGCTATGGCGGCGCCGACCTGCTGTACCTGATGCCCGATGAGCTGCGCATTTTCAGCAACCAGGGCGGCAATCGCTTTGACACCACACCCCGCGTGTTGCCATGGCCTGAAGGCGTGCGGTATGACGCGCTCAGCCAGGTCAGCCTGGTCGATTTGAACGGCCTGGGCTGTCCCAGCCTGATCATCAGCGTCATGCACCCACAGCCTCGGCATTGGCGCTATGACTTCTACAGCGACCGGCCCTACTTGCTCGCGTACACCACCCACCACCTCGGCAGCCGGTCAAGGGTGTTCTACCGCAGCAGCGCCCAAGAATGGCTGGACGAAAAAAAACAGCTCAGAGACCAGGGCAAACCGGCCATCAGCCAATCGCCAGTAACCCTGCCTGTGGTCAGCCGCCAAACCCATTACGACGAAATCAACGACAGCACCCTGACCCGGCGTTTCAGTTACCGACAGGCGTTTTACAACGCCGCCGAACGCGCTTTCCAGGGCTTCGGCCTGATCCTGCAGACCGATACACAAACCGCCTCCGAGGGCCCGGCGCAAACACCGTGCCTGACCAAGCGCTGGTTCCATACCGGCCAGGCGCTGGATATGCCGACAACCGGCTACAGCCAGCATGATTCACGGGCAATCAGCCTCGGTAAAACCCTGTTGTGCCGCCATCGGGCGCCCGAACAGGCGCAGCCCATCGACCACGAGGATGTGCCACTGCACGCCCCCGCCCCACGAACCCTGCGCGACGCCGCCTATGCGCTCAAAGGCGTGTTGCTGCGCGAAGAAATTTTCGCCGGCGATGCGGCGCAGAGCGTGCCTTATTCGGTGCAACAGCATCGTTATCTGATACGCCGGCTGGCCAGCACGCAACCCTGGGGGCGCATGCTGGTGCTGCCGGTGGAATCCATCGACTGCCAATACGAACAAGTGCCCGATGATCCCGTGTGCAAACAACAGATCAACCTGCGCTGGGATGCGTTTGGCAGTCTGGTCCACAGCGTCACCGTACACCTGGCTCGCAACAAGACCGCCAACGACGCTCCGCCCGCCGCCCTGGCGGAGGCCCATCGGCAACAGTGGTGGCGCGACAGTCATGACCCGGCGCAACAAGCCTATTACCTGAACGAAACCCTGGCGCAGTGGATTCATCTGACACAAGACTCGCAATGGCGCCTGGGCCTGCCCTATCGCCAGCGTGACAACGCCTGGGTGCTGCCCAAAGGCCAACCGGACGGGCTGAGCCGTGCAGCCATGTCCTACGAGCACTTTATCGACCAGCGCTCTGGCCCGTTGCGGCCGCAGGCTCTACGGTCGCTGAGCGGGCTGTCGGTCCAGTATTACCGCGAAGCGGGGCCCGACGGTCGTACGCTGGAAGCTGGCATTGCGACGTTGCAGGCCCTGCGCGACTGCCTGGAAACCGCTGAACTGGATCCCCAGGCCCTGCAGGCCTACCAGGCGATACCGCAGATGCCCGGCCAGGCATCCTGGAACCTCGCGGCCCAGTTGCAACAGATCGGCTATCGCCGGATGAGCGTATTTTTTTCTATAGGCGATGGGGAACAACAGGCGCCGCCACCACTCTGGTCGATGCGCCAACAGGAATCCCGGTATCTGGACGCGACGGGGTTCTACCAGTTGCTGAGCTGGCGCCTGACGCAAGCCTTGGGTGAAACCATGCTGACGTACGACCCTTATGGCTGCCAGATCACCCAGGTACAACAGGCCGACGGTTGTGTCAGCCGAGCCGAGCATGATTACCGGCTGTTGCTGCCCGTCAAGCTGACCGATCCCAATGGCACCGTGCAGCAGGCGTTGTATGACAGCTTCGGCCGACTGATCGCTACCCGATATGCGGGACGCGAATCAGGCAAGGCCCAAGGCTTCGGCCCCTTGCCGCAGAGCGCGCAGTTACTGGACACCTCTGTCGAACGGGCCATTGAAGCCCCTGAAAGCAGCCTGGGGCAGGCGGCCAGCGCGCATTTTTATGCGGCATTCAGTTGGATGGGCACAATCGCCGAGGCCGAGCGGCGAGACGAATGGGTGACTCAAGGGTATCTGCTGCCCGGTGGACAGATCCGCACCAAAGCCAGGTTGCGCGTGAACAACCCGGCGCATCGCGCCGATGCCCACACCCAGCGGCTCGCCACCTTGATTGCCGAGGCACACCGAGAGCCGGTGCATCGCCTGACATTGTTGGCTGATCGCTATCCCGACGATCCCGAGCGCACTGTGCGGGTCAGCCTCACCTATTGGGACGGCATGGGTCGCCCCTTGCAGCGCACGCATAAAACCGAGCCAGGTGACGCCTACCTGATTCTACCCACCGGTGATCTGAGCACTGAGCAGGGGATGATCCAGCAAGTGCACGCCGATCCTCGCTGGTGCGTCGACGAGCGCATCGAATACAACCACCAGGACGGGATCACGCGCATCTACCGCCCTTACTTCGCCAGCCGGCCCCACTACACCCCCGATCGCGCCTTGCGTGATGTCGCCTACAGCGACCGGCAATTCCATGACGCCCTGGGACGCGCGATCCGTACCGAAACCGCCAACGGCGCGATAACGCGCACGAGCTACTGCGGGTGGTATGGGATCAGCGAGGATGAAAACGATACCTGGGAGGAAACCGTCGACGGCACCTGACCGAAGGGCAAGCGAGGCTGCGTTAGGGACCCCGCAGATCGCGGGGTATCAATGTGTCCGCTACGCAGCCTCGCCAAGGCTCGACAGCTGCTACGTAAGGGTTTCCGTCCAAATGTGTAGTCAGCGCCGGCCCGCCGTTCGCACAGCAGCGCTGCGTGGACGGTAGGTTTTCCAGGCTGACGCGTGCGTGTCCCAGGGCGCGTCGACGCGCTGCTGGCCTTGATAAAAAATCACACGGCCCGCCAGGTGCTGGCGATGCCTGTAGAGCCAGCGCAGTTCGGAACCGGTCACAGATCGCCGGGTCTTGCGAATCACTGCCTCCATGTCCACTCCCTCCAGCGCAAAATGCACCACCGCCCTGCTCTGCGGGCTCGTCAGGGTTGCCAGTGCCGACTTGCTGCTGCGGCTGATCACCTTCTCTTGAATCGCCCTCAGCCCCTGGCCCATGTGCTGACGTACGGTCTTGGTAAACGAATAATCGCTTTCAGCCAGTTCTGCGACAAAACGCCTGACAAACTGCCGATTGGCCGTGGTTGATGAGCAACCTGAATAACGCGCCTGGATGTTTTGATAAAACTGTCGCGCAACCGCTGAAACTTGCATGGCAAGAGTGCGCTCACGTCCGGTGTCACGCTCTTGGGTTTCGGGTGTGCCCACTTTTCGCCCCCCCGCGAACTCACTCAACGCGCTCGCTAATCCACCTGTCCACCGCTCCACCTCGGGGCCGGAAAAATACGCCGCCAGGATATCCCCTCGCGCACTCAGCTTCGACCAGAAGCTCCTGTAGCCAGTCACCACAGCACTCAGGCCGAAAATCATGTCGCCACGGCTGGGCTGGAACTGCTCACCAAACGTCGCCTGCGTACCCCGCGCATCGGTGAACCTCAAGGGATTGCCCCTCACCATGGCGTACAGATTCAAACCATCCACATCCCCCGCCGGGTCAGGGCTGATCCAGCGCTGCAACCACGGCGCGTAATACCGCTCGCTGTAGTAATAGAGCCCGGTGGCGTCGCGTTCTTTACCCGCATATCGGTAGAGCCTGTAGTCGCCCTGGATCGCTGTCCTGCTGGCGCTCCACGCCGTCGCGCCGTAGGGATAATAACCTTCCTGACTCAGCAACCGGCCCTGCTCGTCCACCACCAACAGGCTGCTGTTGAGAGGGTCGAGCACGTGAAACTGAACCTGCTCGGCGTCCATGCCGGCGGGGCGGCCCGCATCCCATTGCAACACCGTCACCCGGCTTCCTTCCACATCGAGATCCAGCAGGTTGAGACGCTGGCCCCTGCGCCATTGCATCTGCAGGCCAGGTAGATAATAGGTGCGTTGGGTCTGTGCACCGTCGCCGACCTTATTGCGCCTGAACTTGAGTACGCGCTGGCCCTGGGCATCGTAGAGGTAGCCCTCGACGTCCGGCTCGCCCTCCTCGCGTGCAACCTGGGTCACGTGGGCCAGCTGGTTGCGCACGTTCCAGGCCATCTGCTGGCCACTGCCCAGCGTGCGCTGGTTGCCGTTGCCATCAAACTGCGCAGCCGATGGCGGCACATCGCCAGGCACGCGCGATTGCTGTCTGGCGCCAGCGTCATGCGCCGGGTGTAACCGCCTCCAATACCTGAGGCATGGCGCAGGTGCGTGAGGTTGCCAGCTTCGTCATAGGTGTAACGCTGAGTGTAAGGGCGCCACAGCCCCTCGTCCGGCGCACCGAACAGCACCTGCGGCGCCGCCTGGCCCGCTGTACTGCGAGAATGTTCGCGCCCCGTGGCGACGGTGAGTTGGTAGAGCGTGTCGTATTCGTAGCGGTTGACCGCCTCAATACGCGTGTTGCTGCGCCACTGCGTGGGCTGGGCCTGGTCGTCGAGGCTGAGGACATTGCCCACCGGGTCGTAGCTGAGCCGCAGGTCTTGCAACGGTGTGTCGGCCTCGCCCTGGCGGTAGGTCTTTATCTGCAACAACCGCGCGCTTTGCGGCGCAAACGTGCAGTCTTGATCAGCAAATGACCGGCCCGCTCGTAGGTCAGTTGCCCATTGGCGTTGTACTCGCACTGATGCAGCAACGCCTTGCGCGAGCCGCCCTTGAGAGTAATGGCGAGGTCCTTGAGCCGTCCGTGCAGCCCATATTTACGATGCTGGCGGTTGCCCTTGGCGTCGGTCTGCTCAAGCAATGCGCCGAGGGCGTCGTAGCGGCTAACGGTGGTATAGGCCGCGGGTTCCAGCAGCCGGTCTTGTGCTTCGACCGTTGGCGGCCAGTCGACGTTTTCGGAATCGAGACGAAAGCGCCGGGTTTGCCTGAGCGCTCTCTGGTCAATCGTGTACTCGTTGATCACCTGGGTGCCGGCAGGATCGGCATGCCGAATCAACCGGCCACACCGGTTCAAGGCTGCGGCCTCAGGGGTCGCACCCGCATAGGTAAGACGCTCGACACACCGCTCCTGTGGCTCGTCAGCCGACTGTTCGAACACGTCGGTCAGGCGTTGCGAGGTGTCATAGACGTAGCGTTGACAGGCCCCCCGAGCATCCCAGGTAAGCAACGGTTGCCCTGCCTCGCTCATCAGCATCAGGCGTCGGCCGGCGTCCGCACTGTCGCGCAGGAGCGTGACCCCGGACAGGCTGTGGACCCAGGTTTCGCAAGCTCGTGTCTGGGGCGCCTGGGTACTCTGGGCATACCGACGCGGATCCCACTGTTGCTGCAGGAAACCACTGGCGCCATACACCTGGCGACTGATACGCGCCTGCGGTTCAGCCTGGGCGTTGGCGCGATGATAGGCCAGGGTGCGGACCGTTAACCCACGGGGGTCGAACGCCACAATCGTGGGGGTATTTCGATGGAGTGAAGCAGACATGATCACATGACCCAATTGCACTATGGTCAGCAAAGCCTAGGGATCATGGGAGAGGGAAACGAGGTATCGGGTTATGGCGGCACACGCCAGGCAGCTTCAACCGGCGCTTGCCGGTTGAAGCCCAGGCCGGGTGTTAATGCCCGCCAGCACACGTCGGCGAAGCGGGCGCCGCGCCGACTTGAGCCCATTCTTCAGGCGTATAGGTGTGCAGCGCCAGCGCATGAAATTCGCTCATCAGGTCACCCAGGGTGGCGTAGACCTTCTGGTGGCGCTTGACGCGGTTGAGCCCCTCGAACTGCTGGCTGACCAGCACGGCCTTGAAATGGGTCTGCAACCCACGGCTGTGCATATGGCTTTCATCCAGCACGCTCAAGTGTTGCGGGTCCAGGGCGGCGAGCGCCGTTTCGATACGCTGTTGCATGGTCATTCCTGCTTACTTCTTCTTGGCCGGGGCAGCTTTGGGCGACAGCTCGTTGGTCATGTCTTCCAACAGCTTGTTGACCACTGGTACGGCGCTTTCCAGCTTGGCCTGGGTCATCTGTGCCGATTGCTGGGTCAGTTGCGGCATTTTTTCCAGGACTTTCTTGCCCAGTGGCGACTGGTAGAACGCGACCAGGTCCTTGAGCTCGGATTCGCTGAAGTTGGTGGTGTAGAGTTTGACCATGTCCGGCTTGAGCTTCGGCCAGCCGATGGCTTGGTCCAGGGCGGCGTTGGCCTTGGCCTGGTAGCTGTCCAGGACGGACTGCTTGGCGGCAGGCGCCTTGGTCTGTTCGAAACGCTGGGCGAACATTTGCTGCACTTGCATGTACACCGGGGTACCCAGCTTGTCGGCATGGGCCAGGGTAAGGAAGGCTTCGGCACTGGCGTTGTGGCTGGCGGTATCGGCAAAAACCTGGCCGCTGGCGCAAACCAGAGCAACCGCGGTACAGATGGCACGAAGACGAGTCATCGAGTTTCCTTTCTAGCTGGCGAGGTAAGACCCCAAGGGCGCCCATTCTGCGCCTAAAAAACCTCGCGGCTCAACCCCGAGCCTTGTCGGGCAAAGGATTGCCCGATGAAAAGTCTTTTAGGGAACCCACCTGGCCGATCACGGCCTAAACTGCGCAAACGAACCTGAAGGAGTGTGCCCGATGAGCCGTATCGAAACCGACAGCCTGGGAGAAGTGCAAGTCCCGGATGACGCTTACTGGGGCGCCCAGACCCAACGCTCGCTGGTGAACTTTGCCATCGGCGAGCAGCGCATGCCCTTGGCGGTATTGCACGCCCTGACCCTGATCAAGAAGGCCGCCGCCCGGGTCAACGACCGCAACGGCGACCTCCCCGCCGACATTGCCCGCCTGATCGAACAGGCCGCCGACGAAGTGCTCGCCGGCACCCATGACGACCAGTTCCCCCTGGTGGTATGGCAGACCGGCAGCGGCACCCAGAGCAACATGAACGCCAATGAAGTGATCGCCGGTCGCGCCAACGAACTGGCAGGCAACCAGCGGGGCGGCAAGAGCCCGGTCCACCCGAACGACCATGTGAACCGCTCCCAGAGCTCCAACGATTGCTTCCCGACGGCCATGAGCATTGCGGCGGTGCAGGCTGTCCACCAACGCTTGTTACCGGCCATCGCCACGCTTTCCGGCGGTTTGGCCGAGCAGGCCGCACGGCATATGAATCTGGTGAAGACCGGTCGCACGCACATGATGGATGCCACGCCCATTACCTTCGGCCAGGAGCTCTCGGCGTTTATCGCCCAGCTCGACTACGCCGAACGCGCCATCCGCAGTGCCCTGCCCCAGGTGTGTGAACTGGCCCAGGGCGGCACGGCCGTCGGCACCGGGCTCAATTCGCCCCATGGTTTCGGTGAGGCGATTGCGGCCGAATTGGCGGCACTGTCCGGGCTGCCGTTCGTCACCGCGCCCAACAAATTCGCCGCGCTCTCCGGCCATGAGCCGCTGGTAACCTTGCACGGCGCGTTGAAAACCCTGGCGGTGGCGCTGATGAAAATCGCCAACGACCTGCGCCTGCTGGGTTCGGGCCCACGCGCCGGGCTGGCCGAGGTCAAACTGCCAGCCAACGAACCGGGCAGTTCGATCATGCCGGGCAAGGTCAACCCGACCCAGTGCGAAGCGCTGTCGATGCTGGCCTGCCAGGTGCTGGGCAACGACGTGACAATCGGCATCGCCGCGAGCCAGGGGCACTTGCAGTTGAACGTGTACAAACCGGTGATCATCCACAACCTGCTGGAGTCGATCCGCCTGCTGGCCGATGGCTGCAACAACTTCCAGGAGCACTGCATCGCCGGCCTGGAGCCCGACCCCGTGCAAATGGCCGAACACCTGGAGCGTGGGCTGATGCTGGTGACCGCGCTCAACCCGCATATCGGCTATGACAAATCGGCAGAAATCGCCAAGAAAGCCTACGCCGAAGGCCTGACCCTACGGGAAGCCGCGCTGGAACTGGGCTACCTCACTGACGAAGAGTTCGACCAGTGGGTACGCCCGGAAAACATGCTCGAAGCCGGGCATTAAGACGCCAAACGCAGCCGCCGGGCCTTGAGCCCGGCGAGCAGCGAGGGCGCCAGCGCAACCGTCGCCGAACCCAGCACCACCACCAGCGCCCCGGCATAACCCAGGGCGTTGATTTCTTCGGCCTGCACATAATCCGGCCACAGCCAGGCCGCCAGGGCCACCGCCACAAAGGTCACCAGCGGCGTGAGCGCCAAGGTCGCACTCACCCGCGAGGCTTCCCAATGGGCCAGGGCTTCGGCAAACGCGCCGTAGGCCACCAGCGTATTCATGCAGCACGCCAACAGTAGCCAGCCTTGCAGCGGGCTCAGTTGCAGCGCCTCCAACGGATGGGCCCAAGGCGTGAGCAACAAGGCGCAGGCGAGGTAGATCACCATCATCACTTGCAGCGAATTCCACACCGTCAGCAATTGCTTCTGGCCCAGGGCGTAGAACACCCAGATCGACGTGGCGAGCAGGATCGTCAGCACGCCGGCGGTGTAGGCGCCGAGGGACGTCAGCAGTTCCTCCAGGCGCTGATTGAAGAACAGGCCGAAGCCTGCGATCAACACGATCAAGCCCAGCACCTGTCCACGGCTGAAACGCTCCTTGAACACAAACACGCTGGCGATCATCAAGAAGATCGGGCCCATCTGCACCACTAACTGGGCGGTGCCGGGGCTGAGCAGTTTCAGGCCGACCAGGTACAACACGTAGTTGCCCACCAGGCCGCACACGGCCATCGCCACCAGCCACCCGCCCTTGGGCCCGAGTACCTTGCGACTGGGCAGGCGCTTGGTGGCGGCAAGGTAGACGAACAGGCACCCGCCGGCCACGGTGAGGCGAAACCAGGTGACGGTGATCGGGTCCATCACCTGCAGCACCTGCTTGAGTTTGATCGGCAGAATGCCCCAGAGGAACGCGGTCAGCAGGGTCAGGAAAAAACCGTAGACCCAGCGGCCGGAAGAGATGTGCATGAGTGCCCCAAAAACCAGAGGTGTAGGAGCACGCATTCTAGGGGTATGCAGTGCGCTTTGGGTACTCCCATCACGGCACACCCATCACCAGCACTCCACTGCCGCTGATCGCCCCAGGGGTCGGCAAAGAGCCGTTTCGCCGGACCAGGGAAAACGTGACGTCGTCCCCGCCCACACTGTTGGTGATGCGGGTCAGGAACGAACCGTTCACTTGAACCGCAGCGCCTGCACGGATAAGGGCCGTGCCTACGTCAAGGTTGGTCATCCTCAGCAGGCGCGAGTCAAACCCCGTTGAAGTCCCCCTGTAGGTAATGGTGATAGGCGTGGTGATACCGGGGTCCGGGCATGTGTAGGTGAGCCTGAGGTTGGTGCGGATGGTCGTGGTGAGCGGATCGCTGCCCATGGCCCGCTGGTGTACGTTGCCGAAGTCGATGTTGATCGGGTTGTTGTTGTTGATGGTGCAGGTTGATGGGGACAGTTCGAAGTTGTTGGCGGCGGTGTAGGTGACGGTGAGTTGCGGCCGCGTGGCGTCGTAGTTGTTCGAACTGGTGAGGCGTAAAAGGCCGAGGCTGTCGCCTATTCGAACGTTGATCGGATTAGACGGGTTATTGCGTACCAAAATGTAGGGGGTGATGTTGATCGGGTAACCGATCCCGTTGTTGGGCATCGTGGCGACCCGAATACCCGCGGGAACCGGAACGTTTTGGAACGCCCCGTTGATTCGCAAACCGGCCCGTTCGCTGGCGAATTTGGGACCCGGCGTCCAGGGTGCACCTGAGTTGTTGCCGGTTTCCCAGAAGTCTGCCCCCCAAGCGGGACCCGCACCTGCGGTGAATCGGCATTCGAGCCGTGCGCCTTCCATCAGAATCCTCGTGCGATCACCGTCGAGTCGCACACTCACGGGTACGGTCAGGTGAGTAACACGCGCCCATTCACCGCCATTGACGCGACAATCAACGGCCCAGGCCGTTGTCGTAACAGCAGTCAGGACGAGAAGCACAATGGCTCCATATAGTCGTTTCATTTTAATCTCTCGTTGCGCTTGTCTATCCAGATACCGCCCACCGAACATTCAGTCCGTGTTTTGACGATTGTTCGCAGCTACGGGTAATCCAACGTAAACGTCGAGGTCACCGTGTACGCGCCATGCCCTATGGTCTGATCACGGATGGCATTCGGCTCACCCTGCACGTAGGCCTTGAGCTCAATCACGTTGTTGCCATTGCTCAGCACCTGTTCGTCGCTGACGGCATTGAGGGGCAATGGCTTGTCACTCGGCGTCTCGATTCCTATCCCAATGCCCGAGGCGCCACTGCCACCGTCCAGGGCAAGCAATCCGGGCAGCGCCGTATTTTCCCTGCCGCCGAACATGATGGTGACGGTGTTGCCGACCGCGGTGTTGCAGTCGTCCAGGTGCAACCTGAACCCTTTGCCCCGTGAACGGGTATTGATGTAGAGGTGCTTGCTGGTCAGGTCCCAGAGTTCCAGCGTGATGGCCTCATCGCCGGGCCGAATGGTGCAGGCCTGCTCAACCAGGTTGCCCTTGAAACTCAGGTTGTCCGCCGCCTGCCCCGTGGGCATCAGGCCGAAGGTGAGCAGAAACACCAGCCCAACACAGGACCAACACTTATGAACAATTTCATGTCGCATGGACTCAACTCCTACTGGTATTCGGCCAACAGCGTGGCCACCGCCGAAAACCTGGCGGGCGTCAGAATTGCACCTGGCCGCTTGACCGGCACCACTTCCAATGTCGGCGGTGACGACAACGTGATGTCCAGCGGCGTGTTGAGCCGAAACGGCACGTTGTTCTGGAAAATCCGAATGCCCAACTCAGGCACACTGGTCTGCACCGCAGCGCCATCAAACGCTGTCGAGGTGCCGTTGACGCTTAACTTCAGCACCCAGGGCAGTGTGTCGGTACCACAACTGAGGGTGTAGCCAACGCCCTTGCGGTACTTCACGCCATCGACGCGTTTTACGCCGACGTCTCCAAAATCCACTTCAATCGTGTTCCCCGCATCAATGGTGCACGGAGGCGGCTCATTGAGTGTTCCACTGAACGTCAAATTGGCTGACGCACCACTGCAAAGGCCAAGGGAACACAAGGCGAGCAACGCTCGCCGTTGCCAATCGCTCATTGATCGTTCCTCTTCATTGATATTCGACGACAAGGATCGCGGCGGCATCGAACGCCCCACCCGTGAGTGTGCTTCCCGCGCGTTTGACAGGCACCGCCTGCACCACAGGGAAGTTTGGATGGGTAAAATTCACCGCAGTATTGAGCGGCCAGTCCGCACCATTCACAAACAGCTTCACCCCCAGGTCCGGCTTGCGGGTCAAGAGCACACGGCTGTCGAACGAAGCGCCCGGCCCCTTGAGTTCCAGCGTCATCGCGTTGCTGAACGGCGCGCCGCAGGTGACCGTGTAAGGCACATTGCGACGGTAGTTGACCCCGTCAACCCGTGACGTCAGCAGGTCATTGCCAAACGGCACATCCAACGTACTGCCACCGTTGATGACACACGGCGGTGGCGCGATGATGACCGCGCGGACGGTCAGGCTGGTCTCGGCCTGCACACCTTGGCTGACGGTCCACAGCACGCAACTGCCGATAAAAATGGCTCGCGAGCCGATTGATTTAGCCATCGCTTTGCCCTTACTCATAATTGAGCCTGAATTCCACCACGGCCCTGAATACGCCACTGGTCAACGGCGCGGAGGTGCGCGTGGGCCGAACCTTCCAGGTCTGGGTGTTGCGGCCAATGGGCAAAAACAGCGGTTCGCCCCTTGAGCCCAACTGCACATCACGACCCAGGGCATCAGTCAGATGCAGGCCCATCCCGGTGATCCCCTGCACTTTGACCAGCCGAGGGTCCTCGTCATCGGCAGGCGCGCTGAACGCGACCGACAACACGGGTTGGTAAGCACTCCATGCCAGGTTCCCCGTACGTTCGCTGCGCACCCGGCCCGCGGTGCGCTGGCAATCGGTAAAACGCAGCTGGAATGCCTTGGCTGTCGCCTGGTCACCCGGCCGTTGCAACTGGCTGGTCGAGACAGCGTCCAGGTCAACCGTCTGATGCAGCGATGCCATCTCCAGGCTGCAAGGCGACTCATGCATGGCGCCGAGCACATTGAGCAGCCCACTCATGCCTTCGATATCCTCTTCATCCTCGGCATGCGCGCCCACCGCCAGGATCCACAGCAGGCCGCCCAAGACTTTCACACGTTGCGACGTCATAACCTTCTCCCGCAGCAGGCATTACTTATCAGACGATGAGGCCTGCACGTTGACGTTGCACGTGCCGCCCGTGCAGGTGAAGGCCAGCAGCGGACGACCACCGTAATCATTCACGTAGGTCAGATAAGGCGTGCTGCCCAATGCAGTGGCCGTTGGCCCCAGCATCAGCGCACCCTTGGGCGGGACCATCAGGGGCGCAAAGCCCGGTACGGTTTTACCCTCCTTGCTGCTGCGCGCATCGACCAGGGTCACGTAGTAAGGCGTAGGGTTATTGACCCGGTATTGATCGCCTTCCCGGGTGAGGGTCAATTGCTGCTGCCAAGGGTTGGAAAAGTCCTGCTGGCTCGGCGTGATCGCTTGCGGTCGGTAGAACAACTTGACGCGGGTCTGCAACGCAATTTGCAAGGTGTTGGATTTATCGCTGCGTGGCGGGATTTCCCTCAAGTTGAAGTAGTAGACCGTCTCTCGGTCCTGCGGCAACGATTTGGCCGCCGGTAATGCCTGGACTTTGACCTGGCTTTGTTTGCCCGGCTCCAATCGTTGAACCGGTGGCAGCACGATCAAGGGCGAGGTTATTTTTTCCCCCGCTTCATCCTCGATCCAGCCCTGGGCCAAATACGGCAACTGCGTATTGTTGTTGGTGATGTTCACGCTGGTAGCGTCTTTGCCACCGTCGAAAATCACGCGGGTACGGTCCAGGCCCACCGCGGCGTTGACGCTCTGGCTCAAGCCCAGGGCCAGCAGCAAGGCGCTGGAGGTAACGTGTTTATTAAGCATCATGAGGCTGTGTTCTCCGTATCGTTGGGCTCACCGGTCAACGCGGCCGGCTCGGGCGAGGATGGGGCAGCTGCGACGGCCTGGCAGCGCAGTTGCAGGGCATCGGTCAAGCCGTCAGCAGGCAAGACGACGGGGAGCGTGAGGATGCATCGCTCATCACCGCCCCAACTGACGACCATTTGCTCGCCAGCCTGAATGCCGCTCAGGTAGACATTGCCGCCGTCATTCACAATCCCGGTGTCCTGCTGTTTCAGGTTCTTCACTGTCGCGCCGAAGGGCGGTGAGCTGCCATCCGGCAGGCGCAGCACGCCATGGCCTTTTCCCCGGCAATCACATCCAGCGCGCGGTAACCAATCGCCCCTTCGGTGAGGGTCAGTTGCGTGACGGATTGGGTCGCTTCGACATTGCTCGGCAAGCGCTCCAGATCAACACTGGCCGCCGTACGCTGATAGCTGCTGATGTCGGAAATGACCGCCTTGCCGAAGGCGTTACTGCGGGTGGGTGCGCCGTAACCCCGCACGGGAACATCGGGCACGCCGCCGGTATCGATCATCAGGCGGGTGCCGCCGGTACTCGTGGTGCGGTGCAATGCAGCGCCATACGGGGTGAGCGTGCCCCCCCCGCGCGCAGACACACCGAGGGTCCTGAAGCCGCCCTCTTGGGTACTGGCGCTCAGATCAATATCGGCCTGGTCGCCCATATGGCTCAGGTAACCACTGGCGGACGTGTTGCTTGCACTGAGCTGGTAACTGTTGCGCTCATCCAGGCGATCGCTGTAGCGCGTGGCAACGTTGTTTCTGCCGGCGGCCCTGTTGGCATCCAGCGACAGTGTGCCGGTACGCCCCAATGGCAGGCTGACCGTGAGCGCCATCCCGTTGTCGCGGTAGTTGTATTCCTGAGTACGGAACATATTCAGGGACAGGCTCATGTTTTTTACCGAACCCACATTGAAGTAACGCGACAGCGACAGGTTCCAACGCTGAGTGTCCGGCCGGTCCCAATAGGTTTGTTTGTGGTAACTGGCGTAGACCGTGGCGCTCAGATCACGCAGCTGCTTGTTGACCGTCACCGTATAAAGCGCCTTGCTGCCGCCAATAGGCATCCAACCCTCATCGGGATCCCGATAATCCCCGCGCCCGCCAAGTTCGCCGTTCAACCCGTAATGCCGAGCATCCAGGTATTCACTCATGCTCAGGAAATTCTTCTCGGAAAACCGGTAACCGGCAAAAGTCACCTGGCTGTCGTACTCCTCAAAGTTCTTGGAGTATTGAAGGCGATAGGATTTACCAGAAAGCGTCTCGCCCCACACATTGGCATGAGACTGCGTCACATCCAGCGAGACGGCCCCGAACGAAAGCAAGTCGCGCCCGGCCCCGACGGACAACGCCCGATAGTTGTTATCGGTCACTGCGCCGCCAAACAACGACCAGCCATTGCTGACGCCCCAGGAAAACTCGCCCGTACCGAAAAAGTCGCCATCGGAGCCGTACTGGAGATTGGACGGTCGCCCCGCCGCCAACTTGTAACGCACCTGTCCGGGGCGTGTCAGGTAGGGCACGCCGGCCGTATCGATCTGGAAGCTGTGTACCGTGCCGTCCTGTTCTTCGACCCGCACGTCCAGTTTGCCCGTCACCGCGTCTTGCAAGTCTTGAATGCGAAACGGACCTGCCGCGACCAGGGTTTCGTAGAGCACACGCCCCTGCTGGCTGATGATGACTTTTGCATTGGTTTTGGCCACGCCGACCACTTCCGGCGCGTAACCCCGCAAGTTAGGTGGCAACTGGCTTTCATCCGAGTTGAGCGCGGCACCGGTAAAACGAAAGCTGTCGAACAGATCCGAGTACAGGTAGTTCTCACCCACCAGCAGGCGCGCCTTCAGCGCAGGGATGGCGCGATACGCGTAGTAGCGGCTCCACTCCAGCTTTTGAGGCCCGGCCGCCTCCTGCCGACCGCGCTCCACACGCCCCTGCCAATCGGCCCGCAAGCGCCAGGCGCCGGCATTGGCTCCGACGGTGCCGTTGCCGCTGAGGTTATTGCGGTTGCCATCGCCCCTCTGGTAGTTGGACTGCGCCGTCAGGCTGTAGTCAATCAACAGCCCCGGCACGCCCTCATCCCATCGGGAGGGCGGGTCCCAGTTCATGGCGTTGTACTCAAGATATGCCTGAGGCAAGTTGATGCTCAACGTGGAGCTCGCCAGATCACCCGTGACCTCCATGCCAGGCAGGCTTTGAATGTCCAAGCACTCACCGCCCTTCCACCATATAAGTTTGCTGGCCTCGGAAACTTTCAAGCCCAACTGTTCCACAAGACTGTGAGATAAACAGGCCTGGCTGCCTTTAGGATCTTTATCGGGGGGATAGAACGCCACCGGTTGTTCAGCAATCGGCTGGCCGTTGATGTGCACAACCATCGAATAAGTACCGGGTAAAATAAAGCCGCTGCGCGCAAATTGAGACAAGTCAATATTGGTGCGATCAACCAGGTCGAGAACGTCGGTATTAAACTCGATATCTGCGGCCCCCATTGCAGTTCCCGCCAGTGACATCAGCCCGCTAAACAGACCAGGGCGCAGCGTATTTTTGATCTTCGCTGTATTCAACATGAAAGCCTGTCCATCACTATTCAAAAGTATTCCAACCTGAACCGCACTGCGGCACTGTGGGCCCCCACCACCAGCGGCAGTCCATTACCGACCAGATAGAATCTGTAGTTGAGTGTCATATCGCCCTCGGCCAACGGCGTCGGCGTCATGCGTTGTCCTGGAATGCTCTCTTCGCCGGCGGCATCCACAATGTGCAAGGCAACGCCCTGGGAAGCGCCAAAGACAGCAAAGGAGAGCCCGGACCTGTCGGTAGGGCCGTCAAACGTCACTCGCATATGCTCCCAATCAGGCAAGGTTCCCCCTGGGCGCAAGGGGTCCGGACGCGTCAGCGAGCAATTGACCAGGCGCAACTGGAAGGGATGGTCCTCACCCCGCGCGTTGCGTAACAGCCGGCCAACCGGCTCCGGCGGCATCTCGATGGTTTGATCGACACTGCCCAGTTCCAGCCCGCAGGCTGAGTCAATGACCTCTCCCCCCAACAGGACGACCCCTTCGCCCTGCGAAGACGCCTGGGCGAAGACGCAAGGGTTGATCAACGTCGTCAATGAAGAGGCGAGAGCGAAACGAATGAATGTGTTCACCTGGATCTCCCGTCAGCGTCCCCCCCGCCACACTCGGTGACGGGGGGAAAAACTTACTGATAAGCCAAGGTGAAATTGGTGACGGCGCTGAAATCGCCGGGAATGATTGGGTCCGTCGCGGCGCCTTGCACATAGGCACCGAACTCCAGCGTGTTGTCACCGCTGGCGATGATCTGCGGGGCCGTAGGAACGCCCAACTTCACCAGGTCGCCGCCGTGGGTCATCATGATGCCCACGCCGCCAGCGCCACCGACGGTACCGATCGCGCCAGGCACAACGCTGGAGGGTGCACCGGTGAACGTCGTGGTCACGGTGTTATCGGTGAGGTCGGATAAATCGCAGCCTTCAAGCTCGATCAACACACGCCGGGCCTCAGACTTGCCACCCGTTTCCAACTGATGCTTTGCAATGGCACCCAGGAGCACTGTCTGATCGACAGAGTCCGGCTTGATAGAGCAAGCACCCGAATGGACCGACCCCAAAAACGTGACCGTTCCATCCGCCGCATTAGCCACGGACACCGACCCCGCCAAGAGACCGACAGCCAACAGAGCAGTTTTCATTTTGGTTTTCATTCACAGATTCCCACTTAACAAATGTCATTAAAGGAGCCCGGCAGCGGATAAGCGCAGAGCTGATTAAACGAGCGGTGTGACCCGCAGCATTAAGTCGGTTATTCCCGAGTCGCTTTTACAACTTCTTGTATTGCAATTCAGGGTTCCGCTCAACGCCGGGTAAGTTTCCACTCCACACTTGAGTAAGTAAGCCGTCCATTTCCGTTAACAACGTAGTTACAAAACACCCTGACACGCAGGAAAATCATGGCCATTGGCTAAAACTTTAAAAACAGCCGAAAGAAATGGACTACACAACAGATTAATGAGAACAATTCAAAACAGCGTGCATCTGTAAGAACAGGATCACATGCACTAAAAAATAACCGAACCCACTGAGCCCGGCCAACTATTTAGTTTAAAAAGTGGTGCCTGATTATGACTGACCAGCGGATGCTAAAAGAGGGAGCACGCTCCCTCTTGGCATTGATCGGGTACAAGCGACGCGCATCGCGACCCCTAGACCGGCTAGCGCACGGCCTCAAACAAACCGGTAGCGCCCATACCGCCGCCCACGCACATGGTGACGATGCCGTAACGCAGGTTGCGCCGCTGCAGCTCACGCACCAGATGCCCGACCTGCCGCGAACCGGTCATGCCGAAGGGGTGGCCGATGGAGATCGAGCCGCCGTTGACGTTGTACTTGGCGTTGTCGATTTCCAGACGATTGCGCGCATACAGGCACTGGGAGGCAAACGCTTCATTGAGTTCCCACAGGTCGATGTCCGCCACTTGCAAGCCACGCGCCTTGAGCAGCTTGGGCACCGAGAACACGGGGCCGATGCCCATCTCGTCCGGCTCGCAGCCGGCCACGGTGAAGCCACGGAAGAACGCTTTGGGCTTGAGCCCCAGTGCCAGGGCTTTTTCCAGGCTCATCACCAGGGTCATCGAGGCGCCGTCGGACAGTTGCGACGAGTTGCCCGCTGTGACCGAACCGTCCTCGGCAAACACTGGCTTCAGGCCCTGCAAGCTGGCGAGTGTGGTATCGGGGCGGTTGCAGTCGTCGCGATCGACCACGCCGTCGAGGATCTGCACCGCGCCGGTGTTCTTGTCCTCGACCTTGTACTTGACCGTCATGGGCACGATTTCATCGTCAAATAAGCCATCAGCCTGGGCTTGGGCCGTGCGTTGCTGGCTTTGCAGGGCGTATTGGTCCTGCTCTTCACGGCTGACGTTGTAGCGGCGCGCGACGATTTCGGCGGTCTGGCCCATGGGGAAGTAAATGCCCGGCACCTGCTCTTTCAGCAGCGGGTTGATCAGGTTGTCGGTGTTGACGCTTTTCATGGTCAGGCTGATGGACTCCACGCCACCGGCGACAATGATGTCGCTGCACCCCGACGCGATCTGATTGGCCGCGATGGCAATCGCCTGCAAGCCCGACGAGCAGAAGCGGTTGAGGGTCATGCCCGCCGTGCCAGTGCCCAACTGCGACAGCACCGCCACGTTGCGCCCGATGTTGTAGCCCTGCGCGCCCTCGTTGGAGCCGGCGCCGACGATGCAGTCTTCCACCGTGGCCGGGTCGATGCCATTGCGGGTCAGCAGCGCGTTGACGCAATGGGCCGCCATGTCATCCGGACGGGTCTGGTTGAACTTGCCGCGAAAGGACTTGGCCAGGCCGGTTCGTACGCTGTCGACGATGACTACTTCACGCATGGGCTACCTCGATCTTGTGGTTATGGGGTATGGATCGAGAATAGATGCAGGCCCACGCAGCCGCGATGATCATTCATCCGGCATATACAAAACCATGGCCGGGCGAGGCGGTGGGGCTATTGGGGGAACTGGCTCTTTGTGGTGAATCTGGTATCGCTGGTGAGCCTGTTATCTCTGGTGAACCTGTTATCTCTGGTGAACCTGATCCCTGTGGTGAGCAGGCTTGCCCTGCGCTGGGGCGCGAAGCGGCCCCGATACAGTCGACGCGTTTCTTCAGGCAGAACTGGCTGGCAGGTTTGGGGCCGCTTCGCAGCCCAGCGCAGGGCAAGCCTGCTCACTACAGAAGCCTTCCGAAGGTTATTTCTTTTTCTTCTTATCGTGCTTGTCGGTGTTGGCGAACGCTTCCTCCAACGCTCGGTTGATCGTGCGCAACACCTTGACCCGCGCCCAGCGCTTGTCATTGGCCTCCACCAGGGTCCAGGCGGAGATTTCGGTGCTGGTACGGTCGACCATATCGCCCACCGCAGCCCGGTAGTCGTCCCATTTGTCGCGGTTGCGCCAGTCGTCTTCAGTGATTTTGAAGCGTTTGAACGGGATTTCCTCGCGGGCCTGGAAACGCTCCAGCTGGGTGTCCTTGTCAATGGCGAGCCAGAACTTGACCACGATCACGCCCGCATCGCGCAGTTGCTCTTCGAAGTCATTGATCTCGCCATAGGCCCGCATCCAGTCTGCCGTGGTGCAAAAGCCTTCGATGCGTTCCACCAGCACGCGGCCGTACCAGGAGCGGTCGAACACGGTAAACATGCCGCGTGCCGGGATCTTTTGCCAGAACCGCCACAGGTAAGGCTGGGCGCGTTCGTCTTCACTGGGCGCAGCTATCGGCACGATGTGGTACTGGCGCGGGTCCAGCGCCGCGGCCACCCGACGGATCGCACCGCCCTTGCCCGCTGCATCATTGCCTTCGAAGACGCTGATCAACGCGTGCTTGCGCATGCGTTTGTCGCGCATCAGGCCAGAGAAACGTGCCTGCTCGGTGATCAGTTGTTCTTCGTAGTCGTCCTTGTCCAGGCGCAGGGACAGGTCGAGGCTGTCCAGCAGGTTCTTCTGGTCAACCGAAGGGATCAAGGGTGCCGGGTTCATGCCGCTGGCCTTGCCTTTGGCCTGCTTGAGCGCATTTTGCAGGCTGTCCAGAAGGATCTTGCCCACGGTCAGGCTGCGGTAATGCGCGTCCACGCCCTCGATCACATGCCACGGCGCGTAGTCGCGGCTGGTACGGCGCAAGATGCGCTCGCCGAAGTGCACGAACTTGTCGTAGGTCTCGGACTGCTGCCAGTCCAACGGGCTGATGCGCCAGCTGTGCAACGGGTCGTCGGCCAGGGCCTTGAGCCGCGCTTTCATCTGCTTCTTGGACAGGTGAAACCAGAACTTGAAGATCAGCGCGCCTTCGTCACAGAGCATCTTCTCCAGGCGCTCGGCGCCGGCGATGGCCTGGTCGAGCCGTGCGTCCTTGATCTGCCCGTGCACGCGGCCTTGCAGCATCTGGCTGTACCAGTTGCCGAAGAAGATGCCCATGCGCCCCTTGGCCGGCAGCTGTCGCCAGTAGCGCCAGGCCGGTGGTCGGGCCAGTTCTTCGTCGGTCTGCTGGTCGAAGGTGCGCACTTCGATCAGGCGCGGGTCCATCCATTCATTGAGCAGCTTGACGGTCTCGCCCTTGCCCGCGCCTTCCACGCCGTTGATCAGGATGATCACCGGGAAGCGTTTCTGCTGTTGCAGCTCGTACTGCACTTCCAGCAAGGCCTCGCGCAGGGCCGGCACTTCGGCCTCAAAGGTGTCTTTGTCGATGGCGTGACCGATTTCGGCGGATTCGAACATGGGCAGCTCCGTTTCAAGATGGCTCAAGACTAGCGGATTGGGCCGCAGCACGCGGGAGGAAATTGCACCCGCGCTTGCCATGGGTCAATTCAATGGCGGTTGATCAGCTAGAATGGCCGCCTTGTCTTTGCAGAGCCGCCCATGAACCCCGTATCCCACGCCCAGCTCGACTGGGATGACCAAGGCCGCCCGCACTCGCGGGTCTTCGACGATGTGTACTTCTCCGACAAGTCGGGCCTGGAAGAAACCCGCTACGTGTTTCTCGAACAGAACCGTCTGCAGGCGCGTTTTGCCGAGCTGCCCGAGGGCGCGTGCTTTGTGATCGGCGAGACCGGCTTCGGCACCGGGCTGAATTTCCTCTGCGCGTGGCAGTTGTTCAATGAGCACGCGCCGGCCAGCGCCCGGCTGCATTTTGTCAGCGTCGAAAAATACCCCCTCAGCCCCGCCGACCTGACACGCGCCTTGTCCCTGTGGCCGCAGCTCAAGGCCCTGGCCGAGCCGTTGCTGGCGCAGTACGTCGCGATTCATCAAGGTTTCCAGCGCCTGGTGCTGGACAGCGGGCGCGTCACCCTGACGCTGTTGATCGGCGACGCCCTGGAGCAATTGCCTCAGCTGGATGCCCAGGTCGACGCCTGGTTTCTCGACGGGTTCGCCCCGGCGAAAAACCCCGACATGTGGACCGCCGAGCTGTTCGCCGAGCTTGCCCGGCTGGCGGCACCCGGTTCAACCATCAGCACCTTCACCAGCACCGGCTGGGTCCGGCGCCTGATCAATGCCGCCGGCTTCAAGATGAAACGCACCCCCGGCATCGGCCACAAATGGGAAGTACTGCGCGGGGAGTTCCTCGGCTGGCCGGACGACGTGCCACCTCCCGCCGCCATCAAGCCCTGGTTTGCCCGCCCGCCCGTGCACACGGGCGAGCGCCGCGCCTTGGTCATCGGCGGCGGGCTGGCCGGTTGCGCCAGTGCCGCCAGCCTCGCGGCGCGGGGTTGGCAGGTCAGCCTGCTGGAGCGTCACGCAGGGCTCGCTCAGGAGGCCTCCGGCAATCCGCAAGGCGTGCTCTACCTCAAGCTGTCGGCCCACGGCACGGCCTTGTCGCAGATGATAGTCAGCGGGTTCGGCCATACCCGGCGCCTGCTGCAACACTTGCATCGCGGGGTGGAGTGGGACGGCTGCGGCGTGCTGCAACTGGCCTTCAATGCCAAGGAGGCCGAGCGCCAGGCGCAACTGGCCCAAGCGTTCGCGCCGGAACTGCTGCATCTGCTGGATAAAGACCAGGCCCAGATTAAGGCCGGCGTTACCTTGGCCACGGGCGGGATGTTTTTCCCCGAGGGTGGCTGGGTTCATCCGCCGGCGCTCTGCCAGTGGCAGGCGCAGCAACCGGGGGTTCAGGTGCTGGCCCACCACGAGGTGCTCGAACTGCGCAAAGTCGACGGCCACTGGCAGGCCTGGGAAGGTCAAACGCTGCTGGCCAGCGCACCGGTGGTGGTGCTGGCGGCGCCACGGAGGTCAAGCGCTTTGCCGCCTGCGCCGAGCTGCCGCTCAAGCGCATCCGTGGGCAGATCACCCGGTTGCCGCAAACCGCCGCCAGCGCTGCGCTGGCCACGGTGGTGTGTGCCGAAGGCTATGTGGCGCCCGCACGCTTGGGGGAACACACCCTCGGAGCCAGCTTCGACTTCAAGAGCGATGACCTGGCCCCGACGCCCGCCGAACACGCCAGCAACCTGGCCCTGCTGCAGGAGATCTCCACCGACCTGATGCAACGCCTGCACGCTGACACGCTCGCCCCGGATACGCTGGACGGTCGCGCCGCATTCCGCTGCACCAGCCCCGACTACCTGCCGATTGTCGGCCCCTTGGCGGATCACCCAGCCTTTGCTCACACCTTTGACGCGCTGCGCAAGGACGCCCGCCATGTACCGCAGACACCTTGCCCGTGGCTGCAAGGGCTTTACGTCAACAGCGGCCACGGCTCCCGTGGGCTGATCACCGCGCCGCTGTCCGGCGAACTCTTGGCGGCCTGGCTGGATAACGAGCCCCTGCCCCTGCCGCGAAGCGTGGCCGAGGCCTGCCATCCCAATCGATTCGCCGTTCGGTCGTTGATTCGAAGCAACGTGACAAAACCCGAGCAAGGTTGATCGGTCGTCCTTAGCCAACGGGAAGCGCACCCTCGGTGCTTTTCCCCAGCCCTCCCCGGCAGCAGCGCCCTGTAAGCGGAAAATCCGCCCCATGGGCCATCTGCCTTATAACAGATTGATCTAAAACTCCGCGCATCCACCCCGGTCAGTTTCTGGGTACCCGCCGTTTTGGCGCTTGGTACTTCTTCCCTCCCCAACGGAAAAACCGGTAAGGACTTTATGTGCGGATTAGCTGGAGAACTGCGTTTCGATCACCAACCTGCCGACCTGGCAGCCGTGGAGCGAATCACCCATCACCTGGCGCCACGCGGACCTGACGCGTGGGGTTTCCAGGCTCAAGGGCCGATTGCCCTGGGCCATCGACGCCTGAAAATCATGGACCTGTCGGACGGCTCCGCCCAACCGATGGTCGACGCCCAATTGGGCCTGTCCCTGGCCTTCAACGGTGCGATCTATAACTTCCCGGAACTGCGTGAAGAGCTTGAAGCCCTGGGCTACGCCTTCTATTCCGGCGGCGACACCGAAGTGCTGCTCAAGGGCTACCACGCCTGGGGCGAAGCGCTGCTGCCCAAGCTCAATGGCATGTTTGCCTTCGCCATCTGGGAACGCGACGCCAAGCGCCTGTTCATCGCCCGTGACCGCCTGGGCGTGAAGCCACTGTATCTGTCGCGCACCGGCCAGCGCCTGCGCTTTGCCTCAAGCTTGCCGGCGCTGCTCAAGGGCGGCGATATCAACCCGATCCTCGACCCGGTGGCGCTCAATCACTACCTGAACTTCCATGCGGTGGTACCTGCGCCGCGCACCCTGCTGGCGGGGATCGAAAAACTGCCGCCAGCGACCTGGATGCGCATCGACGCCGACGGCAAGACTGAACAGAAAACCTGGTGGACCCTGCCCTACGGCCCGCGTGAGGATGAAAAAAACCTCAGCCTGGAAGACTGGACCGACCGCGTGCTCGACAGCACCCGCGACGCCGTGGCGATCCGCCAACGGGCGGCGGTGGATGTGGGCGTGCTGCTCTCCGGCGGCGTCGATTCGAGCATGCTCGTCGGCCTGCTGCGGGAAGTCGGCGTGCAGGACCTATCGACCTTTTCCATCGGTTTTGAAGACGCCGGCGGCGAAGCGGGTAACGAGTTCCAGTACTCGGACCTGATCGCCAGGCATTACGGCACCCGTCACCACCAACTGCGTATCGCCGAGAGCGAGATCATCGAACAACTGCCGGCCGCGTTCCGCGCCATGAGCGAACCGATGGTCAGCCACGACTGCATCGCCTTCTACCTGCTGTCGCGGGAAGTGGCCAAGCATTGCAAAGTGGTGCAAAGCGGCCAGGGCGCCGATGAGCTGTTCGCCGGTTACCACTGGTACCCGCACGTCGACGGCGCCAGCGATCCGTATGCGGCGTACCGCGAGGCGTTTTTCGACCGCAGCTACGACGACTACGCCGCCACCGTCGCGCCCAAGTGGCTGACCGCCAATGATGCCGCTGGCGACTTCGTGCGCGAGCATTTTGCGATGCCCGGTGCCGATGCGGCGGTGGACAAGGCCTTGCGCCTGGACAGTACCGTGATGCTGGTGGACGACCCGGTCAAGCGCGTCGACAACATGACCATGGCCTGGGGTCTGGAAGCGCGCACGCCGTTCCTCGACTACCGCCTGGTGGAACTCTCGGCCCGCGTGCCAGGCCAGTTCAAGTTGCCCGACGGCGGCAAGCAAGTACTCAAGGAAGCGGCGCGCCGCGTGATCCCGAGCGAAGTCATCGACCGCAAGAAAGGCTACTTCCCGGTGCCCGGCCTCAAGCATTTGCAGGGCGACACCTTGAACTGGGTGCGTGAACTGTTGCTGGACCCGAGCCAGGATCGTGGCCTGTTCAACCCAGCCATGCTTGATCGCCTGCTGACCGACCCTCAAGGCCAATTGACCCCGTTGCGCGGCTCCAAGCTGTGGCAATTGGCGGCGCTGAACCTGTGGCTCAGCGAACAAGGAATCTGATTGATGAAACCCCACGCAGCGGCTTATAGCCAACGCTTGCTCAAGGGCCAGGCGCCGACCTACGAGCGCCTGCAAGCCCGACTGGCCGAAGATGGCAGCCCCCTGGCCGCCGAACCGATTGCGGTGCATTGCGGCTGGGGCCGGTTGTTGATCGGGCATACCTTTCCTGATCCAGCAAGCCTGGCGCAGGCGTTGCTCCACGAGCAGCCCGGTGAGCGCGACATCGCCCTGTATGTGGCCGCGCCCCAGCAGATCCTCGGGATCGATCCCCAGCAGTTGTTCCTCGATCCGTCCGACACCCTGCGCCTGTGGTTTACCGACTACCGCCCGGCCACGCGGGTGTTTCGCGGCTTTCGTATCCGCCGGGTGCAAACCGAGGCTGACTGGCTGGCCGTGAACCAGCTGTATCAGGGACGCGGCATGTTGCCCGTCGACGCCGGACGCCTCACGCCACGCCATCAAGGTGGCCCGGTGTACTGGCTGGCGGAGGATGAAGACAGCGGCGCGGTGATCGGCAGCGTCATGGGCCTCAATCACCAGAAAGCCTTTCACGATCCGGAGAACGGTTGCAGCCTGTGGTGCCTGGCGGTCGACCCGCAATGCACGCGGCCCGGCGTCGGCGAAGTGCTGGTGCGCCACTTGGTGGAACACTTTATGAGCCGTGGCCTGAGCTACCTGGACCTGTCGGTGCTGCACGACAACCGTCAGGCCAAGAACCTCTACGCCAAGCTCGGTTTTCGGGCGTTGACCACATTTGCGATCAAACGCAAGAACGGCATCAACCAACCGCTGTTTCTCGGCCCTGGCCCGCAGGCAGGGTTCAATCCCTATGCGCGGATCATTGTCGAAGAAGCGCACCGGCGTGGCATTGATGTGCAGGTGGACGATGCCGACGCGGGCCTGTTCACCCTCAGCCACGGCGGGCGTCGCGTGCGTTGTCGCGAGTCGTTGAGCGACCTGACCAGCGCCATCAGCATGACCCTGTGCCAGGACAAAAGCCTGACCCACAAGGTGCTCAAGGCCGCAGGTTTACAACTGCCGTCACAGCAACTGGCGGGCAGCGCCGATGACAACCTGGAGTTCCTCGACGAACACCAGCGAATCGTGGTCAAGCCGCTGGATGGCGAACAAGGCCAGGGCGTGGCGGTGGATCTGCACAGCATCGAAGAGGTGCAACAGGCCATCGAAGCGGCGCGTCAATTCGACAGCCGCGTGCTGCTGGAAAGCTTCCACGAGGGCCTGGACCTGCGCATTCTGGTGATTGGCTTCGAAGTGGTCGCCGCCGCGATCCGCCGCCCCGCTGAAGTGATTGGTGACGGCCATCACTCCATCGGTGCGTTGATCGAAGCCCAGAGCCGACGCCGCCAGGCGGCCACGGACGGCGAAAGCAAAATCCCGTTGGACGCCGAAACCGAACGCACCCTGGCCGCCGCCGGCTACGACTACAACAGCATCCTGCCCGGCGGTAAAACCCTGGCCGTGCGCCGCACCGCCAACCTGCACACCGGCGGTTGCCTGGAAGACGTGACTGCGATCCTGCATCCAACCCTCAAGGACGCCGCCGTGCGGGCCGCCCGCGCCCTGGATATTCCCATGGTGGGCCTGGACCTGATGGTGCCCGCCGCCGACCAACCCGAGTACGTGTTTATCGAAGCCAATGAACGGGCCGGCTTGGCCAATCATGAGCCGCAGCCGACTGCGGAGAAGTTTGTGGATTTGTTGTTTCCACACAGTGGAAAGCCTCAAGTTACAAGCTGCAAGCCTCAAGACTAGAGCAATGCCGGCAAGCCTCAATAGTGCTTTTAACTTGAAGCTTGCAGCTCATAGCTTGCAACTAAAGGAAACCTTTATGACCCGAACCATCCCCGAACCGGATCTCAACTACCTGCAAAAAGTGCTGCTGGAAATGCTCGCCATTCCCAGCCCCACCGGGTTTACCGACACCATCGTGCGCTACGTCGCCGAGCGCCTCGAAGAACTGGGCATCCCGTTTGAAATGACCCGGCGCGGCACCATTCGCGCCACCCTCAAGGGCCAGAAAAACAGCCCCGACCGCGCTGTATCTGCGCACCTGGACACCATCGGCGCTGCCGTGCGGGCGATCAAGGACAACGGTCGCCTGACCCTGGCGCCAGTGGGCTGCTGGTCCAGCCGCTTTGCCGAAGGCAGCCGCGTCAGCCTGTTCACCGACAATGGCGTGATTCGCGGCAGCGTATTGCCGTTGATGGCGTCCGGGCATGCGTTCAACACCGCCGTGGATGAAATGCCGGTGAGCTGGGACCACGTAGAGCTGCGCCTGGACGCCTACTGCGCGACCCGTGCCGATTGCGATTCCCTCGGCATCAGCGTGGGCGATTATGTAGCCTTTGACCCGTTGCCCGAGTTCACCGAGAGCGGGCATATCAGCGCCCGTCACCTGGACGACAAAGCCGGCGTCGCCGCCCTGCTCGCCGCGCTCAAAGCCATCGTCGACAGCGGCGAACCGTTGCTGATCGACTGTCATCCGCTGTTCACCATCACCGAGGAAACCGGCAGCGGTGCAGCCGCCGCCCTGCCGTGGGATGTGAGTGAGTTTGTCGGCATCGACATCGCGCCGGTCGCCCCCGGCCAACACTCCAGCGAGCATGCGGTCAGCGTGGCAATGCAGGATTCCGGCGGGCCGTATGACTATCATCTGTCCCGTCACCTGCTGCGCCTGGCATCGGAAAACGACCTGCCGGTGCGCCGCGATCTGTTTCGTTATTACTTCAGCGATGCGCACTCGGCGGTGACGGCCGGCCACGATATCCGCACGGCGCTGCTGGCGTTTGGTTGCGACGCGACCCACGGCTACGAGCGCACCCATATCGACAGCCTGGCCGCTCTGAGTCGCCTGTTAGGCGCGTACATCCTCAGCCCTCCGGTGTTCGCCAGTGATGCGCAACCGGCCCAGGGTTCACTGGATCGGTTCAGTCATCAGTTGGAGCATGAGACGCAGATGGAGAGCGACACGCGCGTGCCGTCGGTGGACAGTCTGGTGGGTCAGAAGTCCTGATACTGGCAACCAGCGTCCCGGCGCAGTAGCATCGCCGGGACTAAACCCCTGAGGCTTGTATGCTGATTCCCTACGATGCACTTGAAGTCGACACCCTGACACGCCTGATCGAAGACTTCGTCACCCGCGACGGCACCGACAATGGCGACGACACGCCCCTGGAAACCCGCGTACTGCGCGTGCGCCAGGCGCTGACCAAGGGCCAGGCGCTGATTGTGTTCGACCCGGAAAGCGAGCAATGCCAGTTGATGCTCAAGCACGATGTGCCCAAGCATCTGTTCGATTGAGGGGGGTTAAGGGTTGGTAGCAGGTTGGGGTTGAGTGGCTTGTCGTTCGAGGATTTTCCGATGCACCTCGGCGCGATGCACATTGACCCCCGCTGGCGCGGCAACACCGAATTTCACTTGGGTACCGTTGAGTTCGAGGACGTGCAAGGTAATGTGGTCCCCGATAGAGATGATTTCGCCTACAGCGCGGCTTAAGACCAGCATGGCGGCTGTCCTTTTGCAGTGACAGGACCTCGACCATGCGCGATGGCTGGAGTGGCTTCAATGGCTTGCAGCCAAATCAGGCAACACCTACAAGCGTAGGTAAATTGCCTGACAGACCATCGCTCGATCAGCCCTTCACTGCCTGTGCCTTGGCGCGCATCTTGTCGGCCATGGTGGTCATTTCGTCGTAGAGCAACTGCGGATTTTTCTGCTTCAACGCCCAGGCCATCCGGCCCTGCTCGTGGGGCAGGATCATGAACTCCCCTTCAGCGACACGTTGATAGATGTAATCAGCGATATCCGCCGCCGAGATCGGCGAACTCTCCAGTAACTTGCCCACCTGGGCCTTCATCGCCGGCGTCGGCCCACGGAACGAATCCAGCAGGTTGGTCTGGAAGAACGACGGGCACACCACATGCACGCCGACTTCCTGTTGCTTGAGCTCTACCAGCAGGCTCTCCGACAGCGCCACCACACCGGCCTTGGCCACGTTGTAGTTGCTCATGGCCGGGCCTTGCATCAGCGCCGCCATGGAGGCGATGTTGATGATGCGGCCCTTGCTCTTTTCCAGCAGTGGCAGGAACGCCTTGCAGCCCTTGACCACGCCCATCAGGTTGATCGCGATCTGCCAGTCCCAATCCTCCAGGGACAATTCGGCGAAGAAGCCGCCTGAGGCGACGCCGGCATTATTGACGATCACATCAATGCCCCCCAGTTTCACCTCGCACGCTTGGGCAAATGCGGTGAGCTGGCTGTAGTCGCGCACATCGCAACGCTGGATAAAGCCATCGCCACCGGCCTCGCGCACGAGTTTGAGGGTTTCCTGCAAGCCCGGCTCGCTGACATCCGACAAGGCCAACTGCCAACCCTCACGGGCCCAGCGCAGAGCGATTTCACGACCCAGGCCGGACCCGGCGCCAGTGATCATCATGCGATTTTGCATAGGAGGTAGCCTTGTGGTTCACAGAAGAAGTGATCGGCAGTGTAGCGAAGGTTTTTCCCGCACCCACGCACCATCAGAGTGCTGAATGCCCCAGGCAAACCGTGGGCCCGGTCGGATGCCTGCGTATAGCCTAAGTTCAATCTTTTTCAACTAGGACTGGGGAGTGGCGAGCGTATTAAAAGAAATAAGCACGTTTGCAAAATGCTTTAAAAAAACACGGAATTTTCTGCGAAGCGCAGCAGTCGGAGTTGTTAAGGCGCCCGTAATTAAACCTGCGGTCCTAACGTTTAATCATCAGTCCTTGCACAAGGCCTATAAGGAAATAAAACCATGAGCCTCATTCTAATTATCATCCTGATCCTGCTGCTGGTCGGTGGTCTGCCAGTGTTCCCGCACTCCCGCAACTGGGGCTACGGCCCGTCGGGTATCCTGGGTGTTGTGCTGGTTGTGCTGCTGGTCTTGTTGTTGCTCGGCCGGATATAAAAACCGCATAAAAAAAGAGGCCTGAAAAGGCCTCTTTTTTATTGCCGGTTAGTTAGTCCGGCTTGCCGTCAACCACGCCGGCGGTGTTATCCAACAGGCTCTTGGTCGCCGTCTGCAGGAACGATTCAAGTTTCTGCTTCAGCGCGGCCTCATCCGGCGATTCAGCAATCACCTTACCGGTCGGGTTGGCGCCCAGTTCGTATTCCCACAACTTCGGTGGCATCTCCTTGGGCAGCACGAGGATGCGGTCTGCGGTGACCAACGCCACGGTCTGGTCGCTGCCCGATGGCTTGATCACGCCGAAGCCCTTGTCGCCTTCCGGCAGGTTCAGCAAGTCACGGCCCCAGCACTGGTGCAGGGTATCGCCACCGAGGCGGCCCATGATGGTCGGCACGATGTCGATCTGGGTGCCCACGGTGTGGTCACGCTCGCCGAACTTCTCCTGCATGCCCGGTGCGATCATCAGCATCGGCACGTTGAAGCGGCCCAGGTCCATCTCGGTGATCTGCTGTTCATTGCCAAACCCGTGGTCGCCCACGATCACAAACAGGGTTTCCTTGAAGTACGGCTCCTTGCGGGCCTTTTCAAAGAACTGGCCCAGGGCCCAGTCGGAGTAACGCATGGCCGTCAAATGTTCGTTGAGGCTGCCACGGTCGGTGACTTTCTCAACCGGCAATGGGGTTGGCAACGCGTACGGCGTGTGGTTGGACAGGGTTTGCAGCAGTGCGTAGAACGGCTTGCCGCCTTCGCGGGCTTTCAGCTCTTGCAGGCCACGGTTGAACATGTCCTGGTCGGAGACGCCCCACGTCGGGTCGGAGAACACCGGGTCGACGAAATCGTTGCGGCCGATGAAGTTGGTCATGCCCTGGTTGCTGAAGAAGCCCGACTGGTTGTCCCAGGCGAAGTCGCCGTTGTAGACATACACGTCGTTGAAATCACGTGCGCTGAGCAACTGCGGCAGGCCCGACAGCTTGTGGCTGCCTTCCGGGGTCTGCATCAGGTATTCAAAGCCTGGCAGGTTCGGGAAGCAGGCCATGGTGGCGAACATACCCTGGTGGGTATGGGTGCCGTTGGAGAAGAAGCGGTCGAACAGCAGGCCTTCCTTGGACAGCTTGTCGAAGGATGGCGTGATGTTGCCCGGACGGCCCAATGCGCCCACCGAGTGACCGGCGAAGCTTTCCATCAGGATGACCACGACGTTCTTGATCGGCAGGGTCTTCTCGGCCGGCGGCATGTAGTCACGGCGCACGGCGGCGGTGTCGGTATCCACCAGTTTTTCCTGGGGCAGTACCAGCATGTCGCGCACGGTCTGGGTCGCCAGCGGCTGATCCAGGGTGGCCTTCCAGATATTGGCGCGGTCTTCACCGAACCGGGCCTTGGCCGCCGCGATCAGCGACAAGGTGCCATTGAGGCCCAACTGGTTGGCGAAGTTCGAGTCTGTGGTGTACACGTCACCCCAACGCAGCGGCGGGCCCTGGCGCAGGGTGCCACGAGCGGCAACCACGGCGATCAGCAGGCAGACCACGAACACGGCGATGCGGTTGTACCACGGGGCCACCTGGCGCGTGCCAATGCTGCCACCGCTGAACGGGCCGCGTGGGCGCGTGGCGCGGTCGGCGCCTTTGAAGGCCATACTCAGGATCAGCGTGCCCACGGCCCAGGCCAGCAGGTAGCGCACCACCGGGAAACCGTACCAGAGCATGCTCATCACGGTTTTCGGGTCTTCCTTCACGTACTGGAAGACCAGGCCGTTGAGGCGCTGGTGGAACTCGCGGTAGAAGTCCATCTCCATCAAGCCCAGGAACAGGGCGATGCTCGACGCGATGGTCAGCCAGAAACGGAAGAAGCCCCGCGCTGCCATGGCCCGTACGCTGAACAGTGCCAGCAGCAGCGGGATCAGCAGGTACACAACCAGGCGCAGGTCAAGACGCAGACCGTTGGCGAACGCTTCCAGGAAGGTCGAAGCCGGTGTGTCGAGGATCATCTCGCGGTTGTAGACCAGCAGCGCCAGGCGCAGCAGGGAGAACATCACCATCATGACCAGTGCGCAGAGCAGCGTGTACGCCAGATGGGATTTGACGGTCGGTTGCAGCAGGCGATTAGAAGCTCGCTGCTGACTCAGGGCGTCCGGGTTTGCCATGTCGTTTCAGGACCCATTGGAAGTTTAAGTGACGAAATATCGCAGTGGCGCGAATGGTGCCCGATCAGTCACAGCAAGGCTATTAATTACTGAACGTGCGCCGCTGCAGCGCCTTTAATGGCAGGCAGAAAAAGCCGGGGAATTGTCTTGGATGGGTTGTGAAAATTGTGTGCAGCGAATATTTCGATACACAAATCTCGCGGGCGCCCTAAACCAAATGTGGGAGGGGGCTTGCCCCCGATAGCGGTGTGTCAGTGCCAGATGGGTGGCTGATACACCGCTATCGGGGCATAGGTATCTACACAACTGCTTGCTCTTACGCTGTTGCTCTGGCTTTTGATCTTGA
>NZ_JADDUM010000350.1 GCF_015163715.1 Pseudomonas cyclaminis
GCCGCCGGCCAACGCCATCCAACATTTAACTGGCGCACCCATAAACTTGTGGCCACTGTCACCATCAGGCAAGTGTTCATCGCATGGCCGCTTATAACCGCAATATCCAAAGGCTGCACGGACAATCCCCAGCCTTTAAACAACAACTTGCTGGCCGCGACTATGGAGTAAGTAACGCCCACCGTTATTATCCAGGCCCGCAGTGCCCAAGGGGTGGAATACCTCAGCCAGACAGCAATCACCACTGCGGCCGGAATCATGACGGTAATGCCGCCAAATTGCGCAAGTTCTGCCCGCATCATTGCCTAATCCTGGAGGCGCCATTTTCGGCGCCCATCAGACCTCAGGCCCGCGCAAAACACAACGTTATCTAGCGTCAGCATCGAGCATAAAATGCAATTTACTGATCAAACAACAACCCTATGATTCTGTATTTTAATAATTAGGATAGAACCAAACGGCATTTTACAGCGGCTGTCGCGGCCCCTACCTTGGACGAGCATGACCGACCCCCTGCCAGGCGGAGGTACACACTCCCTACTCGACAAGGACAGACCATGAGCATCGAATTCATCGGCTATATCGGCGGCCACCATGCATCCGAAATCCACCCACGCAGCGGTCCGACCCTGCAACCGGACTACGTGGAAACCGTCGCCCGCGCCCACGAAGAGGCCGGTTTCGACCGCGCCCTGGTGGCCTTCCACTCCAACAGCCCGGACAGCACGTTGATCGCCTCCCATGCGGCCAGCGTCACTGAAAAGCTGCAATTCCTGATCGCCCACCGCCCCGGTTTCGCCCAGCCCACCCTCGCAGCGCGCCAGTTCGCCACCCTGGATGTGTTCAACGGCGGGCGCACCGCCGTGCACATCATCACCGGTGGCGATGACCGCGAACTACGCGCCGATGGCAGCCATATCGGCAAGGACGAACGCTACGCACGCACCGACGAATACCTGAGCGTGGTGCGCCAGGAATGGAGTAGCGAACAGCCCTTCGATTTCGCCGGCACCTACTATCAGGTCGAAGGCGCCCACTCCAGCGTGAAGTCGCCGCAGCAGCCGCATATTCCGCTGTACTTTGGGGGTTCTTCCAAGGCCGCGATTGAAGTGGCTGGCAAGCATGCCGACGTGTACGCACTGTGGGGCGAAACCTACGAGCAGGTGCGCGAAATCGTGACCCAGGTACGGGCCGAAGCGGCCAAGCATGGCCGTACGATTCGCTTCAGCTTGTCACTGCGCCCGATCCTCGCCGAGACCGAAGAACTGGCATGGGCGCGTGCTGACAGTATCTTGCAGCAAGCCACGGCACTGGCCGAACAGAACGGTTTTGTACGCCGCGAACCGCCGAATGAAGGCTCGCGCCGGTTGCTCGCGGCAGCGGCGCAAGGGTCAAGGTTGGATAAGCGTTTGTGGACAGGGATTGCGGGGTTGCTGGGCGCGCAAGGCAACTCCACCTCATTGGTGGGCACCGCCGAACAGGTGGCAGAAGCGTTAGTGGATTATTACGACCTGGGTATCACCACCTTCCTGATCCGTGGGTTTGATCCGCTCAACGACGCGATTGAGTACGGCAAACAATTGATCCCCCTCACCCGCCAGCTGATTGCTGAACGCGAACAGGCCAAACAGGTCGCGTAAGCAGGAACACTACAAAACCAATGTGGGAGGGGGCTTGCCCCCTCTTATCAAACATAAAATAAGTTACTGATTTTAAAGAGTTAAAAAACACCTCTAAAACTGAGATTTTGTGGGCGCCCCCAGTTTGTTGCGCGCTACGTCGAAGAGGTAGTGCCCCCCCACATTTTGAATGG
>NZ_JADDUM010000351.1 GCF_015163715.1 Pseudomonas cyclaminis
CTTGCCCCCTCCCACATTGCTTAGCGGTGATTTCAGAGACTTCGTTTCACCTATTCCTACCGTCAAATCCCATCTCACACGTCTCCCCGTGCAGCCTGTTGTCGTCTGCAAAAAACCTCGTTATAACGGTTAGTGGCATACCGCCACACACCGGAAGTGATGCGATGAACCATGGAAGTTTCGTCATACAAAAGCTGTTCAAGCACTACAACGTCCATATGGAGCAACTGGGTCACGACCCGCAGAAAAAGACGGTGCTGATGGTCAATGGCGCGCTGTCCACCACGCGCTCCTTCGCCCGCACCAGCAAATGCCTGGCTGAGCATTTCAATGTACTGATGTTCGACTTGCCATTCTCCGGCTATTCCCGCGAGCACAACACCGACCTGGACCTGGTGACCAAGGACGACGAAGTGCAGATGCTGCGCGCCCTGGTGGAGCGTTTCGAGGTCAACCACCTGGTGTCGGCCTCCTGGGGCGGCATCTCCACGCTGTTGACCCTGGCGCACAACCCGCCGTCCATCGAAAGCTCGGTGGTGATGGCCCTGGCGCCCAACCTCAATCAAGCGATGCTCGACTATGTCGAGCGCGTGCGCGTGTTGATCGAGGCCGATGACAAGTCCGCCGTCGGCCACTTGCTCAACGAGACGGTCGGCAAATACCTCTCGCCCCGGCTCAAGCGCAACAACCATCGGCACCTGTCGACCATGGCCACCACCGAGTACCGCCAGGCGCGCTTTCATATCCACCAGGTGCTGGGCCTGGGCGACGGCAACTACCTGCCAGCACTGCGGCAGATTGAAACGCCGGTGCATTTCCTCAACGGCGCCCTGGACGAATACACCCCGGCTGCCGAAGCCCGGTTGTTCAAGCAGTACGTGGCGCGCAGCAGCTTTGCCGTGGCCGAGCACACCGGCCATTTGCTCGATCTGGAGTCCCGCGAGGCCGCGCTGTCGGTGCACCGCGCCCTGCTGAATTACCTGATAGGTGAGCACGCGACGTTGTCGGACTTAGACGAACCGCCAGTGGGAAAAAGCGCGACGGATGGCGCATAATCGCCAACACATAGCCTGCTAACAAAAGGGTTCCCATGCCGAATCGCGTCCCGCTCGATGCCAAGACCGCCCGCTGGCTCCCCTGGGTGGTGGCGATTGCCTTCTTCATGCAGTCGCTGGATGGGACGATTCTGAACACCGCACTGCCGGCCATGGCGCGGGACCTCGCCGAGAACCCGCTGCGCATGCAAGGCGTGGTGATCGCCTACATGCTCACCGTCGCCCTGCTGATCCCGGCGTCGGGCTGGATCGCCGACCGCTTCGGCACCAAGAAAATCTTCTTTGGCGCGATCATGCTGTTCAGCATCGGCTCATTGCTGTGCGCCTTATCCAGCAGCCTGAGCATGCTGGTGGGCGCACGGGTGGTCCAGGGCCTGGGCGGTGCGTTGATGCTGCCGGTCGGACGGCTGGTGGTTCTGCGTGCTTACCCGCGCTCCGAGCTGGTGCGAATCATGGGGTTCATCACCATTCCCGGCCTGCTCGGCCCCTTGCTCGGCCCGACCATGGGCGGCTGGATGGTGCAATACCTGACCTGGCACTGGATCTTCCTGATCAACCTGCCGGTAGGCATGATCGGCTGCTACGCCGTGTGGAAATTCATCCCCGACCTGCGCGGCAGCGAGCGTACGCGCTTCGATGGCATCGGCTTCCTGCTGTTCGGCGCGGCGATGGTGCTGATCACCATCGCCATGGAAGGCCTGGGCGAGCTGCATCTGCCGCACCTGCGGGTGATGTTGCTGCTGTTCGGCGGGCTGGCGTGCCTGGCGGCGTATTGGCTGCGGGCCGGGCATATCGACAATGCGCTGTTCTCGCCGGTGCTGTTCAAGACGCGCACCTTTGCCGTGGGCATTCTGGGCAACCTGTTCGCCCGTCTGGGCAGCGGCGCGCTGCCGTTCCTGGTGCCGCTGCTGTTGCAGGTGGCGCTGGGCTATTCGCCGTCGCAGGCCGGCATGAGCATGCTGCCCCTGGCGGCGGCGGCGATGTTTGCCAAGTCGGTGGCGCGGCCGCTGATCGAGCGTCTGGGTTATCGCATCGTGCTCACCGGCAACACGCTGGCGCTGGGCCTGATGCTCGCCAGCATGGGCCTGGTCACGGAACAAACGCCCTACCCGTTGCTGCTGGGCATGCTCGCGGTGCTGGGGGCGATCAACTCCCTGCAATTTACCGCGATGAACACCGTGACCCTGATCGACCTCGACGACGCCCAGGCCAGCAGCGGCAACAGTTTGCTGTCGGTGGTGGCGCAATTGTCCCTTAGCCTGGGCGTGGCCTGTGCCGGTGCGCTGCTCGGCGGGTTTACTGCAGAGGCCGGCAATGATGGCGTGGACAGTATCCTCGGCGCCTTCCAATTGACCTTCCTCACCGTGGGCATCATGGCGATGCTGGCGGCGGCGATCTTCCTGCAACTGGACCCTAAAGGCAGCGGCAAGCGGCAAGCTTGAAGCTGCAAGACGGCTTCGAGCTTGCCGCTTGCCGCTCATAACTTGCCGCGGCCCCCACCCCTCATCCGAACCATGCGAAAAAACCTACGGGGGCCTGCTACACTGCGCGACATTTTGTTTTGCAGAGCCAGTCCCGTGACTACCATCGCCACCGCTTTTAATACTTTGCCCCTGTCCGCCGCCATGCTGGCTAACCTCGACTCGCTGGGTTATGTCGAGATGACGCAGATCCAGGCGCAAAGCTTGCCGGTGATCCTCAAAGGGCTGGACCTGATTGCCCAGGCCAAGACCGGCAGCGGCAAGACCGCTGCATTCGGTATCGGCCTGTTGAACCCGATCAACCCGCGCTACTTCGGCTGCCAGGCGCTGGTGATGTGCCCGACCCGTGAACTGGCCGACCAGGTCGCCAAGGAAATCCGTCGCCTGGCCCGTGCCGAAGACAACATCAAGGTCCTGACCCTGTGCGGCGGCGTGTCCCTCGGCCCGCAGATCGCGTCCCTTGAACACGGTGCCCACGTGATCGTCGGCACTCCGGGCCGCATCCAGCAACACCTGCGCAAGGGTTCGCTGGTGCTGGACGGCCTGAACACGCTGATCCTCGACGAAGCCGACCGCATGCTCGACATGGGCTTCTACGACGCCATCGAAGACATCATCAGCAAGACCCCGCCACGCCGCCAGACCCTGCTGTTCTCGGCCACCTACCCGGTGAGCATCAAGCAGCTGGCGTCCAAGTTCATGCGCGCACCACAGCAAGTGAAGGCCGAAGCCTTCCACTCCGATGACCAGATCGAGCAGCGTTTCTTCGAGATCTCGCCGGAAGAACGCATGGACGCCGTGACCAAGGTGCTGGCGCACTTTCGCCCAGCCTCCTGCGTGGCGTTCTGCTTTACCAAGCAGCAAGTGCAGGAAACCGTGGACCACCTGACGTCCAAGGGCATTTCCGCCGTTGGCCTGCATGGCGACCTGGAACAGCGCGACCGTGACCAGGTGCTGGCGATGTTCGCCAACCGCAGCACCTCGGTGCTGGTGGCCACTGACGTCGCCGCCCGTGGTTTGGACATCGACGCGCTGGACATGGTGATCAACGTCGAACTGGCCCGCGACTCGGAAATCCACATCCACCGTGTTGGCCGGACTGGCCGTGCGGGCGAGACCGGCATCGCCATCAGCCTGGTCGCACCGTCCGAAGCGCACCGCGCCCAGGCCATCGAGCAACTGCAGAAGTCGCCACTGAACTGGGACCAACTGGACAACCTCAAGCCGCAAAGCGGCGGTCCGTTGCTGCCAGTGATGAGCACGCTGTGCATCGCCGCTGGCCGTAAAGACAAGGTGCGTCCGGGTGACATCCTCGGTGCACTGACCGGCGACGCCGGCATCCCCGGCGCTCAGGTCGGCAAGATCGCGATCTTTGACTTCCAGGCGTTCGTGGCCGTGGAACGTGGCATCGCCAAGCAGGCGTTACAGCGTTTGAATGACGGCAAGATCAAAGGCCGTTCGTTGCGCGTGCGCATCCTGTAAAAAATCTCCCATTCAATGGAGATCCAAATGTGGGAGGGGCTTGCCCCCGATTGCAGTGTGTCAGTCGGTACATCTGCCACTGATACACCGACATCGGGGGCAAGCCCCTTCCCACAGTTTTGATTGCATTTCAGATCAATATTTTGTGAGGACACCGTTTTGCGCTCGACCGAAGTTGTGATCATTGGCGC
>NZ_JADDUM010000352.1 GCF_015163715.1 Pseudomonas cyclaminis
GCCGCGCCCTGGACCGGGTGCTGCTGTGGCAGCACTACAGCATTCCCAACTGGTACCTCAACTATCATCGCCTGGCGTACCGCAACCGGTTCGCCTTTGTCACCACGCCGCCCTACAGCCTGGGCCTGAGCGCGTGGTGGCTCAAAGCGTCGGAGAAAGCCCAATGATGTCTTTGCGTTCGTCACTGTTTGCCGGCTTGTTGCTCAGCTGCGCGGCCCACGCGGCGCCGCAGCATGCGCTGACGCTGTACAACGAGCGCCGAAATACCCGGCCGACTTCAAGCATTTCGACTATGTGAACCCGGATGCCCCCAAGGGCGGCACGTTCCGCGAATCGGCCATGGGCGGCTTCGACAGCCTCAACCCCTACATCGCCAAAGGCGTGCCGGCCGACAATCTGAGCCTGATCTACGACACCCTGGCCATGCAAAGCCTGGATGAACCCATCACCGAATACGGCCTGGTCGCCGGCAAGATCGAAAAAGCCCCGGACAACAGCTGGGTCCGCTTCTACCTGCGCCCCGAAGCGCGCTTCCATGATGGCCACCCGATCCGCGCCGAAGACGTGGTGTTTACCTTCCAGGAACTGATCAAGGAAGGCTCGCCGATCTACCGCACCTATTACGCCGATGTCGACGAAGTCATTGCCGAAGACCCGCTGAAAGTGCTGTTCAAGTTCAAGCGCACCAACAACCGCGAATTGCCGCTGATCCTCGGGCAACTGCCGGTATTGCCCAAGCATTGGTGGGCGAGCCGCGACTTCGCCAAGGGCAACCTCGAAGTGCCCTTGGGCAGCGGGCCGTACAAGGTGGCCGAGGTCAAGGCCGGGCGCATGATCCGCTACGAGCGGGTCAAGGATTACTGGGCCAGGGACCTGCCGGTCGCCAAGGGTTTCTACAATTTCGATAACCGCATCACCGACTACTATCGCGACAGCACCGTCTCCCTGGAAGCCTTGAAGGCTGGGCAGTTCGACTATTGGCTGGAATTCAGCGCCAAGAACTGGGCCAACGCCTACAACATCCCGGCCGTGACCGAAGGCCGCTTGATCAAGGAAGAGATTCCCAACGGCAACCCCACCGGGATGCAGGGGTTTGTGTTCAACATGCGCAAACCCATGTTCGAAGACGTGCGTGTGCGCAAGGCCATCAGCCTGTTGCTGGATTTCGAATGGAGCAACAAGCAGCTGTTCAACGGCGCCTACACCCGTACCCGCAGCTACTTCGAAAACTCGGAGATGGCGGCCACCGGCCTTCCCGGCCCGGATGAGCTGAAAATCCTCGAACCGCTGCGCGACAAGATCCCACCCGAAGTCTTCACCCAGGCTTTCGAACCGGCCAAGACCGACGGCAGCGGCATGATCCGCACCCAGCAACGCGAAGCCTACCAACTGCTGCAGGAAGCCGGCTGGCGTATCGTCGATGACAAGATGGTCGACACCACCGGCAAACCGGTGAAGATCGAATTCCTGCTGGCCCAGACTGAATTCGAACGCATTCTGCTGCCCTTCAAGCGCAACCTGGCCGACCTGGGCATTGACCTGGTGATCCGCCGCGTCGACGTCTCGCAGTTCATAAATCGTATCCGCTCGAGGGACTTCGACATGCTGGTGGGCAGCTTCCCGCAATCCACCTCGCCCGGTAACGAACAGCGCGAATTCTGGAAATCCTCCAGCGCCGACAAACCCGGCAGCCGCAACTACATGGGCCTCAAGGACCCGGCCGTTGACCAATTGGTAGAGGAACTGATCGACTCCGATTCGCGCAAAAGCCTGGTGGCCCATGCCAAAGCCCTGGATCGCGTGTTGCAGTTTGGCTACTACGTGATCCCCAACTGGCACATCAAGACGTTCCGCGTGGCGTATTGGGATCATCTGGGTCACCCCAAGGTCCCGCCGCGCTATGACGTGGGCACCGCCACCTGGTGGAGCAAACCCAATGTCAAACCTGCCGTCCCCCTGGACACAGACACGAACGCCGATCCGGCGAGCGGAGGCGATTGAATGCTGGCCTATATTGTTCGTCGCCTGTTACTGATCATCCCCACGTTGTTCGGGATCCTGCTGATCAACTTCATCATCATCCAGGCCGCCCCCGGTGGCCCGGTGGAACAGATGATCGCCAAGCTTGAGGGCTTTGAAGGCGCCACCAGCCGCATTGCCGGCGGCGGCGCCGAAGTCTCCGTGGCCGGCTCCAGCAGCTATCGCGGCGCCCAGGGCCTGGACCCGGCGCTGATCAAGGAAATCGAAAAGATGTACGGCTTCGACAAGTCGGCGCCGGAACGCTTGTGGATCATGGTCAAGAACTACGCACAGCTGGATTTTGGCGACAGCTTCTTCCGTGACGCCAAGGTCATCGACCTGATCAAGGAAAAGATGCCGGTGTCCATCTCCCTCGGGTTATGGAGCACGCTGATCATGTACCTGGTGTCGATCCCCCTGGGGATCGCCAAGGCCACGCGCCATGGCAGCCATTTCGACGTGTGGACCAGCTCGGCGATCATCGTCGGCTATGCGATCCCGGCGTTCCTGTTCGCGATCCTGTTGATCGTGGTATTTGCCGGCGGCAGTTATTTCGACTGGTTCCCGTTGCGCGGGCTCACCTCCAACAACTTCGACGAACTGAGCTGGGGCGGCAAGATCCTCGACTACTTCTGGCACCTGGCATTGCCCATCACCGCGCTGGTGATCGGCAACTTCGCGACCATGACGCTGCTCACCAAAAACAGCTTTCTCGACGAGATCAACAAGCAATACGTGGTCACTGCCAAGGCCAAGGGCCTGACCAACCATCGCGTGCTCTACGGCCATGTGTTCCGTAACGCGATGCTGCTGGTGATCGCCGGCTTCCCCTCGGCGTTTATCGGCATCTTCTTCACGGGTTCATTGCTGGTCGAAGTGATCTTCTCCCTCGACGGCCTGGGCCTGATGAGCTTTGAAGCGGCGATCAACCGTGACTACCCGGTGGTGTTCGGCACGCTGTTTATCTTCACCCTGCTGGGGCTGATCGTGAAGCTGATCGGCGACCTCACCTACACCCTGGTCGATCCGCGTATCGACTTCGCCAGCCGGGAGCATTGAGATGAACCTGTCCCCCCTCAATCGTCGCCGGTTCGAGCGTTTCAAAGCCAACAAACGTGGCTGGTGGTCGCTGTGGCTGTTCCTGATCCTGTTCGGGCTGAGCCTGGGCGCGGAGCTGATCGCCAATGACAAACCGCTGGCCGTGCACTACGACGGCGACTGGTATTTCCCGGCGCTCAAGCGCTACCCGGAGACCACCTTCGGCGGCGAGTTCCCGCTGGAGGCCAACTACAAGAGCCCGTATATCCGGGAACTGCTCAAGGCCAAGGACGCCTGGACCTTGTGGGCGCCGATCCCGTTCAGCTACCAGAGCATCAACTACGATCTCAAAGTGCCAGCCCCGGCGCCGCCGTCGTCCGTGAACTTGCTGGGCACCGATGACCAGGGCCGCGATGTGCTGGCGCGGGTGATCTACGGTTTTCGGGTGTCGGTGCTGTTTGCCCTGACCCTGACCATCCTCAGCTCGATCATCGGCGTGATTGCCGGGGCCTTGCAGGGTTTCTATGGCGGCTGGGTGGACTTGGCCGGGCAGCGTTTCCTGGAGATCTGGTCCGGGTTGCCGGTGCTGTACCTGTTGATCATCCTCGCGAGCTTTGTGCAGCCCAACTTCTGGTGGCTGCTGGGCATCATGCTGCTGTTCTCCTGGATGAGCCTGGTGGACGTGGTGCGCGCCGAGTTCCTGCGCGGGCGCAACCTTGAATACGTGCGTGCGGCCCGCGCCTTGGGCATGCAGAACGGAGCGATCATGTTCCGCCATATCCTGCCCAACGCCATGGTCTCGACCATGACCTTCATGCCGTTCATCCTCACCGGCGCCATCGGCACCCTTACCGCCCTGGACTTCCTCGGCTTTGGTTTACCCGCCGGCTCGCCGTCACTGGGCGAACTGGTGGCCCAGGGCAAATCCAACCTGCAAGCGCCGTGGCTGGGCATGAGCGCGTTTGCCGTGCTGGCGATCATGTTGAGCCTGCTGGTGTTTATCGGCGAGTCCGCTCGCGATGCCTTCGACCCGAGGAAATGAGATGAATCAGGACAATCTGATCGAAATCCGCGACCTCAGCGTCGAGTTCGTCACCGGCGAGCATCACCACCGCGTGGTCAACAACGTCAGCTTCGACATCAAACGTGGCGAAACCATCGCACTGGTCGGCGAAAGCGGCTCCGGCAAATCGGTGACCGCCCATTCGATCCTGCGCCTGCTGCCCTACCCGTTGGCGCGGCATCCGTCCGGTACTATCGAGTACGCCGGGCAAGACCTGCTGACCCTCAAGGAAAAGACCCTGCGGCACATTCGCGGCAACCGCATCGCGATGATCTTCCAGGAGCCGATGACCTCGTTGAACCCGCTGCACAATATCGAGAAGCAGATCAACGAAGTGCTCGGCCTGCACAAGGGGCTGACCGGCAAGGTTGCCACCCAGCGCACCCTGGAATTGCTGGAATTGGTCGGCATTCCCGAGCCGCACAAACGCCTCAAGGCCCTGCCCCATGAATTGTCCGGCGGCCAGCGCCAGCGGGTGATGATCGCCATGGCATTGGCCAACGAGCCGGAGCTGTTGATCGCCGACGAACCGACCACTGCGCTCGACGTGACGGTGCAGTTGAAGATTCTCGAACTGCTCAAGGAGTTGCAGGCGCGCCTGGGCATGGCCTTGCTGCTGATCAGCCACGACCTGAACCTGGTGCGGCGCATTGCCCATCGTGTGTGTGTGATGCAGAAGGGTTGCATCGTCGAACAGGCCGAGTGCGAGACGCTGTTCCAGTCGCCGCAACACCCCTACACCCAGGAACTGCTGGCGGCCGAACCCAGCGGGGGGCCGGCCAATAACGTAGTGGGGCCGCCGCTGCTGGAGGTCGATGACCTCAAGGTGTGGTTTCCGATCAAGAAAGGTTTTTTGCGCAACACCGTCGATTACGTCAAAGCGGTGGATGGCATCAACTTCAGCCTGCCCCAAGGGCAAACCCTGGGCATCGTCGGCGAAAGCGGCTCGGGCAAATCCACCCTCGGTTTGGCGATCCTGCGCTTGATCGGCAGCAAGGGCGGCATCCGCTTCGAAGGCCAGCAGCTTGACTGCCTGACGCAACAACAGGTACGCCCGCTGCGCCGGGAAATGCAGGTGGTGTTCCAAGACCCGTTCGGCAGCCTGAGCCCGCGCATGTGCGTCAGTGAGATCGTTGGCGAAGGTTTGCGCATTCACAAAATGGGCACGCCGGCCGAGCAGGAAGCAGCGATTATCGCCGCGCTCAAGGAAGTGGGCCTGGACCCGGAATCCCGGCATCGCTACCCCCATGAGTTCTCCGGCGGCCAACGTCAACGCATCGCCATCGCCCGGGCACTGGTGCTCAAACCGCGCCTGATTTTGCTCGACGAACCCACTTCGGCCCTGGACCGCACGGTGCAACGCCAGGTGGTCGAACTGCTGCGCAGCCTGCAGGCCAAGTACAACCTGACTTACCTGTTTATCAGCCATGACTTGGCGGTGGTGAAAGCGTTGAGTCACCAGTTGATGGTAGTCAAGCAGGGGCAGGTAGTGGAACAGGGCGATGCACGGGCCATCTTCGCTGATCCGCAGCACGCGTATACCCGGCAGTTGCTGGAGGCGGCTTTCCTCGTGCCGACCTGAATGCACGCTGGCCAAATGTGGCAGGGGGCTTGCCCCCGACAACCTTAGGTGTCTACACATTTCGAGCGAATCCCTTACGTAGATACCGTCTTGACGCTCACCGGGCAACCCCCAAGTTTTGGGTGGTTATCCTATGGAAGATGTGTAGGTACCTATGCACACATCCCCCCAATAGCAAACCAATATCATTTGCGCACACCCGCTCCCTTTGCTTTAATCGCGACCAATTCTTATTACCGTCGCTTCTATCGCGCTGGATGGCTAGTGTGTCGACCTCGTTCACCCACCTCTACGGCACCCACCACGGCTGGCTGCTCGGTTTATTGCGCCGACGCCTGAACGACCGCTGGGATGCCGCCGACCTGGCCCACGACACGTTCATCCGCCTGCTCAGCCGCCCGCCTACCGAAACCGATCACGTGCGCCAGCGCTCCTATTTGGCCACCATCGCCCGTGGTTTGTGCATTGACCATTGGCGCCGTCGCCAACTGGAAAAAGCCTGGCTCGACAGTCTCGCCTTGTGTCCGCAAGCCACCCAGCCGTCGCCGGAGCAACGGGCAATCATCGTCGAAACCCTCTACGAAATAGACGCCATGCTCGCACGCCTGCCGAGCAGGGTTCGCGAAGCGTTCCTGTTGGCCCAACT
>NZ_JADDUM010000353.1 GCF_015163715.1 Pseudomonas cyclaminis
TTTTTTAGTCCGTGGTAATGCGCGAATGCTTGCGGGTGTCCTTCATGGTCACATAGACCACCAGCGACACCGCGATACACGCAGTCACATACCAGTAGTAACCGGTTTCCATGCCGATGCTCTTGAACCACAGCGCGATGTATTCAGCGGTGCCGCCGAAGATCGATACGGTCAGTGCATAGGGCAGGCCAACGCCCAGGGCACGGATTTCGGTGGGGAACAGCTCGGCCTTCACCACTGCGTTGATCGAGGTGTAGCCGCTGACGATAATCAGCGCCGCCATGATCAGGAAGAACGCGCCCCACCAGGATTGGATGGTGTGCAGGGTGGTGAGGATCGGCACAGTGAACAGCGTGCCGAGGATGCCGAACGCGATCAGGATCGGACGACGGCCGACCTTATCCGACAGCCCGCCGACGATCGGTTGCAGGCACATGAACAGAAACAGCGTCGCCGCCGAGATGGTGGTGGAGTCGGAGATGCTCATGCCGACCGTGTTCACCAGGTACTTCTGCATGTAGGTGGTGTAGGTGTAGAAGGCCAGGGTGCCGCCCATGGTCAGGCCGACCACGGTCATCAGTTCCTTGGGGTGACGCATCAAGGTGCGCATTGCGCTTTCCTTGGCTTTTTCTTTCTTGGTGAACGACTCGGTTTCTTCCATGCCACGACGCAGGTACAGCGCGACCACTGCGCACAGGGCGCCGATGGCGAACGGGATACGCCAGCCCCAGGCATACAGTTGCTCGGTGGTGAGTACCTGTTGCAGGACGATCAGCACTGCCAGCGCGATGAGCTGGCCGGAGATCAGGGTCACGTACTGGAAGCTGGAGTAGAAACCACGACGTTCCTTGGTCGCCATCTCGCTGAGGTAGGTGGCCGAGGTGCCGTATTCGCCGCCGACTGACAGCCCCTGCAGCAAACGGGCAAACACCAGTAGGATGGGCGCACCGATACCAATGACTTCATAGCCAGGGCTCAGGGCAATCAGCAGCGAGCCGAAGCACATCAGGTAGACCGAGGCCATCAGGGCTTTTTTACGCCCGACCTTGTCGGCGTACAGGCCCATCAGCCAGCCACCGATCGGGCGCATCAGGAAGCCCACGGCGAAGATCGCGGCGGTGTTGAGAAGTTGGGCGGTAGTGTCGCCTTTCGGGAAAAAGGCTTTGGCGAAGTACAGCGAGAAAGCGGCGTAGACATACCAGTCGTACCACTCGACCATGTTGCCGACTGATCCGCTGAAGATCGACTTGATGCGGCTGGAGGTGGTGCGTGGTTTTGCCGGCGCGGCCGCCGACCCCAGAGGCAAGGTGTTGGAGTTATCCATTGAAGGATCCTTCATCTAGTTGTTTTTATGGAGCGGCGCGAGCGCTGCCTGGCTGGGGCTATAGCAGGAGCTGTGCCAGGTGGATGAAGGCCCGGTCTAGAAGGGTTTGTGGTTTTTTTTGAGCGGAATATCGCTGGTTATTTTCGAGTGATGAGCGGAAATCCGCTCATTCATCCTTGAGAAACATGTCCCGTGCAAGGCCGTGGCGCTGCATTTTTTCGTTGAATGTCCGGCGGGGCAGTTGCAGCTCGGCCAGTACTGCCTTGATATCGCCTTTGTGCCGGGTCAGCGCTGCCTTCAGGCAATGGGCTTCGAAGGCTTCTTGCTGTGCCGCGAGGGATTGCCCGGCCTCGACGCCTTCCGGTTCCGGGTCGCCAAGGCCCAACACCTGGCGCTCGGCGACGTTGGCCAGTTCACGCACATTACCGGGCCAATCATGGCTGAGCAGGCGCCCCAGCGCCGGACCGCTCAACGGCTCGGCCGTACGCCCCAAACGTTCAGCAGCGCTCTGGGCAAAGTGCTCGTACAGCAGCGGAATGTCTTCACGGCGCTCGCGCAACGGCGGCAGGCGCAGTTGTGCGACGTTGAGGCGATAAGCCAGGTCTTCGCGAAAGCGCCCCGCACGGGCCTCTTCCAACAGGTCCGGCTTGGTCGCGGCGATGATGCGCAAGTCCACGTGGATGCTCTGGTTGGAGCCCAGTCGCTCCAGCTTCTGTTCCTGCAACACCCGCAACAACTTCACTTGCTGGGCCAGGGGCATGCTTTCGATTTCATCGAGGAACAGTGTGCCGCCGTGGGCGTATTCCAGCTTGCCGATGCGCTTGCCCTGGGCGCCGGTGAACGCGCCGCTTTCGTGGCCGAACAACTCGGCTTCAAACAACTGCTCGGGAATTGCCGCGCAATTGAGCGCCACGAACGGCTTCTTGGCCCGAGGGCCGAAATCATGCAGGCAGCGGGCGACCAGCTCCTTGCCGCTGCCGGTCTCGCCACGGATCAGCACGTTGACCGGCAAGCTCGCCAGGTCGAGCACCTGGCGACGCAGGTTCTGCAAGCCGCGGGACACGCCGAGCAGGCTGGATTCGAGCTTCGAACGGTGGTCGGCCTGTTGGTGCAGGCGTCGGTTTTCCAGGATCAGCCCACGTTTGTCCAACGCCCGGCGCAGGCTGTTGAGCAGGGCCTCGGGGCTGAAGGGTTTTTCCAGAAAGTCGTAGGCGCCATCGCGCATGGCTTCGACAGCCATCGGCACATCGCCATGGCCGGTCAGCAATATCACCGGCAAGTCGGCGTCGCGACGCTGCACCTCGGCCAGCAACTCCAGGCCGCTGTGCCCTGGCATGCGCACGTCGCTCAAGATCACGCCGGGAAAGTCCTTGGGCAAGTGCGCCAGGCATTCTTCGGCGCGGCTGAACAGCTGCACCTCAAACCCCGAGAGGCTCAGCCACTGCTCCACGGCCGTGCGAATGCTCGCTTCGTCATCGACCACAATCACCGCATTCAGCATAGGTCCGGCGTCTCCAGCGCGATGGGCAGGGTCAGGGTGAACACCGCGCCGTCGCCGTGGTTACCGGCGATCAGGCGCCCACCGAGTTCATGGACGATAGCGTAAGACACCGCCAGTCCCAAACCGAGACCATCGCCCACCGGCTTGGTGGTAAAGAATGGGTCAAACACGTTGTTCAAGTGTTCCTCGGCAATCCCGCCGCCGCTGTCACTGACGGTCAAAAGCCAAAGCTGCTGGTCGGCGTGCAGGCGGATTTCCAGGCGCTTGCGCGGCTTGTCGGCCATGGCGTCCAGGGCGTTGCGCAGCAGGTTGATGAGCACCTGCTCCAGGCGAATCGCGTCGCCGCGTACCCAGGCCGGGCGGGTCAGGTCCATCACCACGCCGATGCCTTCATCGCGCAGGCGTGCGTCGAGCAGGTGCAGGGCCTGGTCTACCACCGTGGCCAGGTCAAGCCGCTCGCGCAGGCCACTGGGGCTTTTACGTGCGAAGGTCTTTAGGTGACCGGTGAGCGCCGCCATGCGCGTGAGCATGTCGTCCAGTGGCGTGAGGGCCTTGTAGGCATCGTCCACGCGGCCGTGATCCAGCAACAGGCGCAGGGTGGCAAGTTGCATGCGCTGGGCAGTCAGTGGCTGGTTGATTTCGTGGGCGAGGGCGGCGGACATCTGCCCCAGCGCCGCCAGCTTGGCCGATTGCACCAAGCCGTCCTGTGCGGTGCGCAGGGCCTGGGTGCGTTCTTCCACCAGTTGCTCCAGCTCTTCGCGGCTGCGCTGGCGCAAGCGGGCCAGGCGCCAGCGTTGGCTCAGGAACAGCACGAGGAACACCAGCGCCAGCCAGGAACCCGCGGCGGCCAGGCCCGCGTTGCGTTGGTCTTCAAACGGAAATTGCGGTTTGCGCAGCAGGTGCAGGGTCCAGCCTTCTGCCTTCAGCGGCAGGGATTCCCAGATGTACCGGGCACTGCCGTCGGGGCCGTTGACGCGCATCAGGTGGCTGTTTTCGTCAAAGCGCTGCAGGGTCTCGGTTTCCAGCGGCTGCAGTTGTTTCTTGTCGTATTGGCGAGTGGCCTTGAGCTCGGCGAGGTCATTGGCCGATAGCGGCCTCAGATTGCGATAACGCCAGCCCGGCTGGTTGGCAATAAACACGATGCCGCGTGCATCACTGACCAGCAGCAAGTCATCGCCCTGGGCCCATTCGCGCTCCAGCTCAGGGAACTCCAGTTTCACCACCATGGCGCCCAGGAACTGCTCGTGTTCATCGAGTACTGCACTGGAGAGGAAGTAACCCGGAATCCCGGTGGTCACCCCCACCGCATAAAAACGCCCGGTGCCCTGGCTCTTGGTCTGGCTGAAATACGGCCGGAATGCATAGTTGTGCCCTACATAACTGCTCGGCAGCGCCCAGTTGCTGGCGGCCACGGCGAGGCCGTTGCGGTCCATCAATTCCAGGGTGGACGATTGCGCGGCACCGTTGATGCGTTCGAGCTTGCGGTTAAGCGCGTCCTGGGTTGCGGTGTCCAACGGGCCCTTCAACGCGCTGATCATTTCCGAGTCCAGCGCCAGCACGGCGGGCAGGGCACGGTAGCGTTCGATCAGGGTGTGCAGCGAGTTGGCGTACAGCGCGAGCTGTTGGTTGGCGCGTGCGGCATCGTCCACCAAAGCCTGGCGTTCGGCCTGGCGCGTGGCCAATGCAGCGGCCAGCACCGCACCGGCGATGATCAACAGGGCGTAGAAGGTCAGGCGCAGGGGGCGAGGGATCGCGATCATACAGTGATGAGCAGGCACAGTAAGGGGGGAGCACCATACCATGCGCCATAAAAAAGGCGACTGGGCCATGGGGCCACAGTCGCCTTTATCCTTGCAGGAAAAGTGCTTACTGCACTTCTACCGCCAGGCTTTCACTGATCTTTTTCTGCCAGATGGCAGGACCGGTGATGTGCACGGATTCGCCTTTGCTATCAACGGCAACGGTGACCGGCATGTCTTTGACGTCGAACTCGTAGATCGCTTCCATGCCCAGTTCGGCGAACGCGACAACCCGCGACTTCTTGATGGCTTGCGCCACCAGGTAAGCAGCGCCGCCCACGGCCATCAGGTACACGGCCTTGTTGTCCTTGATCGCTTCGATCGCAGTCGGGCCGCGCTCGGATTTGCCGATCATGCCCAGCAGGCCGGTTTGTTCGAGGATCTGGCGGGTGAACTTGTCCATCCGCGTCGCGGTAGTCGGGCCAGCCGGGCCAACCACTTCTTCGCGCACTGGATCAACCGGGCCGACGTAGTAGATGAAGCGGCCCTTGAGGTCCACCGGCAGGGTTTCGCCCTTGTTCAGCATCTCGACCATGCGCTTGTGCGCGGCGTCGCGACCGGTGAGCATCTTGCCGTTGAGCAACACGGTTTCGCCCGGCTTCCAGCTCTGCACGTCTTGCGGGGTCAGGGTGTCAAGGTTGACGCGACGGGCCGACGGGCCGGCTTCCCAGACGATTTCCGGGTAGGCGTCCAGCGGTGGTGCTTCCAGCGACGCCGGGCCAGTACCGTCGAGCACGAAGTGCGCGTGACGGGTGGCGGCGCAGTTGGGGATCATGCACACCGGCAGCGAAGCGGCGTGAGTCGGGTAGTCCATGATCTTCACGTCGAGCACGGTGGTCAGCCCACCCAGGCCCTGGGCGCCGATGCCCAGTTGGTTGACCTTCTCGAACAGCTCCAGGCGCATCTCTTCGATACGGTTGGACGGGCCGCGCTTGATCAGCTCGTGAATGTCGATGGACTCCATCAACACTTCCTTGGCCATCACCGCGGCTTTCTCGGCGGTGCCGCCGATGCCGATGCCGAGCATGCCCGGTGGGCACCAGCCGGCGCCCATGGTCGGAACGGTCTTGAGCACCCAGTCGACGATCGAGTCGGACGGGTTGAGCATGGCCATTTTCGACTTGTTCTCGGAACCACCGCCTTTGGCGGCCACGTCCACTTCCACGGTGTTACCCGGGACGATGGAATAGTGGATCACCGCCGGGGTGTTGTCCTTGGTGTTCTTACGCGCACCGGCCGGGTCGGCGAGGATAGACGCTCGCAGGACGTTTTCCGGCAGGTTGTAGGCGCGACGC
>NZ_JADDUM010000354.1 GCF_015163715.1 Pseudomonas cyclaminis
CGATAGCGGTGTATCAGTGATAGAAACACTAACTGATCAACTGCTATCGGGGGCAAGCCCCCTCCCACATTTGTTTCTGCGGCAAGTTGCGGGAAAGCGGCAATCGCCATTGCCGCTTTACTGGCGCCACGCGGAAACCCGTTGCCGCTTTTCTGGCATTGCCGCCGGCAACCTTCCCGCAAACCCTTGATTCATGGGCTTTTCAGAAACTGGCATGGGCCTTGCTATAACCCTGTTAACGAACAGCAGGTCAGCCTAAAGGTTTCCGCCATGAGCATCAGCTTCGATAAAGCGCTCGGTATCCACGAACAAGCCCTGGGCTTCCGCGCCCAGCGTGCTGAAGTCCTGGCCAACAACATTGCCAACGCCGACACCCCGAACTACAAGGCTCGGGATCTGGACTTCTCCGCCGTGCTCGCCGCACAGCAGGACAAGACCAAGAACGGCACCTTCGCCTTGAACATGACCAATAACCGTCATATCGAAGCGCAAGGCCTGAGCAGTGGTGACGAGTCGTTGCTGTATCGCACGCCGATGCAGCCGTCGATCGACCAGAACACCGTCGACGCCCAGCTGGAGCAATCGGCCTATGCCGAGAACTCGGTGAACTTCCAGGCCAGCTTTACCCTGCTCAACAGCAAATTCAAAGGGCTGATGTCAGCCCTGCGTGGAGAGTAAGCCATGTCCCTGTCCAGTGTTTTCAATATTGCCGGTAGCGGCATGAGCGCCCAGACCACGCGCCTCAACACCGTCGCCAGTAACATCGCCAACGCCGAGACCGTGTCTTCGAGCATTGACCAGACGTACCGTGCCCGTCACCCGGTGTTTGCCACCATGTTCCAGGCCGGCCAGAACGGCGGCAGCGACTCGCTGTTCCAGGAGCAGGACGCAGCCGGCAAAGGCGTGCAGGTGCTTGGCGTGGTCGAAGACCAGAGCAATCTCGAAGCCCGCTACGAGCCTAACCACCCGGCGGCGAACGAAAAAGGCTACGTGTACTACCCGAACGTCAATGTGGTCGAGGAAATGGCCGACATGATTTCCGCCAGCCGCTCGTTCCAGACCAACGCGGAAATGATGAACACCGCCAAAACCATGATGCAGAAGGTCCTGACCCTGGGTCAGTGATAAGGGGCGCCAAATAATGGCCATCGTTGATACGTCTACTAATACGGCAGTCCAGGACCTTTTCAATTCCAAGGTCACGACTGCCACCAACAATGTCGCGAGCACGGCCTCCGCCGCCACCGGCAATCAGTCGTTGGGCAAGGATGCGTTCTTGCAGCTGTTGGTCACCCAACTGAAAAACCAGGACCCGCTGTCGCCTCAGGACAACGGTGCATTCGTGGCCCAGTTGGCTCAGTTCAGCAGCCTGGAAGGCATCAACACCCTGAACGACTCGGTGAATGCGATCTCCAGCAACTTCAGTTCCTCCCAGGCGCTGCAGGCGTCGTCGCTGGTAGGGCGTTCGATCATCACCCAGACCGACAAGGCCCTGGTGGATACAAGCAAGAGCATGAACGGTTCGGTGGCAGTGACTGCAGCCACCGGCAACGTCGCCGTCAAGATCACCGACAAAGACGGCAACGTGGTGCGCACCATCGATATGGGCGCCCAGAGCGCTGGCACCTCGGACTTTATCTGGGATGGCAAGAACGAGGCGGGTGAGGTGGCTCCAGCGGGGACCTACACCTTCACGGCCACGACCAAGAACGACAAGGGCGAGTCGGTGGCCCTGGCGACTTCGCTGCCGGCCACGGTGACGAGCGTGACGTTGAGCAAGACCGGCGGCGAAATGCTGCTGAACCTTGCGGGTGGCATGGGCAGCGTCAAGCTGTCGCAAATTCAGACTATCGGTACATAGAGCCGGCTAACTACGGCAGAAGGAGAGAAACATGTCTTTTAATATCGGCCTTAGCGGCCTCTATGCGGCCAACAAACAATTGGACGTGACCGGCAACAACATCGCCAACGTCGCGACCACTGGCTTCAAGTCGTCCCGCGCGGAATTCGCCGACATCTATGCCGCGTCCAAACTGGGCACCGGCCAGAACAGCATCGGCAATGGCGTGAACCTGGCGGCAGTGTCCCAGCAGTTCACCCAGGGCGACGTCAACAACAGCGGCGGTGTGCTGGACATGGCGATCCAGGGCGGCGGCTTCTTCGTGCAGAAGGGCAGCGACGGTTCCCTGGAATACACCCGTAGCGGTGCGTTCCGCGCCGACAAAGACGGCTACATCACCAACAACACCGGCACCTCGCGCCTGCAAGGCTACGCGGCGGATGACGACGGCAAGATCATCAAGGGCGGCTTGACCGACCTGCAACTGAACTTGTCTTACCTGCCGCCGAAGGCGTCCACCAAAGTGGACTCCACCAGTAACCTGAACTCGTCGGAGCCGGTGATCAACCAGACTACCAAGCCGTTCAACCCAAGCGACACCACCACCTTTACCACTCAGTACAGCACCACTTTGTACGATTCCCAGGGCAACTCCCACGCCATGGTGCAGTACATGGTCAAAACCGACGCCAACGAGTGGAACGCCTACACGTTGATCGACGGCCGTAACCTGGACGGTACCAAGCCGACAACGACCGGCACCACGGCACCTGTGCCGTCGACCATCACCTTTGACGGTGCGGGTAAGCTCAAGGATGTTGTGACCGGCGGCGTGAGCAGCAAGACCTTGACGCTCACTGGCTGGGTTCCAGGCTCGGTGACCGATGGCACTTGGACGCCGAACGAAGCGACCGCGGGGCCTATTGCCGTGAACATGGGCAATATCACCCAGTACAACTCGGCCAGCTACCGTAACCCGCCGACCACTGACGGTTACGCCACCGGCCAGATCACCGGCCTGAAAATCGACGGCAGCGGTGTACTGTTCGCCACGTTCAGCAACCAGCAGAGCAAGGCCATCGGCCAGATCTCGCTGGCCAGCTTCAACAACGAACAGGGCCTGCAACCGTCGGGCGGCACTACCTGGAGAGAGACTTTCTCCTCGGGCCAGCCGGGTTACGACACCCCGCAAGCCGGCACCCTGGGTTCGATCGTGGCCAACTCCCTGGAGAACTCCAACGTCAACCTGACCAACGAGCTGGTGGACTTGATCAAGGCCCAGAGCAACTACCAGGCGAACGCCAAGACTATCTCCACCCAGAGCACCATCATGCAGACCATCATTCAGATGACGTGATGCCATGACGTAACGCGCTTGACTGAAAACCCCTCGATCGAGGG
>NZ_JADDUM010000355.1 GCF_015163715.1 Pseudomonas cyclaminis
CTCCTTACGGGTTGTAGCCTGCCGCTCAAAAACGGTCAGACAAGGAGTGAATGACACTTATGGATCTTGCCGCAGGGGAGGCACATGGCGTGCCTGCCAGGTGGGCAAGGGGCGCAATTGTAGAGAAGGGGAAGAAAGCGCGCAAGGTGATTGGTGATTATTTGAACAACCTCCCAAACACCACAAAAACAATGTGGGAGGGGGCTTGCCCCCGATAGCAGTGTGTCAGCTAAACACTGGCTGACTGATACACCGCAATCGGGGGCAAGCCCCCTCCCACATTTTGACCTGCATCAACCTGATTACTTCTTGGCCTTGGCCTTGACGCCACGCTGACGCCGGGCTTCGAACAGGCACACGCCTGTCGCCACCGACACGTTCAGGCTGCTGACGCTGCCAGCCATCGGCAAGTGCACCAGGTAATCGCAATGCTCGCGGGTCAGGCGACGCATGCCCTTGCCTTCAGCACCCATGATCAGGATGGTCGGGCCGGTGAGGTCCTGGTCATAAATACTGACCTCGGCCTCTCCCGCCGTACCCACGACCCACAGGCCGCGCTGCTGGAGCTTCTCCAGGGTGCGCGCCAGGTTGGTCACGGCCACCAGCGGAATCACTTCCGCCGCCCCGCAGGCAACTTTACGCACGACAGGCGTCAGGGTAGCGGACTTGTCTTTAGGCACGATCACCGCCAGCGCGCCGGCGGCGTCGGCCGAGCGCAGGCAGGCGCCGAGGTTGTGCGGGTCGGTTACGCCGTCCAGCACCAGCAACAGCGGCGCGCCTTCGGTGCGGTCGAGCAGCTCGTCGAGCATGGCTTCGCCCCAGACCTGGCTCGGGCTTACGTCCGCGACCACGCCCTGGTGAACGCCTTCAACCCAAACGTCCATTTCACGACGCTCGGCCTGGCCGATGGCGACCTTGTTTTGGGTGGCCAACTCGACCAAAGCTTGTACACGCGGCTCGCTGCGACCTTCTGCCAACCACACTTGCTTGACACGCTTAGGGTGATGACGCAGCAGTGCTTCTACGGCATGGACGCCGTAGATTTTTTCCAGACTCATGACTTGGCCTTAGGTTTGCGCGACCCGCCGCTTTTCGCAGGGGCCGAACCCGCTTTTGGCGGGCCTTTACGGTGTTTACTGGGCTTGCTCGACGGCTTTTCCGCCCCTTGGGACTTTCCCCCAGACGCCGCTTTACCACCGCTTTTGGCTTCGTTGAGCAACTGCTGCTTCAACTCGCGGCTCTTGCGCAGTTCGGCGTTTTTCGCCGCTGCGTCGCTTGGGCGGTAGGCTTCGGGGGCCTTTTCCTTGACGGAGGAACGGCGACCAGCCTTGGCCGGCGCAGGCTCGGCGGTCGCCGCTTTCGCGGGAGCCCCCTTGCCCTTGGTAGCCGGCGCGGCGGTTTCGCTGCCACGTTTTTTACGCCCCACCGGTTCGGCTGGCTTGTCTGGCATACCGAAGTCGATCTTGCGCTCGTCGAGGTCGACGCGCATGACCTGCACTTCCACGGTATCGCCCAGACGGAAGCTGCGACCGGTGCGCTCGCCCGCCAGGCGGTGATGCACAGGATCGAAGTGGTAGTAGTCACCCGGCAAGGCAGTGACATGCACCAGGCCTTCGACGTAGATGTCGGTCAACTCGACGAACAGGCCAAAGCCGGTCACGGCGGTGATCACACCCGGGAAGGTCTCGCCCACGCGGTCTTTCATAAACTCGCACTTGAGCCAGTTCACCACGTCACGAGTAGCTTCGTCGGCACGACGCTCGCTCATGGAGCACTGCTCGCCCAGCTGTTCCAGGGCCGCTTCGTCGTACGGATAGATCCGTGCCTTCGGAATCGTCATGGCACCGGCGCGCTTGACGTGCGGGGTGTTCTGCTTGGAATGGATCACACTGCGGATTGCGCGGTGCGTGAGCAGGTCCGGGTAACGACGGATCGGCGAGGTGAAGTGGGTGTACGCCTCGTAATTCAGGCCGAAGTGGCCTTGGTTGTCAGCGCTGTACACCGCCTGGCTCAGGGAGCGCAGCATCACGGTCTGGATCACGTGGTAATCCGGACGGTCCTTGATGCTGGCCAGCAAGGCCTGGTAGTCCTTCGGCGTTGGGCCGTCCTTGCCTTTGTGCAGGGACAGGCCGAGCTCGCCGAGGAAGGCGCGCAGTTTTTCCAGACGCTCCGGCGGCGGACCGTCGTGCACGCGGTACAACGCAGGAATCTCATGCTTCTTCAGGAATTCAGCAGTGGCCACGTTGGCCGCCAGCATGCATTCCTCGATCAGCTTGTGGGCATCGTTACGCGTGGTCGGGGTGATTGCGGCGATCTTGCGCTCGGAACCGAAGACAATCCGGGTTTCCTGGGTTTCAAAATCGATCGCGCCACGTACGTGACGTGCACCCAGCAACACCTTGTACAGCGAGTAGAGCTGCTTGAGGTGCGGCACGACGCCGGCGTATTCGGTACGCAGGGCCTTGGCTTCGCTGGTCTTCGGCGTTTCCAGGATGGTGCTGACCTTGTTGTAGGTCAGGCGCGCCTGGGAGTGAATCACCGCTTCGTAGAACTGGTAATCGGTCATTTCACCGGTTTTCGAGATGGTCATCTCGCACACCATGGCCAAACGGTCGACTTTCGGGTTCAGGGAGCACAGGCCGTTGGACAGCTGCTCGGGCAGCATCGGGATCACGCGCTCAGGGAAGTACACGGAGTTGCCGCGTACCTGGGCTTCGTTATCCAGGGCCGAACCGATCTTCACGTAGCTGGACACGTCGGCAATCGCGACGAACAACTTCCAGCCGCCGGAGAACAGGCGCAGCTTGCCAGGCCTGGCTTCGCAGTAGACCGCGTCGTCGAAGTCGCGGGCATCTTCGCCGTCAATGGTGACGAACGGCAGATGGCGCAGGTCGATGCGTTTTTCTTTGTCTTTTTCTTCGACTTCAGGCTTGAGCTTGGCAGCTTCCTTGAGCACGGCCTCAGGCCAGACGTGAGGAATATCGTAGGTGCGCAGCGCAACGTCGATTTCCATGCCCGGCGCCATGTAGTTGCCGACCACTTCAACGATATCGCCCTGGGGCTGGAAGCGCGCAGTTGGCCAGTGGGTGATTTTCACCTCGACGAACTGGCCGACCTTGGCAGCGCCATTGCGGCCCGGGGTGATCAGCACTTCCTGCTGGACCTTCGGGTTATCCGGCACCACAAAGCCGATACCGCCTTCTTCGAAGTAACGGCCGACGATGGACTCGTGGGCACGGGACACCACTTCAACGATCACGCCTTCACGGCGACCGCGACGGTCCAGGCCGGAAACGCGCGCCAGGGCACGGTCGCCATCGAACACCAGGCGCATTTGCGCTGGGCTCATGAACAGGTCGTCACTGCCGTCATCCGGGATCAGGAAGCCAAAACCATCACGATGGCCGGCAATGCGGCCGAGGATCAGGTCGAGCTTGTCCACAGGCGCATACGTGCCACGGCGGGTGTAGATCAGTTGAGCGTCGCGCTCCATGGCACGCAAACGGCGGCGCAGGGCTTCGAGCTGGTCTTCGGTGGTCAGACCGAATTCTTCAACCAACTGCTCGCGGCTAGCAGGCGACCCCCGATCGGCGAGGTGCGCCAGGATCAGTTCGCGGCTAGGAATAGGGTTTTCATATTTTTCCGCTTCACGAGCGGCCTCGGGATCGAGGGACTGCCAATCGGCCATTAGAGAGTTTTCACCTTGTCTATATGCGGGTTAGTTTGGCATACGCGTATTGAAACGGGAAATTTCAGGCATCAACAAGCGTTTAAAAGCCCTTTATGGCCCTCGGTGCGCACCTTGCACGACCATTGGCGAAATTTTCCAGGCTTTTTTCATGGCAGGGGTTTACAGCCTACAAGCCTCTCCGTATAGTGCGCGCCATCGACGACGGCAACGTTGTGATGCTGCCCAGGTGGTTGAAATTGGTAGACACGCCAGCTTCAGGTGCTGGTGATCGCAAGGTCGTGGAAGTTCGAGTCTTCTCCTGGGCACCAATTAGATCAACCGCGAAAGCGGTTTTTCGTTCT
>NZ_JADDUM010000356.1 GCF_015163715.1 Pseudomonas cyclaminis
CCAGGGCGCGGCGCATGTTCTCGCGGGGGATGCCGCGCCCGTCGGTCTGCGGCAGGCTGAAGGCCTGGGTAAACAGGTTCGCCGGCAATTGCTCGCGGTACGGCGAGAGCATCAGCCATTCGTGGCCCACGGGAACGCCGCTGGCTGCGAACTCGCTGTTGGGGTAGTAGCTCAAGGTGCGTTTGTAGGCGTTGCTGAACAGGGTGCGGTTGGTCCACTCGAAGTCGAACATCAGCCCCAAGGCCTCACGCACCTTGGTCTGGCTGAAGGTCGGTCGGCGGGTGTTCATGAACAGGCCTTGGCTTTGGGTGGGGATCTGGTGGGCGATCTGCGCCTTGATTACCTCACCTCGGTTCACGGCCGGGAAGTTGTAGCCATTGGCCCAGTTCTTGGCCTGGTGCTCGATGTAGATGTCGAATTCGCCGGCCTTGAAGGCCTCGAAGGCCACGTCGCTGTCGCGGTAGAACTCCACTTCGACCTTGTCGTAGTTATAGAAACCCTGGTTGACCGGCAGGTCCTTGCCCCAGTAATCCTTGACCCGCTCAAACACCAGCTGGCGCCCCGGCGTGACCTTGCTGATACGGTACGGCCCGCTGCCCAGCGGCGGCTCGAAGGTGGTGGCCTTGAAGTCGCGGTTTTTCCAATAGTGCTGGGGCAATACCGGCAGCTCGCCCAGGCGCAGGATCAGCAGCGGGTTGCCGGCGCGCTTGAACACAAACCGGATGCGGTGAGGGTTGAGGATGTCCACCCGCGCCACTTCCTGCAGGTTGGTGCGGTACTGCGGATGGCCTTCGGTCAGCAGGGTGCGATAGGAAAAGGCCACGTCATCGGCGGTGATCGGCTTGCCATCATGGAAGCGTGCTTCCGGGCGCAGGTTAAACACCACCCAGCTGCGGTCCTCGCTGTACTCCACCGATTGGGCAATCAATCCGTAGCTAGAGGTGGGCTCGTCGCCAGACGGCGCGTACTGGCCGGTGCCGACCATTAATGGCTCATTGAGCTCATTGACGCCGTATTGCAGGAAATTCGGGGTGGAAACCGGGCTGGAGCCCTTGAAGGTATAGGGGTTGAGCGTATCGAAGGTGCCAAATGCCATGACCCGCAAAGTCCCGCCTTTCGGCGCTGCAGGGTTGACCCAGTCGAAGTGGGTGAATTTGGCCGGGTACTTGAGCCTGCCGAACTGCGTATAACCGTGGCTCTCGGTAATCGTCGCGTTCGCACAAAAGCTCAAGGCCAGACTTATTAGTAGAAGGAGGGGACGCTTCAAGTCAGAGATCCGATCCAGGCGGCTTGGGCTTTATGATCGGTACAGTAACAGCTTGTTCCGGTTGGAAAAAGCATCTTGAAAACGGCGATAAATCACTGTGTTTGTTCGTATATGTGGTGAGCGGCATCCTTTGTGGTGAGCGGGCTT
>NZ_JADDUM010000357.1 GCF_015163715.1 Pseudomonas cyclaminis
TCGGTGGGCGACAACGAACAGGTCGACCTGGCTGCCGCACTGAACGGTGGTCGTGCCCTGGCCTGCTCCGATGAACACTTCGGCCGCATGAGCAACATCCTCAACCCAGGCCGTGGCATCAACATGGGCGATGGCTGGGAAACCGCACGCCGTCGCACGCCGGGCAATGACTGGGTGATCGTCGCGTTGGGGCATGCCGGCGAGATCGAAAAAGTGGTGGTCGACACCCTGCACTTCAAGGGCAACTACCCGGACACCTGCTCGATCCAGGGCGCTTTCGTGAAAGGCGGCACCGACAGCCAGATCGAAACCCAGTCGCTGTTCTGGCGCGAACTGCTGCCGGCGCAGAAGCTTGAAATGCACGCTGAACACAGCTTCGCCGAGCAGATCAAGGCGCTGGGGCCGATTACCCACATCCGCCTGAACGTGTTCCCGGATGGGGGTGTGAGTCGCCTGCGTGTACTGGGCAAGGTCGCAAAATAAGGGTGAGCCCAATCGGGGGCAAGCCC
>NZ_JADDUM010000358.1 GCF_015163715.1 Pseudomonas cyclaminis
CAAGCCCGCTCACCACAAGAGCCTCGTTCGCTAAGGTTATGTTTTCACCAAAGATGTGTAGATACCTATGACCATCGGGGGCAAGTCGAATCGTCGCACCGCCCCCCACCCACACTTTGATCTGAGTTTATTCAGGGAGATGCGCGACGCCATCTGAATCCGTCATTGCCCTTTCCAACAGATCTGCTGGCAAGCTTTTACTCGCACGAGCGCCCAGCAACCTCAATTGCTCAGTACGACTGACCAGATTTCCGCGTCCATCTGTCAGCTTGTTTCGCGCCGCGCTGTAAGCCTTATCCAACTGCTGCAGACGGTTGCCCACTTCGTCCAGGTCCTGGATAAACAGCACGAACTTGTCATACAGCCAACCCGCACGCTCGGCGATTTCACGGGCGTTCTGGCTTTGGCGTTCCTGTTTCCACAGGCTGTCGATCACCCGCAGCGTAGCGAGCAATGTGGTGGGGCTGACGATCACGATATGGCGGTCGAAGGCCTCCTGAAACAGATTCGGCTCGGCCTGCAACGCGGCGGAAAACGCCGCTTCGATTGGCACGAACAGCAACACGAAATCCAGGCTGTGCAGACCTTCCAGACGTTTGTAATCCTTGCCGGCCAAGCCTTTGACGTGATTGCGCAGCGACAGCACGTGCTGCTTCAGTGCCGCCTGGCCGATCACTTCATCATCGGCCGCGACGTACTGCTGATACGCCGTCAGGCTGACCTTGGAATCCACCACCACCTGCTTGTCGCCGGGCAACATGATCAGCACATCCGGCTGGAAGCGCTCGCCGTCCGGCCCTTTGAGGCTGACCTGGGTCTGGTATTCGCGGCCCTTTTCCAGACCTGCATGTTCCAACACCCGCTCGAGGATCAGTTCGCCCCAGTTGCCCTGGGTTTTCTGGCCCTTGAGGGCGCGGGTGAGGTTGGTGGCTTCGTCTGACAGGCGCAGGTTCAGTTGCTGTAGGCGCTCAAGCTCCTTCGCCAAGGAAAAACGCTCGCGGGCCTCGTTCTGATAGCTCTCTTCCACGCGCTTTTCAAAGGACTGGATGCGTTCCTTCAACGGGTCGAGCAACTGACCCAGGCGCTCCTGGCTGGTTTCGGCAAAGCGCTGTTCACGTTCGTCGAAGATCTTGCCGGCCAACTCGGCGAACTGTGCACGCAGCTCATCCCGCGAGCCTTGCAGGTCAGTGAGGCGCTGTTGATGGCTGTCCTGCTGCTCGCGCAGTTCAGCGCGCAAGCCGGCAGCCAGGGCATCAAGGCGGCGCAATTCGGTGTCCTTCGCGCTGCGGTCGAGGTTCCAGGCGTGGGCGGCGTCGCGGGCGTTG
>NZ_JADDUM010000359.1 GCF_015163715.1 Pseudomonas cyclaminis
GCTGACCCACCGCAATCGGGGCAAGCCCCTCCCACATTTCAGGTATTCATGCTCTTGAAGTGCGCGAGCATCCGCTGCGCATCCGGCACTTCGCCACTGAACAATTCAAATGCCTTCACCGCCTGGAACACCGCCATGTTGCCGCCATCCAGCGTGCGGCAGCCCAAGGCGCGGGCGTCGCGCAGCAGCTCGGTTTCCAGCGGGAAGTACACGATTTCAGCCACCCACAGTTCGGCTCTGAGCAGTGACGCAGGTACGGGAGTGCCGGGCAGCTTGGCCATGCCCATCGGAGTGGTGTTGACCAGGCCATCGGCCTCGGCCATCGCGTTTTCTAACGCATGACCCACTTGTGCACGGCCATTGCCGAAACGCTGGGCGAGGTTATCCACAAGGTCGCGGGCGCGGCTGACGTCTACGTCGAAAATACTCAAGTGCTCCACACCTTCCGCCAATAGCGCATGGGCCACCGCCGCGCCCGCGCCACCGGCGCCCATCTGCACCACACGCTGGCGCGGCACATCATTCAGGTTGCGCCGGAAACCTTCGGCGAAGCCCAGGCAATCGGTGTTGTGGCCGATGCGTTTGCCGTTCTTGAACACCACCGTATTCACCGCGCCGATGCCCCTGGCTTCGTCGGACAGTTCATCGAGCAACGGTAGGATCGCCTGCTTGCACGGGTAGGTAATGTTCAGCCCGGTGAAGTGCATCAACTCGGCAGCGTCCAGCAGATCGGGTAGGGCGTTGATGTCCAGGTGCAGGGGCTCAAGGTCAATCAGGCGATACAGGTACCGCAGCCCTTGGGCGTCGCCTTCCTGCTCATGCAGGGCGGGGGTGCGGGAAGCCTGGATACCGGCGCCGATCAGGCCGGCGAGGATGCGCGGTTTCATTGAGCCGATCCCTTCAGCAATTGGCTGAAATGTTCCAGGGCCAGGTGATAGCCGTGGCTGCCAAACCCGGCGAGCACCGCTTTGGCGATGGGCGACACAAAGGAGTGATGACGAAACGCTTCACGGGCATGCACGTTGGATAAATGCACTTCGATCACCGGTACTTCACTGGCCACCAGCGCGTCACGAATCGCCACCGAGGTGTGGGTCCAGGCCGCCGGGTTGATCACGATACCGGCGCAACGGCCACGGGCGCCGTGGATCCAGTCCAGCAGTTCGCCTTCGTGGTTGGTCTGGCGAAATTCGATTTTCAGCCCGAGCTTGTCGGCGCTGCGTCCGCACAGGGCGGCGACGTCGGCCAGGGTTTCGTGGCCATAGGTGGCAGGCTCGCGGGTGCCGAGCAGGTTGAGGTTGGGGCCGTTGAGCACCAGCACGATAGGCGGCATTGGGGGTATCTCCACAGTTCTTGTTCGTTGTGTGGATAAAATGTACTGGTTAGTTAATTTGGTCAATTGATGGCAACGGATGTGTTCGATTACCGAACTCTTAATCAGGCCCGTCCTACGGCAGAATCAGATTAGATATCAATTGAAAATCATTCTCGACAACGCTTAAGATGCCCACCTGTTTCCTTTACATTCCAGGGAGTCGGTTTGTCGGACGTGGATCTCAAGGGCCTGTTTCTCAAGCACGCCGATACCCTGCGCGGGTATCTGGCGCGCAGGGTACGGGACCCGCAGTTGGCGGCCGACCTGGTTCAGGAGAGCTTCCTGCGCCTGGCGGAAAAACCGGCCGGCGAGCGCATCGACAATTCCCAGGGCTATCTCTATCGAACGGCGAGCAATCTGCTGATCGACCATATTCGCCAGGAAGCACGGCGCAAGACCGATTCCGTGCCCCATGAGGCGCTGGCCGAGATTGAAGATGACGTGGCCGGGTTGGAGGCTCAGGCAATGGCGCAGCAACAGCGGCAGGCATTGAAGCAGGCATTGGCGGAGTTGCCGGAACGAACCCAGCAGATCTTCCGTCTGAACCGTATAGAGGGCATGACCCACGCCCAGGTTGCCCGGCACCTGGACATCTCCGACAGTTCCGTGCAAAAGCACCTGGCCAAGGCATTGGCGTATGTGATGCAGCGCCTGCAGGACGGTGAGGTGACGCCATCCGACGAATGAATTACGGAAAATTGCCAGGTCAGACGTCACAGCGTTATATAACGAAAAATTCGAGATTCACACGTGAATAGCCAGGGTCCGCAGCAGCACAGCATTACCGAGGCGGCCGCCGATTGGGCGGTGCGCCTGCACGCCGGTGCCCTGACCGACCAGGAGCAGGCCGAGTTGCGGCAATGGATCGCCTGCGACAGCCGCCATGAAGCGGCGTTGCGTTATGCCGAGCAGACCTGGGCGGCGTTGGGCGAGGTGCATAAGGACGAACCGGCGCATCGTCAGCGCCCGTCGTCGGCGACGCTGCCGGTGCGCCGAACGCCGCGACGCAGGCGTGGCAACGTGCGGCGGCGGTGGCGCTGGTTGTG
>NZ_JADDUM010000036.1 GCF_015163715.1 Pseudomonas cyclaminis
CTTGGCGGCTGGCTTTGCAGCAGCAGTCTTGGTCAACTGGCTTGGCGGCTGGTTTTGCAGCAGCAGTCTTGGCAGCTGGCTTGGCGATCGCTTTAGCAGGTGCGCGCGCGCCCAGTACCTTCGCTACAGCTTCTTTCACACGACCAACGCCCTGGGCCAGTTTCAGGCTTTCCTGAGCATCTTTCTTGAGTTGGGAAATGTAGGTGCGGGTTTCAGCCTGGCGATCCTTGAGGGCGTCCAGCAGGTCCTCAAGTTCTTTGACAGCGTCTTTGGCTTTGGCTTGTGCCTTGGCCTTGCCGGCAGTAGCGGCACCTTGCAGTTTGGTTCGGGATTTGTGCAGTTTTTCTTGCGCCTTACCGCGTTGTTTTTCCAACTTGGCGAGCAGTTTTTCTGCATCGGCCAACGCTTGGGAACACGCGCTTTCCAGATGTTCGAGCAGGCTGCTCGACAGTTGTTGGAGTAAGTGCAACGGGGTATTAACAGGCTTCTGTTTGGCCGACATGGTTTACCTCCTGGCTGACGTGGGTGCGGCTCATACTAGCCCTCTGCTCTTACCGCCGCTAGGGCATGTTGACAGTATCGTTTGCCATGCGTTGCACGGTACGAAAATTCTTATCGATATAACGAAAATACGCGACACTTTTTACCCATTCACACTGGCATAATCCGTCGCACTTCAGGCGGGAGAATGCCCATGTCGCGTTACCTTTTTCTTGTGCTGGGCTTGGCAATTTCCGTGGCCAATGCGAACGAGCAATCACCTTCCAAAATGGCAGACCAAGACCAGCACGACCTTGCCTACAGCCTTGGCGCCAGCCTCGGTGAACGCCTGCGTCAGGAAGTACCGGAGCTGCAGATCCAGGCCTTGATCGACGGCCTCAAGCAAGCCTATCAAGGCAAGCCGCTGGCGCTGGATAACGCACGCATCGAACAGATTCTTGCCCAACATGAAGCGCAGGCCGAAGCCGACGCTCAAGCCCCCAAAAGCGAAAAGGCCCTTGCCGCTGAGCAGCAGTTTCTGGCCAAGGAAAAAACCGCGAAAGGGGTGCGCGAGTTGGCCGATGGAATCCTGCTCACAGAACTGGCAGCCGGCAGCGGCAGCAAGCCCGGAGCGAAGGATCAGGTTCAAGTGAAATACGTGGGGCGCTTGCCCGATGGCACGGTCTTCGATCAGAGCACACAGCCCCAGTGGTTTCGCCTGGACAGCGTGATCAGCGGCTGGAGCGGCGCTTTGCAACAGATGCCCGTGGGAGCGAAATGGCGCCTGGTGATTCCATCCGCCCAAGCCTATGGCGCCGACGGTGCAGGTGAGTTGATCCCGCCTTACACGCCATTGGTATTTGAGATCGAATTGCTCGGCACTCGCCACTGACCCAATAAAAAACGGTGCGCCATGCGCACCGTTTTTTCCCCACCGCCAGGGCTCAAGCCTCAGCGATAGGCTCTTCCTTGTGAGCGTTGTGCAGCACTTCGATCAGGCAATCTTCCAGTTCGAAACGCTCGTGAAGCAGACCACCAAGCTCCTTGAACTTTTCAGCAACACACTTGCCTTCATCGCACAGATCGTTGAAGGCCAGCAGCTTCTCGGTGATCACATCAATACGCGGGTAAATGGTCTCGGCCAACTCCAAGCCACGCTTGTTGTTGAAGGCTTTCGCTTCGCCGGTCAGTTGCTCGTAGATCTCAAAATGGCCTGCTGAAACGTAGTCCACCAAAGTCCCACAGAACTCTCGCAATGAATTGTGATTTTCTGCCAGAGCCTCAGGCTTGGCGCCAAGCGCATCAAAGGAGCGAACCAGTTCGTGACGTGCCTTCAACCAGATGTCGATCAGCTTGTGCACCCCACCCCAGCGTTCCTGAGCATTCTGACAACTTTCCAGCATGATGATCTCTCTTCCCTATAGGGGCGCTGCCGCCTGATGCCCACGCAAAACTTCAAGGATCAAGCTGCAGCGGGACAAAGCCGCATCTGACAAACAAACGGTTTTGATAACGCGTGCGGGCCAGATTATGCCCGCACGACTATGGCTTCAAGGTACGCAGGAGAGAAAGTTCATACAAGTGTTTAATCCCGTCCTACAAACTGCGACCTTCATTCAGCGCCTTACCGGACGCAAAGGGCGACTCAAAAACAGCCGTGAAAACTGTATGACACCGAGGATCAACATGCCCAGGAAGAACAACAGGCTCCACTCGGGAAGGCTCAAGTCAAACAGTGTCCAGCTGATTTCCACACAATCGACCGTACCTTCGAACGCCCATTGCAATGCCTGCCACACCGAGAGATTTTCAATGGCGTGACCCAGGCTGGGCAAGCACTCGGCGGCCTGATCCGGTGCGACATTTTGCAGCAGCACCTGACGCACGGCGGTGATGGCGCCCAACAACGCACAGGCAATGCTCGCCAGCCCATACAGATAGTAAGTGGCGCGCCTGGGGTTATGGATGAAGGCGAGCAGGTTGATGAGCGCGAATGCAGCCAGAAAGGCCCGTTGTATCTGGCACAACACGCACGGGCGCAACGATGCACCGAACTCAAGATAGAAGGACGCGCCCAACGTCAGCGCACCTGCCATGAACGCAAGGAAAAACAAGGAGCGTGAAGGGGCCAAAGACATGCTTTATCCGCACCGCGAGAGATAGGTGGTTACGGTAGAGGAAAGGCCTGACCGCTTTCAATACGCGCCAGAGCAGACATTTCTGTAACAGGCTGGGGACATCCCGCAAAAGGATGGAAGACTTCGAACAGCCTGGCGTAGGAGTTTGCAACAAAGCGCTTCAGCCCCCCGCACGTAGGGCTTGGAGGGCCAGCTATCAGACGCATCTGAGCCAACCCTCGCATCGCTCCTACATCAAGCTCGGGCAGTAGCTGGCAGCGGAGACGCCAGTAGGCGGTTATCCAACAGGCCCAAACCTTCCTGGAACAGCTGGTTGCTGCGCTCGGTATCACCCAGTTGAGCCAACAACCGCGCCAGCTCGGCACACGCCTCGGGATTGCGCTGCACCTGCAGGCTGCTTTCCAGATAATCCCGCGCCTTGCCCCACAGGCTGTTTTGCAAGCACAAACGACCCAGCGTCAGCAGCAGGCTGGCATCCCCCGGATGATCCTTGAGCCACCCCTCGGCAAACTTCAATTGCCGGGCAGGATCACTGCCGCGCAGCAGGCCGTAGAGACGAATCAGGTGGCTGTCGTAACCCCGTTTGATAGCACTGCGCAACGCCTCCTCCGCCTTGGCATCGGCGCCCAGTTGGCGCAGTTGCTCGGCGTAGGCCAGAACCAACTGCGGCTCCTGGCGCTGGGCCGAAGTGAGTTGCTGCCAGGCCCGTTCAAGGGACTGCAAACCCGCTTCGCCCTGCTCTTCGCGCTGGGCTGCCAGGCTCAGGTTCTCACCCCAGGCACGGCGCTCCAGCTCGGCCAGTTCGCCGGCCGGCAGCACTTTGTCCTTGCGCAGCTCCGGGAGCAGTCGGATTACCGACGACCAGTCGCCTCGCTGCTGGTGCAGACGCTGCAATTGGCGCAGCACCTGGGCGTTATGGGGATGACGCTCGTGCATGGCCTGCAAAGTGATCAGCGCACCATCAGTGTCACCACGGTCCAATTGCAATTGCGCATGGCTCAAAGCGACCGCCAGTTCCGCTTGGGGCTGGCGCTCCAGCGCACGTTCCAGCAACCCGTCGGACTCTTCATAACGCCCCAGCTCATTCGCCGCCCGGGCAGCGCCGAGGTAGTAAAGCAGCGGTTGGCGCTCAGCTTCGGCGGCACGGTGCAGATGCCGCTCCGCACTGGCCCAGCGGCCTTCGGCGAGGTCCATCTGGCCCTGCTCGATAGCGATCTGCACGCGGCGACTGCGGTTACGCCGCGACCACGGATTGACCACGCCACCGGAGGTGGTCACCAGGCTCAGCAACACGCGGATCAGGTAGATGGCGAGGCCGATGGCAAACACGGCCACCACGGTCGCCCATAGGCTCGACTCGTAATGCAGCACGTGAGGGTAGGTAATCAGCACGTAGCCGGTGTGTTTCGAAATGCCCACAGCGAGTGCCAGGGCGATCGCAATCGCCAGCACCAGGATCACATAGAAACGCTTCATCGGGTCTACTCCTGCTTCGCCGACGAGGCCGCCGGGGTGCCAGCCGCCGCCTTGGCTTCATCAGCAGACAGATGACGACGTTCGAGGTACGCCTGCACTGCGGCCAGGCTCGCCGCCAAATCCGGTGTCACCACCGACACGGCTTTGGGCTCAAGCTCGGCGATACGCGCCAGCATCGCTTTGCTTTGCGGGTTGTCCTGGTTGAAGTTGTCCTGCAACACGCTGCGCGCCTCGCCCAGCGAACGGCTGTACACCGCCGACTCGCCATTGAGCGCCGCCCATTGGGCTTGCTCCAGGGCCAGGCTGAGGGCCAGGCGCACTTGGTTCAAGCCCTGGCCGGCAAGCAGCGGGCGGATGTTGTCGTCGGGGTTGAAGTCGATGCGGAAGTAGCGGGAAATCTGTTCCCACCACTGGCTCCAGCGGTTATCCGTATCCGTGCTTGGACGCCCCTGGGAGGCGGGCTCGGTGAGCTGATATTCGGGGGCAATGGCCGCCAACTGAACAACCTGGTCACGCAAGGCTGCCAATTGCAGGTACAACCCGGTACGGTCCGGCTGCTCGGTACTGCGCAACGCGGCCAGGCTCTTGGCCAGTTGTTCACGAGCAGCGTAGGAACCTGGATCGCTCTGCTCGCGAAGAATCTCGTCGGCACCCTGGACCAGCGCCTGGGCACTGTTGATATCCTGCAGGGCGGACAACCGCAGGCTCGCCAGACGGATCAAGTGCTCGGCCTCGGCGAGGCGCCAGTCCTTGCGGCTGGCCCCCAGCACGGTTTCCAGGCGCTGGTTCAGGCGCTGCTGATCACCTTGCAGTTGGGCGACCAGACGGCGGCGCTCTTCCAGTTCGTCCGCACCCGGCAACTGGGCAAGGCGTGCAGCCAGTTGCTGCTGGCTTTGCTTGAGGGACTGGGATTGGTCGTCCAGGGTCTGCACCTGACCCGACTGCTGCTGGCTGCTGGCTTGCAGGGCGCGGACCTGCCAGATCCCCCAGCCGCCGGCGGCAACACCCGCGGCGCCAAGTAGCAGGGCGACAACTGCCAGGCCATTGCCACGGCGCGGCGTGGTGACCGGTGACTCAACCGGCGCATCGAGTGCGGGTTGGGTTTCATCTTTAGGCAAGGCTGTTTCGCTCACGTATCCGTCCTTTGCGTATCAGAGAGTGGGAACGGAATGACTCCGTAACGCCACTAACAAAGCCGCGGCACTCGCGCCGCGACAATCCACAACTTTTTCTGCGCCGGCAGCCCGCGCCATCTCGGCGACGCGTGGGCTGGGCACGAACAACGGCAGCTGTGCCACCTGTGGCCAATCGGAGCCGGCCAAGGCTTGCAGGTGCAAAAAACCCTGCCCACTGCTGACCACCAGCCCGTTCAAGCGTTCCAACTGGATACGTTGCACCAGCACACCGGCGTCATAGTCTGGAAGAAAACGGCGGTACAACTCCAGATAGTCGACACTAGCACCTTGCTCGCGCAAACGCTCCGCCAGCAGCTCCCGACCACCCTCGCCCCGCAGGATCAACACCCGCGGACCGGGGCGTGCTGCAGCCTCGCGCAACGCCGGCAGCTGAAGCAAGGCCTCGCTGTCGTCGCCGGTTTGGGGATAGTGAACGTTCAGGCCATGATCGGCCAGTACCTGCGCAGTTGCCGCGCCGACGCTGAACCAGGGCATTCGCGGCGGGGGACGAAAAGCCAACTGCTGCACGGCAAGGCGTGCAGCGGGTTTGCTCACCACGATCACCGCGCAATAGCGCTCCAGGTCGCTCCATACAGCCAGCTGCTCGGGCGTGACGGGTAAAGGCTCAGTGTCGAGCAAGGGCAAGCTGCTGCTGAAAATGCCGGCTTCAGACAACGACACCGCCAGGGCTGTCGACTCCTCGGCAGGCCGCGTCAGCAGCACTCGCCATCCGCTCACTGCGGGCCGGCCTCACCGTAGACTTTTTGCAGGATGGCACCGGCGCCTTTATCCAGCAGCTCTTCAGCGACCTGGATCCCCAGGGCCGTGGCATCACGCTGCGGCCCGCGCACCTCAGCCGTCAGCAAGGTGCCGCCGTCGGGGTCGCCGACCAGGCCACGCAGCCACAGGTTTTCACCTTCGAGCACGGCGTAGCAGGCGATGGGCACCTGGCAGCCGCCGTTGAGGTGCTTGTTCAGGGCACGCTCGGCCGTGACGCGCACTTCGGTATCGTGGTGATCGAGAGGCTTGAGCAGTGCGTGGATTTCACTGTCAGCGGTGCGGCATTCGATGCCCACGGCGCCCTGCCCGCCAGCAGGCAAGCTGTCTTCGACGCTGATGGCCGAGGTGATACGGTCTTCGAAGCCCAGGCGGATCAGACCGGCAGCGGCGAGGATAATCGCGTCATATTCGCCGGCGTCCAGCTTGGCCAGGCGGGTGTTGACGTTGCCGCGCAAAAAGCGAATCTGCAGGTCTGGACGACGGGTCAGCAACTGGGCCTGGCGACGCAAGCTGGAAGTGCCGACGATGCTGCCCAGCGGCAGCTCATCCAGGGACGCATAGGTGTTGGAAACGAAGGCATCACGCGGGTCTTCACGCTCGCAGATGCAAAAAAGGCCCAGGCCTGCGGGGAAGTCCATGGGCACGTCTTTCATCGAGTGCACAGCGATGTCGGCTTCGTTTTCCAGCAGCGCGGTTTCCAGTTCCTTGACGAACAGGCCCTTGCCGCCGATCTTCGACAGCGGCGAGTCGAGCAGCTTGTCGCCGCGACTGACCATGGGCACCAGGGACACCGTGAGGCCAGGATGGGCCTGCTCAAGGCGTGCTTTGACGTATTCGGCCTGCCATAAGGCCAGGGCACTTTTACGGGTGGCGATGCGGATTTCGCGAGAGGACATGGATCAATCCGTACTGGGTAGATACGGCAGATAATAACAGCTCAGGCAAATGCGCTTTGATTTGAATCAGCAAGTGCGGGGCCTCCCTGGCCACGTCGCACCGGGATAAGGAATGCAGGCCGCGCTACAGCCCTCGGGCTAAAGCTGCTGCATCATTTTGCGCACGCCGGCGACATGGCGTCGGCTGACGATCAACGCATCGCCGTTAAACCCTTTGAGGAACAATTGGAAGTGCCCCAGTGGCGTGCGTTGCAAGCGCTCGATTCGCTCGCGGGCCACCAGCGCGTTTCGGTGGATACGCACGAAGCGATCGCCGAACTCATCCTCAAGCGCCTTGAGCGGCTCATCAAGCAACACTTCGCCGGCCTCATGTCGCAGGGTCACGTACTTGTGATCGGCAATGAAGTAAACCACCTGGCCCAGCGGGATCAGCTCAATGCCTTTGCGTGTGCGTGCGCTGATGTGGCTGCGCGGCCCGTTGCCACTTTGGGCGGCAGGCTGGGTCAAGGCGGCCAGTTGAGCGCGGTTGGGGCGCTCGGCTTTCTTCAGGGCCTTGAGCAAGGCGTCGGCAGTCACTGGCTTGATCACAAAGCTGACGCCACTGGCTTCCAGTGTCTGTTCGGCAAACTCTTCCTGCGCGGCGCACAACACCACGGCAGGCGGCGATTCTCGCTCGCTCAGCCGGGCGGCAACTTGCAGGCCATCGAGGCCCGGCATGCGGATATCGAGCAACACCAGGTCCGGCTTGAGGCTGTCGATCAGCGTCAACGCCTCCTCCCCGTTGGTGGCACTCGGCTCAAGGACTGTATAACCCTCAAGCTCACTGACCAAGCGGGTCAGTCGCTCGCGGGCTTGGGGTTCGTCATCAACGATCAGGACATTCATATAGCGCTGGATTCCTGCGTGAGTCTCGCACAAGGATAGCGTAGACAGGTGCGGTGACTTGCGTCACAGCGATCCACGCTAAGACTAGCGCGAGCGGCAAAAAGTGCCCCGACAGCGGCACCCATATTTACCCGGACCTGTTCAATAGCGCCCAAAACCTGCTGCCATCGGGCATCGTCGTAGGGTTTGCTGATACACAATCCGAATACCCCCCTTTTAAATGGATAGTCAGGCTCTGACCGCAATACCCGACTTTGGTGCATTCACACACTATCAGTCCAACTGTAGACGCTCACTGGAACGATATTGCTCAATCGTCAAATATCGTTTCAATAAACACCTGCCTCCAGTCTCTTCCCGGACGCGGTCGGCGGCAAGGCACTTAGCCATCCTTTGCACAAATAAAAATGCCGACGACCCGCAGCACCGCCTCCACGGGCAACCCTGTTATTATCGCCGGCAGACTTCCATGCCTCTTTATTAAGCAGACCACGAGCGAATCCATGAGCACCGACAAGACCAACCAGTCCTGGGGCGGCCGCTTCAGTGAACCCGTCGACGCCTTCGTCGCCCGTTTCACCGCCTCCGTCACCTTCGACCAGCGCCTGTATCGCCACGACATCATGGGCTCCATCGCCCACGCGACGATGCTGGCCAAAGTCGGCGTGCTGACCGACGTCGAACGCGACAGCATCATCGACGGCCTGACCACCATCCGCGGTGAGATCGAGGCCGGTACGTTCGACTGGCGCGTCGACCTGGAAGACGTGCACATGAATATCGAGGCCCGTCTCACCGACCGTATCGGTGTGACCGGCAAGAAGCTGCACACCGGTCGTAGCCGTAACGACCAGGTGGCCACGGATATCCGCCTGTGGCTGCGCGACGAAATCGACCTGATCCTGTCCGAAATCACTCGCCTGCAAAAAGGTCTGCTGGAGCAGGCCGAGCGCGAGTCGGACACCATCATGCCCGGCTTCACTCACCTGCAAACCGCCCAGCCTGTGACGTTCGGCCACCACCTGCTGGCCTGGTTCGAAATGCTCAGCCGCGACTACGAGCGCTTGGTGGACTGCCGCAAGCGCGCCAACCGCATGCCGTTGGGCAGCGCCGCGCTGGCCGGCACCACTTACCCGATCGACCGCGAGTACACCGCGCAATTGCTGGGCTTCGACGCCGTAGGCGGCAACTCCCTGGATGGCGTGTCGGACCGTGACTTCGCCATCGAATTCTGCGCCGCCGCCAGCATCGCGATGATGCACCTGTCGCGCTTCTCCGAAGAGCTGGTGCTGTGGACCAGCGCGCAATTCCAGTTCATCGATCTGCCGGACCGTTTCTGCACCGGCAGCTCGATCATGCCGCAAAAGAAAAACCCCGACGTGCCAGAGCTGGTACGTGGCAAGAGCGGCCGTGTATTCGGTGCGCTGATGGGCTTGTTGACCCTGATGAAAGGCCAGCCGCTGGCCTATAACAAGGACAATCAGGAAGACAAGGAACCGCTGTTCGACGCCGCCGACACCCTGCGCGACTCGCTGCGCGCCTTTGCCGATATGATCCCGGCGATCAAGCCCAAGCACGCGATCATGCGTGAAGCGGCCTTGCGTGGGTTCTCCACCGCGACTGACCTGGCGGACTACCTGGTGCGCCGTGGCCTGCCGTTCCGTGACTGCCACGAAATCGTCGGCCATGCCGTGAAATACGGCGTGGACACCGGCAAGGACCTGGCGGAAATGAGTCTGGAAGAACTGCGCACATTCAGCGACCAGATCGAGCAGGACGTGTTTGCCGTGCTGACCCTGGAAGGCTCGGTGAATGCCCGTAACCACGTCGGCGGCACTGCGCCAGCGCAGGTGAAGGCAGCTGTCGTACGCGGCCAGGCCTTACTGGCTAGCCGCTAAAAAATGTGGGAGGAGGCTTGCCCCCTCCCACACTTGATCACTTTTTGGCTGCGATCATCGCCATAAACGCCGGCATCGCGGCCTCCCGGTCCGCCGCCACTTTCTGGGCATTCGGCATGGCGTGCAATTTTTCCAGCAATGCCTTCGCCTTTGGCATCTCAGCCAGCAAGTCCAGGCCAAACAGCTTCTCGCTCACGCCACAGGCGAGGTTCACGCTGTACATGAAATACAGGTCTGCAAGCGTAAAGCCCTCTCCCGCCACATAAGGCGCAAACTTGCCGTGCCTGCCTAAAGCACCGATCCCCAGCAGCAACTCCGCTTTGGATTTCTCCTTGATCGCCTCGGGCACCGGCATGCCGAAGAACGCTTCGGCAAAACATGCGCGGGCAGGCAGCTCGATGTACAGCTCGATTTCACGGCACAGCGCCAGCACCTGGGCGCGCTGGAATGGGTCGGCCGGCAACAGCGACGGACCTTCCTGGGTTTGCTCGATGTACTCGAGGATCACACTGGTTTCGTTGATAAACCCCTGCTTTACGCCCAGCGCCGGCACCTTGCCACGTGGGCTGATTGCCAAGGCTTGCGGGGTTTGACCAGCGTAGAAAGGCACCTCTTCAAACAGGAGCCCTTTCTCCAGCAGCGCCAGTTTCACCATGTTGTAGTAGTTGCTGACCGAAAATCCGTAAAGCTTGAGCATCGCAAAGCCTCCAGGCCGTGTGCGGGGTTGGCTGCAGGAGTTATAGATCCTGGGGCGCGGCCTGACCAGCAGCATCACCTGCCTGAATGGGGGTAGACTGGCGCCCTTTCCTTGAGGAGCCTGCCATGAGCGAGCCGACCGATATCGACAACGACGAAGAAGAATTCACCGAAAACACCCTGGTCGAAGCGATCGAGAACCAGATCGAAAACGACAACCCGCCTGCCGCCAAGGCTACCTTCAACAAATTGACGTTGGTGGGTTATGAGCGTGAAGAGATCCTGAATCTCATGGCCCACGTGCTCGCATTCGAGATCGACGCAATGCTGGACGAAGACCGCGCCTTCAATACCGAATGGTATGAAACCGCGCTGCGGGCGTTGCCTGAGTTGCCGCCTGAAAAGGAATAATCCCGGCACGCAGCAACACGCTGGACAGTTCGGCAAAGTGCGTTCACCTTATGGTCTGCTAGCCTCTAATAAATTTTAGAAAGTCTGGAGTCCTTATGTCGTATACCCCTGAGTTGGTTGCCGAACTGGAAATCCTTGCACTCTTCAACCTGGACAGCTCCCAGGAAGGTCTGAAAGTCCACCAGACCGCCGCGCCCACTGCCATCGCCGCTGCCAAAAGCCTTTTTGACAAAGAACTGATTACCCTGCCAGATGGTGGTTACCTGACCAGCCTTGGCCGGGATGCGGCCCAACATACCCAAAGCCTGCTGACGATCCTGAATACAACGAAAAAAGAAGCTGCCTGATACCTGACACAGCCCATGGAATCCGCCTCTTGCGGATTCGCGGGCGTTGCTGTGCAAGTGCGAAAAATCTGACGTCAAACCCCATTTCCCGCTAAACCTCCTACGCGACTGACTGTAAACTCCTACACGGCCGCCCACGTCGGCTCTGCGAGCCACGAGTTCGACATGACCCGCACCCATGAAATCCGCCCGGACCTGGACGAAGGCATCGACCGCAAGGTGCTGGCCCAATTGCGCGCGCGCTTCATGGCCCTCAACGAAGGCCGCATGGCCCGTGCCGTTGAGGGACTGACGCCGCGCCAACAAAGCGTGTTGACCCTGCTGCCGCTGTTTTTCCATGTCAATCATCCGCTGTTGCCCGGCTATGTATCGGGCAGCACGCCGGCCGGGCTGTCGAACTTCGAACCTGACGCCCAGGCCCTGGCCGAAGCCCAACGCCTGACCCGCTCGTTCTCTTACAAGCCACGCCCGGTCAATCAGCCCAAGCCGATCCATGGCCTGTTCCTGATGGGCAGCCTTGGCACCCTCGCCCAGGCGGATCAGAGCGACATGGACGTGTGGGTCTGCCACGCTCCCGACCTGAGCGAAAACGAGCAGGCCGAACTGCGCAAGAAATGCCAGTTGCTGGAAGCCTGGGCCCTGACCATGGGCGCCGAGGCGCACTTCTTTCTGATCGAGCCGACGCGCTTTGTGCTCGGTGAACGCGACACCCAGCTGAGCTCCGACGACTGCGGTACCACCCAGCATTACCTGCTGCTGGACGAGTTTTACCGCACCGCCATCTGGCTCGCCGGGCGCACGCCGATCTGGTGGCTGGTGCCGGTATACGAAGAAACCCGTTACGCCGAATTCACCCATACGCTACTTTCCAAGCGGTTTATTCGGGCCGATGAAACCCTCGACCTGGGCCACCTCGCGCATATTCCCCCCGGCGAATTCATTGGAGCCGGGCTGTGGCAACTGTTCAAAGGCATCGAGTCGCCCTACAAATCAGTGCTCAAGCTGCTGCTGACTGAGGTCTACGCCAGCGAGCACCCGAACGTGCACTGCCTGAGCCTGCGCTTCAAGCGTGCGGTGTTCGCCAACCAGATGGACTTGGATGAGCTGGACCCGTACATCGTGGTGTACCGCCGCATTGAGGAATACCTCAAGGCCCGCAACGAGCCGGAACGCCTGGAGCTGGTGCGCCGTGCGCTGTACCTGAAGGTCAATCGCAAACTCACCGCCGGCCAACGCAGCACCAGTTGGCAGCGACTGCTGCTGGAGCGCCTCGCCCACGAGTGGGGCTGGGACCAGCGTCAACTGGCCCTGCTGGACAGCCGCAGCCAATGGAAAGTGCGCCAGGTGGCGTCAGAGCGCCGTGCGCTGGTCAGCGAGCTGAACTACAGCTATCGCTTCCTGACCCAGTTTGCCCGTACCGAACAGACCGTCAGCCTGATCAACAAGCGCGATCTCAATGTGCTGGGCCGGCGCCTGTACGCCGCCTTTGAGCGCAAGGCCGGCAAGGTCGAGTTCATCAACCCCGGCATTGCCCCGGACTTGGCCGAAGACACCCTGACCCTGGTGCAGTCGCCCAACCGCAAGGAACCGGGCCAGCACCACTGGGGCCTGTACAACGGCAACCTCACCGCGCTGGAATGGGAACACTTCGCGCCGATCAAGCGCAGCCGCGATCTGCTGGAGATGCTCACCTGGTGCCATCGCAATGGCGTGATCGACAGCAGCACGCGCCTGGCGTTGCACCCCGGCACCAGCGACATGACCGAATTCGAGCTGTTCAACCTGCTGGGCAGCCTGCAACAGACCGTCGCCCTGCCCCTGACCAGCGTCGATGAAATCAGCCTGCTGCGCTCGGCGGTGCCCGAGGAGGTGTTGCTGCTGATCAACGTCGGCGTCGACCCGCTCAAGCATCACCGCGACCTGAATATCCTGATGACCACCGAGCGCACCGACTCCCTGAGCTATGCCGGGGTACGCGATAACCTGGTGCTGACCCTGGACCAGGTCACGCTCAACAGCTGGAACGAGGTGATGGTCAGCCGCTACGACGGCCCGCACGCCTTGCTCGACTGCCTGCGCGACTACCTCAATCAACTGCCGCCGGACCACCTGCCACGGCTGCGGGTGCGCTGCTTCTGTCACAACCGTGCGCAATTCATTGCCCAGCGCGTGGAAGAAATCTTCGACACCGCGCAGAACCTGCTGATGGGTCAGTCCAATCACCGCTACTTGCTGCAAGTCCAGCAGCACTACCACGTGATGGAGTTGATGCCGGGCCAAGCCACCCATGTGTCACTGGCAACCCAGGACGCGCTGATCGCCTACCTCAGTGAAGAGCTGGCCAGCTACAGCCCCTTGCATCTGGATTCCATGGCGTTGGAAGACCACGACTTGGCGCTGCTGTTGCCCATGGGCATGGCCGATTGCGTGCAGGTCTTCTATCGGGTCAATGAAGGTTTCGCCGAGCTGTATGTGCTGGATGAGTTCAACGCACTGTGGCAACAGCGCCTGCCGTTTCATGACGAGCAGAGCCTGTTGGCGCCGTTGCAGCGCTTCCTGCAATCGATCATCTACCGTCGGGATGCGTTGTCGCCGCTGGACACGCAACAACCGCTGGGCGCGGCGCAGACGTTGTACTACCAAGTATTGCCGTCAGGAAGCGGCCGCGCACGCGGCATAGAGCCCCGCCCGGCGCCGCACAACCCGACGAACAAACCGTTTTACGACGTGCAGGCGATTATTGGCAAGGCAGCACCGGGGCAGGTGGGCATTACCCTGTACTGCAATCAGCGGGAGTTTTCCGAGTTGGAATTCGGCGACCAGCTATTTGCCGTGGTCGCCCAGGAGATCGTCGGGCAGCGCCGGGAAACCGAACGCTACCGCTGCTACATCACCGACCTTGATCTGTCGGGCCTGCTCGGCGATGTGCAGAGCCCGAGCAACCTTTACCTGCGTTACAAGGCCGAGCTGGAGCTGTCGCTCAACGAGGCGCTGAGCCAGATTTAGAGAGCAAAGGCGCCGCCATCTTTTGGCTGGCCTTCAACGCTGAGCAACTCAAGCTTGAGGGTCTTGCCACCCGGGGCCGGCCAGTCGATGTGCTGGCCCACTTGCAGGCCGAGCAGCGCGCTGCCCACGGGGGCCAGGATCGAGATCTTGCCGGCGTCTGCATTGGCGTCTTTGGGATAAACCAACGTCAGGTGATAGTCCTTGCCGCTGCTTTGCTCACGGCAATGCACGCTGGAGTTCATGGTCACGACACCCGCAGGCACTTCATCGTGGCCAACCACGTCTTCGGCGCGGTCGAGTTCGGCTTGCAACGCTTCGACGCCGGGAGTTGCGTCGCCCAAGCGGTCGATCAATTGCTCCAGACGCTGCACGTCAAGACGGGTGAGGATGATGGACGGTGCGGTGGTCATGATTCAGGCAGACTCCTTTTTTCTGCACAAAAAAGCAAAACCCCGCCAAAAAAAGGCGGGGTTCTCACGGGCCTCGGTGAGTTGAGGCGTACCCGGACACTACCACAGCGTCATAAATAAACAAGACAGCCTCAGGCGTGCGCCCTGCGCTGCTCGGCCTCGGCACAGATCACCCGGCGCCGGGCATCGTCGGCGGAGCGCCATTCGCGGATGTCTTCGACGTGGCGAAAGCAGCCGAGGCAGACTTTTTGCTCGTCCAGGCGACACAAACTGATACAAGGTGACGGCACCGCCGGGCTGACATTGCTGAACAGCGGCTTGGGCGGGCGGACAGGTGCAGGCTGGGTCACGGTCAGATCTCGTCGAAATCCAGCTCTTCGCCGGTATATTCCTGGACCAGGCGCGTGAGCATCTCGCCCAGCAGCTCTTCACTCTTGTCGCACTGCCATTTGCCGCTTTCTTCGTCGTAGTCGAAGTGAACACCACCGGAACGCGCCGCCAGCCACAACTGACGCAGCGGTTCCTGACGGCTGAAGATCAACTGCTGGCCGCTCTCGAACTTGACGGTCAGCACGCCCGCCGAGTTTTCCAGGTCCACGTCCAGATCGCTGTCGTCGAAAATATCTTCCAGCTTCTCCTGCGTGGCATCCACCAGGTCGTGAAAACGGGCTTCGGTCAAACTCATTGTGGCAACCTCAAAAGTGTCTGGTTTTGCTCAAGCGCCGCACGATACGGGCGAGCTTCGCCGATTGCAAAGGATACCGATTTCGTTACCGGTGACGGTACGAAATATCCTCTGCCAGCGTAGCCTGCTTCACCTTCGTGTCGGCAAACCCCCGCCGGACGGGTATTTCAGCGCATAGGCAAGCTGGCGGGTGGTCGGTATACTCGGGCGCAATTAATGCATATTCAAGGATTTCGCCATGAAGCGCCTGATCTCTTCCCTTGCTGCGCTCGTCGCGGTCGCTTGCCTCGTTAGTGCCTGTGGTCAAAAAGGCCCGCTGTACCTGCCCGATGACAGCAAAGACCCGAACGAACAGGCGCAATCGTCGCAAAAACCGGCAAAAGCGCACAAGCACGACACTTACTAAGGGAAAATCATGGACGCTTTTAACTACCGGGACGGCGAGCTGTTCGCGGAAGGCGTGGCGCTGTCCGCGATTGCCCAGCGCTTTGGCACCCCGACGTATGTGTACTCCCGCGCTCACATCGAAGCGCAATACCGCTCCTTCACCGACGCGCTGGACGGCGTACCGCACCTGGTGTGCTACGCGGTCAAGGCCAACTCCAACCTGGGTGTACTGAATGTCCTGGCGCGTCTGGGCGCTGGTTTTGACATCGTGTCCCGTGGCGAGCTGGAGCGAGTACTGGCGGCTGGCGGCCAGGCTGACAAGATCGTGTTCTCCGGCGTCGGCAAGAGCCGCGAAGACATGCGCCGCGCCCTGGAAGTCGGTGTGCGTTGCTTCAATATCGAATCCACCGACGAGCTGGAGCGCCTGCAAGTCGTAGCCGCCGAGATGGGCGTTCGCGCCCCGATCTCCCTGCGCGTCAACCCGGACGTCGATGCTGGCACCCACCCGTACATTTCCACCGGTCTCAAAGAGAACAAGTTCGGCATCGCCATTGCCGACGCCGAAGATGTGTACATCCGCGCCGCCCAGCTGCCAAACCTGGAAGTGCTGGGTGTCGACTGCCATATCGGCTCGCAGCTGACCAGCCTGCCGCCGTTCCTTGATGCCCTCGACCGCTTGCTGGCGTTGATCGATCGCCTCGGCGAGTGCGGCATCTACCTGCACCACATCGACCTCGGTGGCGGCGTGGGCGTGCGGTATCGCGATGAAGAGCCGCCGCTGATCGCCGACTATATCCAGGCCGTGCGTGAGCGCATTGAGGGCCGCGACCTGACGCTGATGTTCGAGCCGGGCCGCTATATCGTCGCCAACGCCGGCGTGCTGCTGACCCAGGTCGAGTACCTCAAGCATACCGAACACAAGGATTTCGCCATCGTCGACGCGGCGATGAACGACCTGATCCGCCCGGCGCTGTATCAGGCCTGGATGAATGTCACCGCCGTGACGCCTCGCGACAGCGAAGCCCGCGCCTATGACATCGTCGGCCCGATCTGCGAAACCGGTGACTTCCTGGCCAAGGATCGTCAGTTGGCCCTGGAAGAAGGCGATCTGCTGGCCGTGCATTCGGCCGGTGCCTACGGGTTTGTCATGAGTTCCAACTACAACACCCGCGGCCGTACCGCCGAGGTGCTGGTGGACGGTGATCAAGCGTTTGAAGTGCGTCGCCGCGAGACGGTAGCCGAGTTGTATGCTGGCGAAAGCCTGCTGCCGGAGTAAGCCATGCTGCTGCGTTTTACCAAGATGCACGGGTTGGGCAATGATTTCATGGTCCTCGATCTGGTCAGCCAGCACGCGCACATCCTGCCCAAGCACGCTAAACAGTGGGGCGACCGACATACCGGGATTGGTTTCGATCAGTTGCTGATTGTCGAGGCACCCAGCAACCCGGAGGTGGATTTCCGTTACCGGATCTTCAACTCCGATGGTTCCGAAGTGGAGCAGTGCGGCAACGGTGCACGCTGCTTCGCACGTTTCGTGCTGGACAAGCGCCTGACCGCCAAGCGCCAGATCCGCGTCGAGACCAAGAGCGGCGTGATCGAACTGGATATCCGCAGCGACGGCCAGATCAGCGTCAACATGGGCGCGCCGCGCCTGGTGCCGGCGGATATTCCGTTCCAGGCCACCGAGCAGGCCGTCAGCTACGCGCTGGACGTGGACGGCCAGTCGGTGGACATCGCCGCCGTGTCCATGGGCAACCCCCATGCCGTACTGCGGGTCAACGACATCAACAATGCCCCCGTGCATGAACTGGGGCCGAAGATCGAACACCACCCGCGCTTTCCGGCGCGGGTCAACGTGGGTTTCCTGCAGGTGATCGACCGTTCCCGTGCGCAATTGCGTGTATGGGAACGCGGCGCCGGCGAAACCCAGGCGTGCGGCACCGGTGCTTGCGCCGCTGCGTCGCCGCGATCAGCCAGGGGTGGATGGATTCGCCGCTGCTGATCGACCTGCCCGGTGGACGCCTGTCCATCGAATGGGCAGGCCCTGGCCACCCGGTGCTGATGACCGGGCCGGCCTCGCGTGTATACGAAGGACAGGTCCGTCTATGAGTGAGCCCAGCTAATGACCGATAAGCCTCAAGTACCCGCACCCGCAACCCCGAGCGAAAGTCTGGAGGCCGCTGCTGTCGCGGCGTACCTTGAGGCGAATCCGGATTTCTTCGTCGAGCACGAAGAACTGCTGCCGGCGTTGCGCATCCCCCACCAGCGCGGCGACACCGTGTCGCTGGTGGAACGACAGATGAAGATCCTGCGCGAGCGCAATATCGAGATGCGTCACAAGCTCTCGCACCTGATGGACGTCGCCCGCGACAACGACCGCCTGTTCGACAAGACCCGTCGCCTGATTCTTGCCCTGATGGACGCCACCAGCCTGGAAGAAACCGTGATCGCGGTAGAAGACAGCCTGCGCCAGGACTTCCAAGTGCCATTTGTCAGCCTGATCCTGTTCAGCGACAACCCGATGCCGGTGGGCCGCTGGGTCAGCGGCAGCGACGCGCAGACCGCGATTGGCGGCCTGTTGTCCGAGGGCAAGAGCATCAGCGGCACCCTGCGCGAGCACGAACTGGACTTCCTGTTTGGCGCCGAACAACGCAAGGAGATCGGTTCCACTGCAGTGGTCGCCCTCAGCCACCAAGGTTTGCATGGCGTGCTGGCCATCGCGAGCCGTGATCCTGCGCACTACAAAAGCTCGGTGGGCACGCTGTTCCTGACCTATATCGCCGAAGTGCTGGGTCGCGTTCTGCCGCGTTTTACCACTGCCCTGCGCGCGGTGCGCTAGCCATGGAACGGCAACTGGACGCTTACTGCGCTCACCTGCGCAACGAGCGCCAGATGTCGCCCCATACGCTGGAAGCCTACCGACGGGACTTGAACAAGGTCCTGGCCTACTGCGAAAAACAGCAGGTCACCAGTTGGAAGGCCCTGGATATCCAGAACCTGCGCAGCCTGATCGCACGCCTGCACCACGCCGGCCAGTCCTCGCGCAGCCTGGCGCGCCTGCTGTCGGCTGTGCGCGGGCTCTATCACTACCTCAACCGCGAAGGCCTGTGCGATCACGACCCTGCCAACGGCCTGTCGGCGCCTAAGGGCGAACGGCGCCTGCCCAAGACCCTGGACACCGACCGCGCCCTGCAATTGCTCGACGGCGCCGTGGAAGACGACTTCCTCGCCCACCGCGACCAGGCAATCCTGGAGCTGTTCTATTCCTCGGGCCTGCGCCTGTCGGAACTGACCGGCCTGAACCTGGACCAATTGGACCTGGCGGACGGACTGGTGCAAGTACTCGGCAAGGGCAGCAAAACCCGCGTGCTGCCGATAGGCAGAAAGGCCCGCGAAGCCCTGCAACTTTGGCTGCCGCTGCGGGCGCTGACCAACCCGGCGGACGACGCCGTGTTTATCAGCCAGCAAGGCCGGCGCCTGGGGCCACGGGCGATTCAGGTACGGGTCAAAGCCGCCGGCGAGCGCGAACTGGGGCAGAACCTGCACCCGCATATGCTGCGGCACTCCTTTGCCAGCCATCTGCTGGAGTCATCCCAGGACCTGCGCGCCGTGCAGGAGCTGCTCGGCCACTCCGATATCAAGACCACTCAGATCTACACCCATCTGGACTTCCAACACCTGGCAACGGTGTACGACAGCGCCCATCCAAGGGCCAAACGCATCAAGGGCGGCGACTCATGAGTATCAAGCTGATCACCTTCGACCTGGACGACACGCTCTGGGACAACGTACCCGTCATCATCAGCGCCGAAGCGTCGATGCGCGAATGGCTGGCCGTGCATGCCTCCAAGGTCGGCGACCTGCCGCTGGAGCATTTCGCCAGCCTGCGCCAACAGGTCCTGCAACGTCATCCGGAGCTCAAGCACCGCATCAGCGTGTTGCGCCACCGGGTGCTGATGCACGCCTTCGAGGAGGCCGGATATCCACAGCCGCAAGCCACGGAGATGGCCGATGTGTGCTTCGAAGCGTTCATTCACGCCCGCCACCAGATCAGCGTGTTTCCGGAAGCCGAGCCGATGCTCAAGGCCCTGCGCCAGCACTTCCTGCTCGGCGTGATCACCAACGGCAATGCCGATGTGCAGCGTGTTGGCCTGGCGGATTATTTCCATTTCGCCCTGCGCGCTGAAGATATCGGGATTGCCAAACCGGATGCGCGATTGTTTCAAGAGGCGTTGCAGCGAGGCGGCGTGGACGCCAGTGCGGCGGTGCATGTTGGCGACCATCCGGGCGATGACATCGCCGGCGCGCAGCAGGCTGGGTTGCGGGCGGTGTGGTTCAACCCGACGGGTAAGGTCTGGGAAGGCGATAAGCACCCGGATGCGCAGATTCGCAGCCTGACCGAATTACCAGCACTGCTACGCAGTTGGCAGTAACACTGGAGATCCAAATGTGGAGGGGCAAGCCCCCTCCCACATTTGGATAATCACAAAGCTCACGGGCATGAAAAAGCCCGCAGCGACGGCGGGCTCTTTCAGCAAGCAGGTGACTGACCTCAGATAGGTCGGCTGCCGTACTTGTTATCCGGCTTCTTGGGTGGGTCCGCCACCACGTTAGCCTCGACTTCCTGCACTCTGCCGCCTTTAGCGAGGAATTCTTCCATCGCACGGGCCAGGGCATCGCGCTCTTTGTTCTTGGCCTCAACGCTCGGCAATTCATCTACCGAAACAGCTGCCTTGGCTTTGCCTTTGGCCGCCGGGGCAGGTGCATCATCGCCACCGTCGTCGTCCGCAACGTCTTCCGCTGCAGCTTCAAGACCTTCTTCGGTGTCGTCTTCGTCACCTACTTCGAGTTCGTCGTTTTCCAGATCATCGTCGCTCATGTTCTACCTCATGACTTGCGAAAAGCAGATTAGTTATAGCCCAGCTTCGCCCTCTGTCGAGGTCGCCGGGGAAAAATCAACATCCACTGGATAACCAGTGGCTTATGCCCCATCACCGTGCAAGGTGGCGAGGACTTTACGAGCACCGCCATGATCACGGTGCTCGCCCAGATAAACACCTTGCCAGGTCCCCATCGCCAAGCGGCCGGCCTTGACCGGCAAACTCAGCTGGCAGCCCAGGAGACTGGCCTTGAAGTGCGCCGGCAGGTCATCCGGACCTTCGTCGTTGTGTTCGAACCCGGCACGGCCTTGCGGCACCAGCGCGTTGAAGAAACGTTCGAAGTCACGGCGAACCGCCGGGTCGGCATTCTCGTTGACGGTCAACGAGGCCGAGGTGTGCTGCAACCAAAGGTGCAACAGGCCCACACGGCACGCCTTCAATTCAGGCAAGCCGGCAAGCAACTCATCGGTCACCAGGTGAAAGCCCCGGGGCTTGGCCCGCAGGGTAATCAGGGTCTGTTGCCACATACAGTTCTCCGCCCATCGGCGCGCATTCTAGCGCGCTCAGGGAAAAAACAAAGTGTCGAATACGCCTACATGCCTGTAAGACATTCGCACGGTGAAAAGTGCCGCGTGCGCCCGATCACAAAGTCAGCGTAAAAAACCGCACAGCCTCTTACGACTGACAAACGCCAGGCAAAAAAATGCCCGGCAAGCCGGGCATCTTTTTAACGCGTACTTACAAGTTGTAGCCGCGTTCGTTGTGTTGCGCCAGGTCGAGGCCGACAGCCTCTTCCTCTTCGGTAACACGCAGGCCCATGACCATGTCGAGTACCTTGAGGATGACGTAGGTGACGATGGCCGTGTAGATCACGGTGAAGCCGACACCTTTGCACTGGATCCAGACTTGGGCTGCGATGTCAGTCACGGTGCCGAAACCGCCCAATGCAGGGGCTGCGAACACACCCGTGAGGATCGCACCGACGATACCGCCGATCCCGTGCACGCCGAATGCGTCCAGGGAGTCGTCGTAGCCGAGCTTGCGCTTGAGGCTGGTCGCGCAGAAGAAGCAGACCACACCCGCCACCAGGCCGATCACCAAGGCGCCCATTGGACCAACGGTGCCGGCGGCCGGTGTAACGGCCACCAGGCCAGCCACCACGCCCGAGGCGATGCCCAGTGCGCTTGGCTTACCGTGAGTGATCCACTCGGCGAACATCCAGCCCAGCGCCGCAGCAGCGGTAGCGATCTGAGTGACCAGCATCGCCATGCCGGCAGTGCCGTTGGCGGCGGCAGCGGAACCGGCGTTGAAGCCGAACCAGCCGATCCACAGCATTGCCGCGCCCACCAGGGTGTAACCCAGGTTGTGCGGTGCCATTGGGGTGGTCGGGAAGCCTTTACGCTTGCCGAGCACGATGCACGCCACCAGGCCAGCCACACCGGCGTTGATGTGCACCACGGTGCCGCCAGCGAAGTCCAGCACGCCCCAGTCCCACATCAGGCCGCCGTTGCCGCTCCAGACCATGTGCGCGATGGGCGCATAGACCAGGGTGAACCAGATGCCCATGAAGATCAGCATCGCGGAGAACTTCATGCGCTCAGCAAAGGCACCCACGATCAGCGCCGGGGTGATGATGGCGAAGGTCATCTGGAAGGTGATGAACACCGCTTCCGGGAACAACGCCGCAGGCCCGGTGATGCTGGCCGGGGTCACGCCCGCCAGGAACGCCTTGCCCATGCCGCCGAAGAAGGAATTGAAATTGACGACACCCTGTTCCATACCGGTGGTATCGAACGCAATGCTGTAGCCGTAGACGACCCACAGGATGCTGATCAGGCCAGTGATGGCGAAGCACTGCATCATCACCGACAGAATATTTTTGGAGCGGACCATGCCGCCGTAGAACAGCGCCAGGCCGGGGATGGTCATGAACAGCACCAGTGCGGTGGCGGTCAGCATCCAGGCGGTGTCGCCGGAGTTGAGGACTGGAGCAGCCACTTCGTCTGCCGCCATGGCCAGGCTTGGCATTACGATGGACAACAGGGCTCCGAGCCCTGCGAATTTACGCAGAGTCATATTGTTTTCTCCTGGGGCGTTGGGGTTTGGCGGCTTAGATTGCGTCGGTATCGGTTTCGCCGGTACGGATGCGAATAGCCTGTTCCAGATTGACCACGAAGATCTTGCCGTCACCGATCTTGCCGGTGTTGGCGGCCTTGGTTATCGCCTCGATAACCCGGTCAAGATCCTTGTCGTCAATGGCGACATCAATCTTCACCTTCGGCAGGAAATCGACTACGTATTCCGCGCCGCGATACAGCTCGGTGTGACCCTTCTGCCGACCGAAGCCCTTGACCTCAGTAACGGTAATGCCCTGCACGCCGATCTCGGACAACGACTCGCGTACATCGTCCAACTTGAACGGCTTGATGATGGCAGTGACTAGCTTCATGAAAACTCTCTCCCGAATTGGTGGACTTGCCCCAGGAAAACAAACCCGTCTCAAGTCTAAGCGCAGTGCCTGGCTTTGTAACGCATCGTCGCAAGGGCAGTTGCCATTGGGACGCCAGCGAACCACTGGTGACGAAACCTGTACCCCTGATCCGTCGGCGCACTGCATTCGTCACAGCGACTGCATCAGTGCATGGGTCATGATCGTCTAAGCAGAAACCTTGCCAGCTCCGTAAAAATCACTGAAATCAGTCCTTTGCCCACTTAACCCCACCCACGGGGCTACTTGGCGGCTGCAATGCGCACGAAAACAGTGCGTCGCCGCCCGGCCCGATGCGCGAAAAGCGTGCGCCGCAGGCCGTGAAAAAGACTATAGACGCTGCGTGATACACTGCCCGCCAACAGTTTTCCGGAATATTTCCCATGCTCGCGCCCAAAGACCTCCTCGACGCCCTGAGCGGCCACGCCTCTCGCCTGTTCAGCGGCGAAACCCCGCTGCCCCGCAATGAAATCGAAAGTCAGTTCAAGGCTTTGCTGCAAAGTGGTTTCAGCAAGCTTGATCTGGTCAGCCGGGAAGAATTTGATAGCCAGATGGTAGTGCTCGCCCGCACCCGTGCGCGGCTGGAGAGTCTGGAGGCTAAAGTCGCGGAGCTGGAAGCGCGGTTGACACCTGCGGCTGAATAAATGCGATCAGTGTGGGAAGGGGCCAGTCCTCTCCCACCTTTGCTCTGGATACGTTCTGTAAAACCTCCCCGCCTCGCCCTTCTCCACCTCGTCTACCCTTGAAAAACCGCAGGAAGCGGCCTCCCACTTCAAGGAACGAGCATGTCCCTCGCTATCGTCCACAGCCGCGCCCAGGTCGGCGTAGAAGCCCCTGCCGTCACCGTCGAGGTGCACATGGCCAATGGTTTGCCGTCCTTGACCCTGGTGGGTTTACCCGAAACCGCCGTCAAGGAAAGCAAGGACCGCGTGCGCAGCGCCATACTCAACTGCGCCCTGCAATACCCCTCGCGCCGTATCACCCTCAACCTCGCGCCCGCCGACCTGCCCAAGGACGGCGGGCGTTTTGATTTGGCGATTGCGTTGGGGATCCTCGCCGCCAGTGTGCAAGTGCCGGCGTTGATGCTCGATGACGTGGAATGCCTGGGTGAGTTGGCGTTGTCCGGTGAAGTGCGCGCAGTGAAAGGTGTGTTGCCGGCTGCTTTAGCGGCGCGCAAGGCCGGGCGCACGGTGATAGTGCCGCGGGCGAACGCGGAGGAAGCGTGCCTGGCGTCGGGTTTGAAAGTGATTGCCGTGGATCACTTGCTGCAGGTGGTGGCGCACCTCAATGGGCATGTGCCGATTGAGCCCTACAAATCCGATGGTTTGCAGTACCTGAACAAGCCATACCCGGACTTGAGCGAAGTGCAGGGCCAACTGGCGGCCAAGCGGGCATTGCTGATTGCCGCAGCGGGCGCACATAACCTGCTGTTCAGTGGGCCACCGGGTACCGGCAAGACCTTGCTCGCCAGCCGCCTGCCCGGTTTGCTGCCACCGCTGAGCGAACAGGAGGCCCTCGAAGTGGCGGCCATTCAGTCAGTGGTCAGTCTCGCCCCACTGAGCCACTGGCCGCACCGGCCGTTCCGCCAGCCGCACCACTCGGCGTCAGGGCCGGCATTGGTGGGCGGTGGGTCGAAACCGCAGCCAGGGGAAATCACCCTGGCGCACCATGGCGTGCTGTTTTTGGATGAGTTGATATTTTGACTTTTTAGGTTTGGCTGTCAAAAATCGAATTTAGACCGTCAGATCAAGGGTTTACCATGGCATTTCCGTCCGTAGAATCGTTACCAATCTTCTCAAATGGAGTCCACTATGATCATTACCCGTTTGAGCAGCTGGATGAACACCAAAGGGCAATATTTAGCGACGCAATGTCGAGCCGTGGTCGGCTATGTTCATCGGTGGTGCAGATTACGCTGAAGAGCTTTGAGTGCTACCTCCAGATAACCCGTCAGTTGGTAACTCCGCGATCGCAATCGAAATTCCGAAAAATGGCGGAAGGCTTTCTGGGTTTTTTATATTCAGAACAACATGTTGAAACGGCTCCGTCACTTCGATCCCAACGAGCGAAGTTTTTTATATCAGTAATTCCTTTCCTATCAGCAATATACCCCACCAAAAAAGATTACTCATTTCCTCTGACCATCGAAGCAATAGACAAATACCTAAATGTGTTGAATGGCTTAGAGCAATGCCCGAAAAAAATAGAATATTGGCGAGGGTGGCCGTTGCAGAACGTTTCTGGAGGGACGCATTTTCTTCCCTTATGGGCATTTTACCGAAAGCTTGGTGCAGAATTTACAAGGAAACTCTATTCTGAAACTCATATCTTCCTTTCAGGAAGGCGTTATCGAGCAATGCCATTGCTATCGTATCTAGGAGATTTTATAGAGGCTCAACCATCAGATATCACACCTACACACTTAACTTCAGACGTATTCATGAATGAATTCTGGGATCGTTTTGTAAAGTATTACGTTACAACAGCATATGATAGCGGACAAGGCCAGAAATTAAGCACCATCGCATCGGCCTGGAACGTGCAATTCTCAGCTTTCGTACGCAACCAACTCATTCCGGCATCAGTACTAAGTGGGGGATATGCTGGATTACCCGTTTTACCAAAGAGACTGTATAACAATGCGGCCTCCAGAATCAGCACAGGAAATGACGGAACGCTGGTTCATTCAAAATTATTGCACGATATTCCACTAGAGGTGACAGACCAAGCGGCCATCTACAATATTTTTGATAATCTAACATCATCAATGAATGACTTAACAACCTGGGCTAAAGCTGAGGTGGCAGATCTAGAGGCCAGACTAAATCGTCGGTTACGAGAATCACCTAATGGAAAACTCCGCCGGATCGGTGGACTTGGAGAAAAAGAGGGCGGCCAAATTCAATGGATGAGAGATCGCAATAATCCAGCATGCTTTGCTAATGCAGCACGAAATATCGAAGATCACTCCTATTCATATATAATGGAGCGAGCTGTCCAAATTTTTGCTTCGCCATTTGCAGAAACAGCATATGAGCTAGGATTAGCAACAACAGGCTCATTGTACCCACATTGCCTACTACTCGTAAGTTTGTATCCAAAAATTACCGTTGGCTTCTTGGAAAACTTGGAGATATATGATGAGCATGGAAAAAAAATTGGTTTCATCCGAACCGACAACGGGTATCAGTTAGTTGGGTATAAACTCCGTAGAGGGCACCGTGAAGCTGAGCAGGTGATTAGCCTTTGCGAGTACGGTGCATATCTTGTTCAACAAATAATCGATGTCACCGACTACGGAAGACGATACCTACAATCTATTGGAGACGATAATTACAGATATTTATTATTATCTGCAGTTAGAAGCTTCGGCAAATTTCAGCGACCAAAGTTAGCTTCGGTTACCACTTCGCCCATCCCCATAGAAAGACTCGTATCCGGCTTAAAGAAATACACAAACCTAAATCATGCTGACGCTACGTACCTCGCACAACGCGCTAATCTCTCCACAGTTCGCGCGACCGCTGGAGTAATGATCTATTTAGAATCAAAAAGCGCAAAAAAAATGTCCGAAGCTCTTGGCCATAAATCATTTGATCCATCGTTGTTAGCACGCTATCTCCCAGCACCCATTTGGGATTTCTTTCAGGATCGATGGATTAGAATTTTTCAAGCAGGAATAATTATCGAAGCGATGGATGGGAGCCCTTACAAACTGAAGGCTTCAGGTTTTGACAGCTTAGAACAGGTTGAGGAGTTTTTATTAAACCACTCGATAAAACTACCCCCTGAGGAATCAAACACTCGCTTTAGCGAGGCGCGGCCCGACAGCTCTATATTGGTATCACTGAATGAACAAATTTTTGAAGAACTATTAAAGCTTAATGATTCAAGGTACAAATCCAGCAGTCATTTACAATCAAGTCTTTGGAGAGATCTCAGCTCTAAAATAATCACTCACGTTGACTCATGCCTCAGTGATCGACCAGACATTCAGTTTGCACTCTCTAACGCTAAAAATAAACTAGGGATAACCATTTAAATGAGCGCGAAAGAAAACATTCACGCGTTGGCCTTTCTGGAGGAAATGTTCCCCTCCCAGAAAACTCGGTTTGAAAGCGAATGGTTGACCTCGGACTTTGATTCAAATATATGGTGCTTTGATTTCGCGCGCGGGCATAGATTTTGTATAAATTTCAACTTAGAGCTCGAGGACGGGTCTAAACTTTCCGACCCCAAAAACAAAAAATTACTGCAATTGTTCAAAAACTGGATAACCGTTCAGAATACCCAAAATTTAAATCAAGGGGTAAAACCAGGCAGTATCACCGCGTACGCTAACACGCGAAGAGCGATAAACATCATTGACTACCTTTTGCTAAACAGTTCGCGCCTTAAGCTCGCCAGCCATGGATTGAATCTTCTAACAGAAAACGATGTCGCATCGTTTTTTTATCAGTTGTCGAGTTCGGAGAAAATTGCCGAAGGGGTCTATAACTGGCGGCAAACCGTGGTCGATTTCCTAAGAAGATCCAGTGAGTGTAGCGATCAGATTGTCTTACGTTTCGCTGAAAAAAATCCCGATCTCTATTTTTTAATGATTCAAAATGAAACAGCGTATGGCCTTACGCCAAGCGAAACTCTTAAAGTCAAAATATGGCTACACGAGAACGATTATTACAGCCCCATTCTTAGCTCAGGGTACAGGTTATCGGTAAGCATCACTCGACTGGCATCACACATCTATAAAAATACCCTTGTGGGGGGCGCTATAAAAAGTGCTTTACCTGAGCTAAATCTGGCCCCTTATCCAGGGATGACAACTGAGTACAATGTAGTTAGCGTTCGCGCGGCAAATGAAGACTCGATGTCAGATCGACAGTTTACCAAATATTATGCAACTTTTATGGCGATAAACAAACTTCCAGAATTAGGAATTGAAATTCCCAGTCATGCTTTTACTACGCTCAGTTTGAGTTCTTTGAAAGCGCACCTAAATTTAGCGCAAACCATGCGGTTTAAGACATTGAGGCCGAGCATCCTATTACCCGCTCTGCAGAAGGCTATCGATTTTATTTACGAGTACGGGGATGACATTTTCCAATCTGCTTCTGCTGTTATTGCTGCTCAAGCAAAGTATGGTGAGAGCGTAAATGATCCGAATTCGGATTGGTGGGTTCGCAAAGCTATCGCACCTCGTTTAGCTGAATTAGGAGTACAGTGCTGGAGTCTCAGCTCCAAGATGCTGGCTGGCAAAAAACTCTCTAAAGAACTTAGAGAAAACAAAGTTCAGGAATATTTTAAGAGACTTCGCAATAACGAGGGGCTGTGGGAACTGTTACGAGTATATTATGGCGCAGCGCAATTAATCATCGGATTACTGATGGCGCGACGCCAATCGGAACTTACAAGCCTGATGCCGTTTGAGTGCCTTGATGAATCAAAGCGCAATTTAGTTTTTTTTAACGCAAAGTCCGGATTTTTATCCAATAAACAAGTTTTAAAGAGACCCATTCCAAGTATCGGGGTTCATATTATTGAAACATTGGAAAACTTCCAAAGTCTGCTGCTCAAAAATAAACTTATTACTGAACATACATATTTGTTCGCGCCGCCTGACAGATATGCAAAAGGACTAAAAAAGAGCTTACATTCGCCCGCCTACAATAGAAGTATTGATTTTTTCTGCGACTACATTGAGGCACCGCGAAACAGCGAAGGATCAAGATTTTATTTCCGCCAGCACCAACTTAGGCGCGGCTTTTCGATGATATTTTTTTGGGGCAATTCGTTTGGTGGTCTTGACACATTACGATGGTTCTTGGGCCATGCGGATCTTGAACACCTCTATCATTACATTACTGAAGCGACTCCTGGAGAAGTACTTCGCGGTGTAAAAGCTGCTTACCTAGCAGACTCCTTGGCGGCTGGCGACAAAGAGGTATCTAATGAACTCGCGGCAGCTCTATTTTCACATTTTGGAACATCTGAATTTACCATACTGGATTCTCAAGAAGTTGAAACCTACTTGGAAACGCTCATCGAAAACCACTCGCTGACTGTCGAGCCGCATTTTATTAAAGTAGACGACGTAACTACCTATAGACTTGTAACGAAGCTGATAAAATCAATATGAGCAAAAAACTCCACTCGACAATCAACCTTTACAATTTGCTTCTCGATATTGCCTCTCATCCGCACAAATACCGGGAATCATCGATAGGAGTTTTCTTAAAATCACAAGGCTCATTATCTCGATACTCAGCTCCGGATAAAAGTATCTATCCTTGCTCTTTAAATACGTTGAAGACCCGTGCGGATTGCTTCCTTGCAGGAGGCTTTGAGGCTATGGACCATGCAAGAATTTTGGCACTAAAAGCATTTCCCCCAGTAAAGGCTCTGATTTCCGCCCAAAACAAACCTAGAACGTTAAAAGATGACGTCATTGCCCTTAAGAGAGAAATACAGTTTCTCAACGAAGAAATTCTTTGCTACACCATCGCATTAGAATCAAGCATGGAACAGGCGAGAGGGTACGCCAGGAAGACAAATAATATAGTAAATATTCAACTCTGCGAAAAACAACAATCGGAAATTTACGCGCTATTGAAACACCCCAGGGCCACTGCCAATGACTAAACTTTATCGTTTGACATCAGAGCACTTTCAGTTGCCTTTAGCGCTACTTGCCGATCAAACATATATTTTCAACTCAGCTTCGTACATCCCGATGCTTCGTTATCCTAACGGCACATGGTGTCACTATTCTAATTGCTACATGCATTCTCTTTATAGAAAAGGGTTGTCGCGCAATAACAAAGGCGGAACATTAAAAACCTATGCAGGTAACATAAGCCATTTACTACGTTTTTGTTCGGATAACGCTATAGATGTTGCGCAAATGACCGATAGCCTCTTTATACTATTCATGCAGACGTTGCTTAGCGACAAGAAATCATTGTCTACGTCACACACACTTCGGTCGACAACTTCAATACTTACGATAGGGAAAAATTGTATCGATTTACTGGCCTATATCGGAAAAATCACCGGTAGAGATGAGTTTGTAGGTAAAGATGGAGTGATCAAAGCTGAAAAAAGAAAAGCTGAAATAGATATTGGGAAGGGAAGAAAGCGCATCACCAAATACTATTGGCATCACCGTTCATTTCCTGAGCCATCTCCTGACAAAAAAAGATTCCCGATTACTGAAGCTCATTCTAATGCCATTATCGCCGCAGCCGCTGGTACTGAGGACCTATTTCTCAGAAAGCGTAGATTCGTAATGCTTAAACTACTTGCCCATACTGGTTGCCGACGTTCTGAACTGGTTTCGATAACGACGCATGATGTATATGCAGCACTTCATGATCCAACCATCGGCTTAAAACTGATGACGGCGAAAAAGCGCGGAAACTCAATCCATCATCGATACTTGCCCATCTCAATTCCGGATTTGAAATTCATCGTTTCTTATATTGAATTTAACCGACTCCCAAAAATTAAATCTCTGGGAGTTGAGGACGTTGGCTTGCTGTTTATCAGTGCACGTACTGGAAAGGGCCTTATGCCAAATACGATCACACAAGAGATCTCAGAGTTGGCGGGACTAGCGGGCATCAATGAGCGCTTATCTCCACACATGTACAGACATCGCTTCATTACTCAATATTTCATAAAATTGATTATTCAGCATGACTTTAACAATCCTGATGAATTCAGGAACTTACTAATCAACACTGAGTCCTTCAAGCGTGAGGTGCAACAGTGGACAGGTCACACAAACATTAATTCTTTAGACAACTACATACATCTTGCTTTCTCAGATATATCTAACAGAAAAGAAGTTGTGGAGGCGGCAATCCGCAGCGAGCACCTTTCATCGTTACTACAAACAGTCAAAATGGCCCAAGCGGAAATAAAAGCGGGATTTTCCTCATCATCAGTTAATGAGTTGCTGAACACGATATCCGAATATCTAAATGAGCTTCAGCAATCGGCCTAACAAGCGTTATTTGGAATTACCAAGCACTTGCACTATCAACCGCTTGTATGCGTGTACGAGACAGTGCGAAGCTTGAGGGCGGGTAGCTTCTGACAAGCCTGGAGCTTCTGAAGCAGTTGCTGGACGATTTGCTACGACCGGTGCGAATTGCAGCCGGCATGCCTATCATGCACCACAGCGGCCTTGGAGACATTCCTTGAGCGGTTTACCAGCCTTGAGGTGCATTATGTCTAGTCCAAATCTTTCGGAACTACTTGCTCAAGTAACAGAGATCGTTCAACACGCAGGCGCTCTCCTCTCCGCCGAGTGGAGTCGTCCAGATGGACGTCGAGGCATTGGTGACAAGGCTGTAATCGATGTCGAAATCGAATGTTTTTTGCGTCCTGAACTTCTCAGACTGTTCGGCTGCGACTTTTGGGGCGAAGAGACCGGGCACGTCCTGACAGGGCATTCTTGGTGTTGGGTTGTAGACCCTAACGATGGCACCAGTGACTTTTTGAATGGCTTGAAGGGATCAGCGATATCGGTGGGGCTACTGCATAACGCCATTCCCGTGATGGGGGTGGTATACGCACCAGTGACTTCTGAGGGGCGACCCGATTGCATCGGTTGGGCTGAGGGCAACCCCCATTTGATTCGCAACGGTCGAGCAGTATCTGTACGCCTCGAGAATAAACAGCTTTCGAACCAGAGCACGATCATGGTCAGTGCAGCAGCGGTAAATAAGCCAGAACTCAATCGTGAACTGTGTGCTCCAGCGCATTTCCATGCAATGCCATCGATCGCGTACAGACTGGCAAGAGTGGCCGCGGGTGACGGAATATGCGGCATCTCTCTCTACGCTGTTTCAGCGCATGATGTTGTGGGTGGTCATGCGCTGTTGAGAGGTGCCGGAGGCGTCTTATTGGATGAAAATGGGTCCGAGATTCGCTATGCGACAGAGTCACAGATGACGACAGTTTCACAACGCTGCTTCGGTGGATCACCTTCAGCATGTCGCGAATTGAAATGTCGTGAATGGAATCGAGTGCTCGGGCGATCAAACTCTATTGATCAGAAGCCAGACGATTGACCATCAGAATCGGTCAAGAGAAGGCTCTACGCGAATAATTGAATTCCACGGACTCAACTCTCGTTGCCACACAGGACGGACACTCTTCGAGCTCGGCATGCCCAGTTATACGCAGACTAGGCGACGAGCTTCAGACGAGGGAACATGGCCACAAAATCATCTGGGATAGTGGAAAGTATGGCCGCCACTTTCTCTTGTGGAAGGCTGGTGGCCAGCATCGCTTCCAGTCTTTCAACCCGTTGGCGTATTGAAGCTGCACGATCCCACTGAATTGCGTATCTCTTTGCTGCGACCTTCTGCTCGATGAGCACCAAGTGGCGACTACTGTCGTAGGTGTATCGCATCGCCACTTTCACAGGACGGTCGTCATCATCGGCCTCGAGAAAAGTGATCTCAAATACCGCACCATTCGATGTCTTACGGGATGCTGATTCGACGTAGGCATTTTCGAATACGTTGTCGATGAGGTCGCTAGGCTGAACGCCTCGGCTAATATGGAGAGTCGTCAGTTCGTCAACGAGTAATTTGATAGATTCGAGGCTCATCTCAGCATTTTCCTCAGTTCAGCGATGACTACTTCCACGTGCGCGATCGACTCGGAAAGCGAGCTATTATCACGCTCAGCAACCTTGCCGTACTTCTTAGCCAGCTTGGTGTTGATAAAGCTCACCAGTATACCGTCGTTGGGCGTATTCGGCTTTGCCATCGGAACGTGAGCTGCGAATTTCCGATAAAGCGTAGAGTTTTTCTCGTCGATCCCTAGGTCGCTGAGCAGCGTGGCTACTTCATCTTGGGCCTTTTTCGTAAGGATCTCTCGAAGCTGCTTCCGCGCGATCTCTGGTCGCTTTTCCATGAGGGTAGGGTCGATGACCTGGGCGGCTTTCTTCATCTCAGCGTTACGGATGACGTTCGTCAACTGTGCAAGCACGTCAGCGTCGTAACCCTCTATACCCGGCAACTCTTTGACTTTCTGGGCCGCAAAAGCATCGATTTCAGCTCGCTTGTTAGAGAAAATCTTGTTGAAGTCCAGGTCTTCCAAATAGGAGTCCTGATCGCTAACAAAAGCTTCGGAGGAACCTACCCCCGCCAGGGACTCCTCTTTTCGAGCGTATTCCTGGTCAGTGATTATGTATTCCTTGGTGCGTTGATGTTTTGCTCGATCAACCTCCTTCTGAAACGAGCTCCACATCGCATCCAGGCCGGTTTCCTCGTGGTAGATCACAACAGCGTTATTATCAATCTCGAACGCTGTGATCTCCTCTGTAGGGATTGCGCGTAGCACCCGGCCGACGATTTGAGCGAAAGCATTCAGGCTTCGATAGGGTCGAAAAAGCGCAAGAACCGTAAGGTATCTATGGTCATATCCTTCCATCAGCATGTTCACGGAGATGACCACGTCGCACTGATTGTTATCGATCGTTCTGAAAGCTGCATCGATGTCCGGCTGCTCCATGTAGCTATGAACAATCGCCGCTCTCAGATTTTTGGCCTCGTACCAGGTACGTAAATCCTCGGCATGGGCAATACTGCAGCCCACAGCAAGGATTTTGTGAGGCACTTCAGGTGACGCTTTCTTCAGCTCGGTAAGGTTGTAAATGCTCTGGTCAATCACGTCCAGTGAGCATTCCTTGGACAATGCAACGCTGCGCTGGACCCACTCAGGATCTTTGAACCCGAGAACTTCCTCCTTTGACAGCCTAACGCCAGGCTGGTCAGCCAACGTGAAATAGAGTTCATGAGCATTGACCGTTTCTTTTCTGAGCCATTTGACGTAGCGGTCTCTCATCACCTCAGACAGCGGCGTTGTGTGAATCAGCTTTCCGGGCACTTCCTGGTTGTCACCACGAAATGGGGTTCCAGTTACAAAAAGCTTTTTAGCCTTGGCGAAGTAGCCAAGTGTCTTTTGCCAAGTTTCAGCCGGCGCGTGATGCCCTTCATCGACGATGATCAGGTCGAAGAAGTCGGGTGGGACTCGCCTGGTCAGGCACGTAGAGCGGTCGCTGTGAATTTGCTGAATATTGGAGTAAACGATGTGGCTTTGCTCCAGGTTGCGCTGGAGCGTCAGCGAGTTGAATTCGCAAGTGACGGGCAGGTCATTTCCGCTGAAGATCACATCAAAGTTAATCCAGAAATTGTCCTCCAGGAGGTCCTGGGTCTTCCTGATGCTCTGCTTGGTCACAAGGCCAGGGGTGATGATCAAGACACGCCCTTTCGCCAATCCAAACGGCACGATGGAAATCAGCCCTGATTTGCCCGTGCCCGTAGGCAGCACGATCAGCGCATCCTGTTCAGGATTGCTTGCAAAATGCTCTTGGGCCTTGATGTAGGCTTCGATCTGAGGCGTCCGCAGCTTACTGTTGCCTAAAATGTTAACGGCAGTGTCGGTAAAGTAATTCATGAAAAACTCTCTGGCGTTTTTCGAGAATCCACGCCAAAACCGCTCGAACGAGCAGCATGCACTTGCGCAGATTGCGATAGAAAGAGAACTGTCGGCAGCAACGAAGCTGTGGCGGGCATCGAAATATCCTTATTTCTGAATCAGCTGGATCAACAAAGGTGGTCTAGGGGGCTAAACACGCTTTTAATTATAATAGCCGAATGATATTGCTCAAGGTGCGTGGAATTTTCGAGCCTGCTCATGCCGGCACTGCCGAAGACAGTTCATAGCCACGATACTCTTATCTTGAAGTCTCGCTTAGATACATCAATTCGATCCGGACGTAATTTGGACTCCGGCTTTAGTAAGCAGCTCGTACAGAGTCGCAATTTTTGTTCGTGTGCCACGCGAGGCACAGTAAGTAAATATGACCCGCTGCTTGGCCCGGGTGAAAGCCACAAAAAATCCTGCTGTCGCCTCAATTTCATCCTGGGAAAAACTCCACCACGCGCCGTCATCCAGTCCGACAAAAATGACGGTGTGATACTCAAGGCCCTTGCTCTTGTGGATCGTCATCAATGGAATTGCGTGGACGCCTTCGTACATGTCGAGGGCGTGGGACCAGTCCGTACTGTGGAACGAGGCGGACAGAAGATGTTCCGCCGTCGCGTCTAGCACTTTTTCTAGCCAGGTTCCCTGGTCATAGGCAGGGTTGGAGCGGATCACATGCTCTGGACCCACGAAATTTAGGATGTCGTCAACAAGTGCGCGTGAGGCCGCCTTGCTTTTTGGGGGATGGGAGTAACGTGCAGCCAGTTCGGTTGTATAGGTATCCAACTCACGAGCGAGCCTACTCTGCCTGATTGCGTCATCGGCATCGATCCCCCTCATTGATGCGAGCCAATTCTGGCAGGTCGACCAATAACCACCAGCTCGCGTAGTCATTGCGAGGCGGAGAACGGTGACCAGCAACTTTGAGATTTCCTCTGACATCAGCTCTTGCAGCATTACTTTGCCGACCATTCCAGATTCGTTACGCAGCGCCAGATTTTCGCTCGCGAAAGCAGGTTCTAAAAGTTCGGCATACTCTCCTGCCTTTTGTCGAACCAGGATGACGAAATCTCGAGGAGCCAGTTTCAGATCGGCAATGTATGACGCTACTGATCGTGCCAACTGACGCGCTTCAATTTTCGGACTTGCGAAATCGAGAATTGAGCAACTTTCTCCGTCAATTGTGCCATCAGTCTGAGATACCGGCTGTACAGCTCGTGCGTCTAACGCCTGGGCCAACACGTGCTGGATACGTACCAACTCCGGCGAAGATCGGTAATTGTTGAAGAGCGAAGTCCGGACACCTTCGAAATCGGCGTCGAAGGCAGAGAAAGGATCATCCATCGCCATTGCCCAACGCATGATCTGCTGCTTGTTATCTCCGACAGCAGTCACGATGGTTTCTGTGCCTCGAAAAATCGTGCTTACCAGATCGTACTGAACCTTGGTGGTGTCCTGGAATTCGTCCATGAACAAATGCGAATAAGTGAGGCGCAGGGCATCCCGCGCCATCGGATTGACTCGCAACAGCAATTCAGCGAGACGGCCAATCATTGCGAAAGACAGCACACTTTTGCCGCCGTTGTGGAGTGACTGTTGCCAGAACGCATCTGCCGCCCATTCTGCGACAGTTGGGGCTGGCCATCCGTCTACAGGTAGCGGTAAGCCGAGCAGGTGCCGGCGCTCAAATGTTTTTGGCCCAATCTCACGCACGTCATTTCTCGTTCCGATTATCGCAGGCGGCGTTGGAAGGTCATGGAGGAACTCACGAAAATCTCGTTCATTGTGAGTCGCGATCTCGTAATCGGGTCTTGGCCGCCAGCGGTCAGGCAATGCTTGACCGAAGCGGTCGACCAATCCTTTTGCAAACGCATCAAACGTCATGGAGTCGAAGCGGCTCGCATGGGTGTGGTGGCAGCGCTGACGTACGCGTGCTGCCAGATTGGACGCAGCATCACGCTTGAAACTAATAGCCAGAACGCGCCGAGGGGATGAGGCCGCATCCGTCTGAAGGAGAAAGGCGGCGCGCTGCGCAAGCAGTTCTGTCTTGCCAGCGCCTGGCCCTGCAATAACGGACCGATTTTTTCTGGAACGGACCACCTTCAGCGCATTCGCCTCAAGAGCTTTAACCCCTACGGGCTTCCAGTCCTCGGGACCTATACGGCGTGACGAAACGGCCATGATCAGTCTCGCCTCAAGGAGCTGGAAATATGTCGAACGACTTCGGCCAGAACTGCTGGCATTCCTGCGATCAGGCTCGCCTTACTAACCCGGGCCAATGCCGCCAGATGCGTAGCGGGCTTGCTGTGGGTAAGAAAGTGGTACCGATAGTTCGGAAACAATGTTGGGTAATTCTCATAGGGTCCCGTGTATACCGAAAGTCCCGGACCTGACGTCCCCAGCACAACCTCCGCAGCCTTGTCAGCGGCCATACGTGGACCACCCCCTTTAGGGATCACGGCGGCATAGTCAGCGGGGAAGGCATTCAGCATGCCCAGATCAAGGTCTAGCGGCGCCGAAAAGTAGACCCCGTACTGCTTCAAGCTGTTGATCCAACCCAGCAGAATGGAGTGGTCAGGCAAGTTGTTCCATTCATGCATCTTGGCAAATGACGCGTCGGATACAACGCCGCTTGTGCTTCCTAGCAATTTGGCCTTGGGTTCGCCGAACTCAATAAGCTTCTCAATCGCTGTTTTCACTCGCCCCCACCCCCCACCATCACGACCGAGGTCCAAGTCGAGGAGAGTCGCGTGAGGAATACCCAGGGCCTTAAGTAAGCGCCAAAAATATTGGACGTGTCGTCCACCGAGAGGGACGATCGCGACGAAAGCTGGGTCGATGAGAAGATCAAGCGCCTCGGCGAGTTGAGGGAGAACGATCCTTTCGGAGTCGCCCTCGACAAGCAGGACGAACCGCGCGAAGTAGAGCTCGGGATAGGCCAAGATGGCGCCACGTACGAACTTGCTGGCTTCAACATCGTCAGTTGGGAGCTCAATTCGCTTCACAGTAGAAACGCGCGTCTTTGCATGGCAGCGGCAGTAGCGGACCTCGCTTGGCTCGACTCGGCTAAGAACTGCCGGCGAATGGCTCGTAATTATGGCCTGCGCTCCGCGGGCCTCAGTCAACGATCGAACCTGACGGATGATTCGAGCAAGGAAGTAAGGTGAAAGATGGTTTTCAGGTTCCTCAAGGGCAAACAGTGTGAGCGCGGGAATATGGAGTGCATCCTCTCGAAATCCGCCTACAGAACCTTCAACGACCTCGCGCTCTAGGTCAAAAACGGCGGCGGCCAATGCAAAATAAAATAGCGACTGTTGTCCGTCGCTAAGGGCATCGATACCTCTTTCTCGCCCGTCAGGACCCTGCTCAAATATGACTGCGATCTTGTTTATCACCTCCTCAAACCGTCGGCTCACCAGACTGAGCCTAGGCTTGGTATTGGAAGCGTCGTCATGCAGATCTGCCCAGCGCGTTTGCAGGGCCTCGGTGATTGCGGTGATCGCAGACTCGCCTTCAAACGCGGCTGTCAGGCTCTCAGTCGCCTCCTGCACTTTGTCTTCAGTGTCGGAGGACCATTCAATAGCCCTCAGGAGTCGGGCGGCCAGGGTACCGGCAGTTGCACGGATTTGGCCGGCGGCATCCCGGCTAGCTGGAGTGTAATAAAGTTGTATAAGGCCCCGATCGGTTACAGCCACTGGCTGGTATTTGTCCTCTGCGGGCTCCTTATCCAGGCTATCGATCCAAAAGAGATTCTGTGAAACCTCTCCCTCAAGCGTGCCGTCGTCGTCCCATTGTGCTTCAAGCCGCATTCGGCAAACGGGCGCTTGGGCCGCTCTCGTAATCAGCATGTGCCGAAATGAAGGGGCGATGGTTTCTGGGGTTGCAGACCCGTCCAGCAACTCAGGGAAGGCAATAAGCGCCTCGATGTAGAGTTCTTTGGAATCGCGGCTCTCAGGATCCTCTCCGGGGGCGAGGTGGAAATCCGAAAATGATACGGTGCGCTGCGCCCGCGTGACCCCGAACATCTTCGACATAGCCTGAAGAAGCGCAGTTTTACCCGCAGCGTTAGGACCAACGATTGTGGTGACCTCATCTGAGATTGGGATGGCAATCTCATTCGGGCCGAAACAGCGAAAGCCAGATACCGTGATCGACTCGATGCGCACAGGTTCCTTCCTCAATGCGGTAACGGGCACACATGCTCGTTACTATCCGGCGAGGTTAGCGCAGTATCCCTTCGCGCACAGCCCTCTAACCTCGAATTTTTGGGCCACTCTGGCCAATTAGGTACTCAGGCCAGGGCTATCAGCTACGGGATAGCAGCAAGCTGATTTCAGCCCCCCAAACACCAGTGCGAGCATCCCCCTCGATCCATCGGCGAGCCTTGCGAAAATCGGTTCAGTGCTTCTTCAGAGAAGGGTCGATCTAGAGTCAGGGCTCTAACGACTGATGTATGGCAGCAGGGTGTGAGGTTGGCAATCCAGTTGGTATGCGATGCGGTAGAGCTTCTCGATCGTAAGGTTGACTTCGCCTCTCTCGATCCTACCGACATAGCTGCGATCCATCATACATACGTGCGCTAAAGCATCTTGAGATAGGCCTACCGATATCCTTCGCTCACGGATGTTCTGCCCGAGATCCTTTGCCAGCTGCTGCATAACCGCCTCGACTTACTCAAGGCGAAACTATCCGTCGTTTGCGGACTAGGTGGCGACGGATTATAATCCGCATTTGTATAGCTATTTGCATTCCTAGGTGCCTGCATGAAACCGGCTACATTTAAGTTAAACAGGCACATCTGCGAGTTACTCCAGGAAGGGAAACTCCAACGATTCACCACTCTCGACCTTCGAGATGCCTACGCTCAGAAAATAGCCCCATCAGATATCGGTCTCGGTGAGCTCTGGAAATATGTATATGAGCAGGTCCGCCGCTTGAAGCATGTCGGATGGATTCGGCAAGATGAAGTGCGTCGAAAACGAGGACAGGTCTTTCACGTGCTAGACAAGCCAGAGCTTCTCTCTGTTGAACTCGTCGACTGCAATTTCATGAGTTGTTCCCCTCAGCAAGGTCAAAGCCCTACTGCGGGTATTCTTAAACCGTTTGAGGCGCCTTCCCAACGGCTTGAGACGTTGGCCAAAGAAATTCGGTTGGACTTGCTCACATCCATGGGCGAGGCTGAGCGGTATAAACAGCTCTTGAATGAAATGCCACAGCTGAAAGTCTGGGTTGAAGATAATTACATTGAGGCCCGCGATCGAAGCTCTCGGCTTCTTGGTCACCTCAAGGCTGTCGAGAAGACCTTAAAGTCGCTAGCCGCATGAATGTCTCTCTGCGCGCTTGGCAGGCTGCATGCGTTGATGCAGCTCTATCTCGTTATAAGCATTCTCCGCATTTTTTTTGCCAAGCAACCCCTGGTGCAGGAAAGAGTAGAATGGCGGCGGAAATCGCCCGTCAACTATTGCTCACCGGTGAGATTGATCTTGTGCTCTGTTTTGCTCCGTCCTGCCAAGTAGTAGAGGGATTGAGGAATACATTTTCAGGTGTGTTAAACCGCCAGTTTGATGGCCTATTAGGCTCTGTTGGTGTCGCCACCACTTATCAAGGCATGCATCATCAGGGTGAAGAATTCTGGAGGCTGCTTGATAAATATCGAGTCTTCGCAGTGTTCGATGAGATCCACCACTGTGCAGGCCATGACCCACTTTTTAGCAATTCTTGGGGGCAGATCATTCTGCAGAGGGTTCAAGACAGAGCTGCCTATACCCTTGCGCTGTCAGGCACACCTTGGCGGTCGGATGAGAGAGCTATCGCATTGGCAAGGTACTCAAATCCGGAGGGCCGCCTGATCTGCGACTTTCGCTACGGCATTGAGGAGGCGATATCAGACAAGGTATGCCGTCCTCCCCGTATCGTGCTGATCGATAACAATGCAATAAGACTGACAGAGCAAGTGGGTAACAGCTCAACGGACGTTGTTTATCCCAGCATTGCCCAGCTCCTCACTGAGTCTCCCGTTAATTTTGAGGACTTACTCTCTAACGATGAGATCGTGCAACAGACCATCGAATTGGGCTGTGAACGGCTAAATGAGATCCGGAAGGTCACCCCAAATGCCGCGGGCTTGGTGGTAGCGACTAACGTCCGGCACGCCAATCAGATTGCCTCTATTTTGATGGCCCGCGGTGAAAATTGTTTGGTCGTCACAAACCAGACTCCCGGGGCTCAAGGCCTTATTGATAAGTTTCGCAATAGCAATGATCGCTGGATCGTGGCAGTGGGGATGATTAGCGAGGGCACCGATATTCCAAGACTGCAGGTCTGCTGCTACCTCAGTAGGATTCGCACAGAACTACATTACCGGCAGGTGCTGGGGCGGGTGTTGAGGCGCATGGGAGATATTGATGAGCATGCATGGCTATATGCGCTTGCAGAGCCCCTTTTGCAACAATTCTCCCAGCGGATTGCCGAGGATCTTCCAGAGGATCTGGCCGTTCTGGATTATGTTCAAGGCGCCAGCTCGCGTTTTGCATGGGGAAAAAATAGTGAGCTCGAAGCACCTTTCGATGGCTCAACTGAAATTTCGATACACCGTGCAGTTCCTCAAGTAGAGGGTGAACTATCGTTCGTAGGGGATGTAGAGAGAAAAGGCCTCTACGAACTGGATATCTCGTCAAGCTTTCGAACAGAGATTCTTGCTTATTATTGAATTCCGGCACCGCACGATGATTGCTAGATCCTTCAGATCCTTCAGATCAGCCAGAGCAGCCTGGACCGGAACCCATAGCTGCCAGTCATTTGTGTCTACAGAGTCAGGGGCAATTCAATCAGAGGGCAGTTCAGCGGCACGCTCTGGGGCTCTGTAAATATTCTATAGCGAGGGATGGTGGTGCCATCGTACGTGTTTGTCGGTTCGTGAAGATACCTACGATGAGGAAGTATACCCGGCCTTCGAATGACTGACTGATGGGTTGCCGATTGCCTTCCTGACCGGCAGCTGTTGGCCGTTTTTTGTCTGTCGCGAAGGACGGCAACTGACCGTGAAGCGGTCAGTCATGACAGATAAAAAGCGACCAAGTGAAGTCGTTCGCTATGGGGATATGTATTTTTGAATAAGAGGCTCGTAGATACTCAATATGGAATTCGAGCGAGTTCTGATGCTGGTACGACCATACAAAGTGCTCCGCCAAAAAATTAAATTCCTAAGAGTTGCGCTCACAAGTACAGGGGGAAAGGGGGAAAGGGGGAAAGGGGGAAGCTTACACATAAGTAATATTCGCGGCAGCTTTCTGAAAGGCTTCATTGGTTATTCTCTATTCAGAAGTTAGTGAGAACCAGGAGATAATCATGAAAACACTCAAAGCACTTTTTGCCGTCACTATTTTGACCTTGTCGTCATTGGCCATGGCTGAAGGCGGCGGTGACCGCGTTTACGGTCGGATGATGCAAGAAAACCAACAGGCGATGGAGCAATATGCCTTGAAAAATGGTAAGGCCATCCCTGAGGTTGTTCATTATGAATATGGTATGAACCTCGATATTCAGAAGGTGGTCAGTGTCACGCAAGCCAACAAAACCTGTAGTGTTGCGCCTTCGCGCATGACCTATGAAGACTCGGCGGGCAGGCTTAATACCGTGGAGTACAAGATTATGGGTACCAACTGCCCACACGGAAGCTAACCCCTAAAGGTCATATCTACGTCAGATCATTCATTAGGCTTTTTAAGCATGCTTACTGGTCGCTGACATAGAAGTAATTTTCAGGTCACGCTGGAGTTATCTTTTGTATGAAATTATGTCTGCCGGCACTTAGAGGGAATCTCTACGTGCCGGTGGCTTTTTTATAATGATAAAAATATTTCATAAAGAAACTCTGCCAAGCTAAAGCCTGGAGTGTTAAATGAACAATAAAAGCTTTTATGGTCTTTCTCTCATTGCCCTTGGCATGAGCATGGGGCAAGTTGCAGTGGCCGTTGAGCAAAAGCCTGAGGGGTTCATTGAAGGGAGCACCTTTAGTCTTCTCAATCGTAATCTCTATTTCAATCGTGACTATCGAAAGGGCCAATCAAGTCCTACAGGCAATGGCTACGCTGAAGAATGGGCTCATGGGATTATTGGACGTTTTGAGTCGGGCTTTACCCAAGGCACCGTCGGGTTCGGCATTGATGCATTTGCAATGGTAGGACTCAAGCTTGATTCGGGTGATGGGCGCTCGGGGGCTAGAAGCTCAGTGGATGTCATGCCCTATAACAGCAAAGGCCAACCTGAAGACTCTTACTCAAAAGTAGGCGGAGCCGCGAAGGCTCGCTTTATGGATACGGTGGTCAAAGTAGGAGACGTCTTTCCATCCACGCCTGTCGTGGCATATGGCGATTCTCGACTGCTGCCAGAGAGCTTTAGGGGGGCAACGTTTACCAATACAAGCATTAAAGACCTGACCATTCAGGGGGGCCGGCTGCATGCGATGAGCCAACCCAATTCGAGCAGCATGCGTGACGGCTTTTCGACTTTCTATGCCGGTGCTGTTGATGCTCCGTGGATTGCTTACCTAGGGGGCGATTACACCGTTAATGAGCATGTTGGTGTGAGTCTTTACTCCAGCCAGTTTAAGGACGTTTGGAATCAGTATTACGCTGGCACTTCCTTTAGTTATCCGCTCTCAGACAACGTCGCGTTGATCGGTGGATTTAATTACTACCGCGCGGTCGACGAGGGTAAAAAACTCCTAGGCAGCTTTGATAACAATATCTGGAGCGGCAAAACCGGGGTCAAATTCGGCGTCCACACGGTGACCGTTGGCTATCAGCGCAGCAACGGCAATGACGACTTCGATTACCTGCGCCAATCGGACTCGATTTTTCTGGATAACTCCATCCAGTACAGCGACTTCAACTCACCGAAAGAGCAATCCTTGCAGCTACGCTACGACCTGGATATGCAAGCTTTCGGCATTCCGGGCCTAAGCTTCATGACTCGCTACGCGAAGGGGTGGGACGCTGATTACTCCAACGCGAACAGCGTGTACATGCGTCGCGGAGCAGATGGAGCGCCCTTGCAAGACCAAAAGCGTTGGGAGCGAGACATTGAGGCTAAGTACATCATCCAGTCAGGCTCTCTGAAGGACATGTCTCTGCGTGTTCGCCAAGCAACCACGCGTGCTACCGATTTCGAATCTGATTTGGATGAGGTCCGACTGATTGTCGAGTACCCACTGCAACTGCTTTAACTAGCGCAAACCTGCGGCACCAATTGTTCGATTACCAGATACACCCCGTCTCCTTGTTTCTCCTTTGGTTTGGGAGGCGGCTTAGGCGCCCTAGTGGCGCTTTTTTATGTGGATTGACATAAGGGCGGGACGTTCTGTTGTCAGTACTTGTGTTTGCCCCGCTTGGGAAATCTGCTAGCTAGGTTCTTTTGATCTGCTGATGGGTAATTGCACTGACTTGACCACCCGTTTGCATTTGACCTGACCAGCCATTTGCATCGGATTCGACCAGTACGTTTCTTGGTCATGGCCGGCAGAGAGCGACCAATTGCTGCCTTCGAGATTTTCACACAAGTCTTTGGACCGTCAGACTCGGTTGCCGCAGCCCGGCAGCACAAACCAGCGGTTGTTTGCGGCTCACTCGGGCACTTGGTAGCTAATGCCATTGGGGCCGGCCCGACTTTATGGCTGGCCACCACCGTGCGACTGGCCGTGTCGATCACAGAGAAGGTGCCGGCCTCGATATTGCTAACAAATACATAAGCGCCGTCGCTGCTGATGGCCACGCCGTGAGCACCCTTACCGGTGGTCAGGGTGGCGACAACGCTCAAGGTCTGCGGGTCAATCACCGAGACGCGGTCATCCGGCTCACTGCTGCTGCCCTGATTGGCTACGTAGACCTGGCGACCATCTGCCGTGGCATACATCTGAATCGGCGTTCTGCCGACGGCAACTTTACCTATCAAGCGTTGTGTTTTCGTATCGATGATTCCGAGCTTGTTCTCCGCGCTCAGCGACACATAGGCCTGCTGTCCATCTGGGGCGAAGCCGACTTGCACGGGGCCGTTACCAACGGCAATTTGCGTGGCTTCTTTCAGCGTTGCGGTATCGATTACTGAGACGCTGCCACTGCGCATATTGGCGACATACAGCATCTTGCCATCCGGGCTCAGGCGTAAACCATGGGGGAAACTACCGGTCTTGACAGTGCCGAGCTGAGTGCGTGCTTGTAGGTCAAACACCCGCACCAGATTAGCGGCAGAGTCGCTAACGAAAGCCCGCTGTCCGCTCAGGTCAGTCACCACGTGGGCAGGATGTTGCCCCGCCGGCAGGCTAAAGACCGGTTTATCTAGCGTGGCAGTGCTGAACACCAACAACTCACCCGCCTTCATGGCTCCTGTTTGATGTTCAGCATGCGTAGGCATGCCCACCACCAGTAGCAAGCGTCCATCGGCGCTTATTTGTAAATTATGCGGTGCAATATTCAGGGCCAGCGTTTTGACCACACCCGTGTCGAGCCTGACTTGGCTGATCGAACTGTCGCGCTCATTGGCCGTGTACACGGTGCCAACTGGTGCTGCCAGCGCTACGTTTAAAGCCAGAGCGAGACTGGAAGCCAAAAGCAGTTTGAACTTGAACATGAGCGCTGATCCTTTTAGCGAAACAGTGACTATTGCGACTGTTGTTCGGCGAGCAATCGCCTGCCTACCATGCTGCGCCGCCGCAACTAGTCGCTCATTGATCATGATCAACTACTCGGCATTGAGCACTACGGAAAAAGTAGTTATTGCTCACGGTAAGACGAAGCGAAACAGCTCAGCCGACTTGCCGGGAAACGTCAGTTTGAGCACAGCTTTGCTGCCTGCTGCGGCTTGGTAAGAGCCTTCCGCCAACAGCGCGTTGTCGCCGGAGGATGCCAGCGGCAAGACCTGCTTGGCACTGCCGTTCAAGAGCGTGACTTCGCCCAACGCACCGTTGCTGGTGATCGGGTTATAGGTAGCATCATGGCGCAAGCATTTTGGTTTGCTCGTCGGAAACGGACACATCGATCACGGTCCAGTCAGCTACCAGGCAATACGCTTTGCCCGGAAAATGCGCCTCAACAAACGACACCGCTTCGGCATCTCAGAACACTGCCGATCAAGCTGTTTCCTTTACCAACGAGTAAATCGATCAAGCCCGACATTTCCATACATTCCTCCGGGTTTGCCTAAGAAGAAATATGCCTTCGTTCTTACAACCTATCCGCATCGAGAAGGGCTTATTAGCCTCCGGCGTCGATCTCTATCAGCTGTGTTTTGGCGCATTGCCGATAGAGTTCGATCCCGGATTGATTATAAGGGTCGTCCTCTGTCCAATCAGAAAGCCAGACCGCTGGATGATATTGCGCATGCAACCAGGAGCCGTGCAGCAGTGACGGACACGATTACTTCATAGTCCGCTTCCTTGCGAGAGTTTAGATTCAACAGCGAGGCGCCGGCGGCGCATCAAGCGGTAAGCTGCCGGAATAACAAACAGGGACAGTAAGGGCGCGGTAACCATGCCACCGACCATGGGCGCGGCGATGCGGCTCATTACTTCGCTACCGGTACCGCTACCCAATAGGATCGGTAACAGGCCAGCAATGATGACGGCTACTGTCATGGCCTTGGGTCTAACACGCTGCACGGCTCCTTCGCTAATCGCTGCGATTAGTCCACGCTCAGTACTGTCGCCGGCCTCTACACGCTCGGCCCAGGCGTTTTTTAAGTAGAGCAGCATGATCACACCGAATTCGGCAGAAACACCCGCCAGAGCAATGAAACCGACGCCAGTAGCCACTGACAGGTTGAATCCCAGCAGGTAGAGGAACCACGCCCCACCGGTAAGGGCGAACGGCAAGGTGGCCATGATCAGCAAAGCCTCGTCGAATCGGGCAAACGTCAGGTACAGCAGTACGAAAATGATCAGCAGCGTGGCCGGCACCACCAGTTTGAGCCGTGCGTTGGCTCGTTCAAGAAACTCGAACTGTCCCGAGTAACTCAGGCTCATGCCTGGCTGCAGCTTGACCTGCTCACTCACAACCCGACGCAGATCGGCAACCACGGAAGCAATGTCCCGGCCACGCACGTCGATATACACCCATCCGGAAGGTCGGGCATTTTCGCTCTTGAGCATCGGCGGGCCTTCACTGACTTTGACCTTCGCCACGGTGCCAAGAGTGATCTGACTCCCCAAAGGGGTGTAGATTGGTAATTGCTCCAGGGCGCCGAGCGAGTCACGCCACTCACGGGGATAACGTACGTTGATCGGGAAGCGTGCGAGCCCTTCAATGGTCTCGCCAACGTTTTCACCGCCAATAGCACCGGCCACGATCGACTGCACATCAGCGATATTCAATCCGTAGCGGGCAGCGGCTTTGCGGTCGATATCCACATCGACGTAACGCCCACCGGTTAATCGTTCGGCCAGTGCCGAACTGACACCGGGCACGTCCTTGGCCGCGCGCTGGACGGCCTGCGTGGCTGCATCGATCTCCGTCAAGTTGCTGCCGGCAATTTTCACTCCGATCGGACTCTTGATCCCGGTAGCGAGCATGTCGATGCGATTGCGGATCGGTGGTATCCAGATATTGGTCAGGCCCGGGACGCGTACCACTCGATCCAGCTCTTCCACCAATTTTTCCTGGGTCATACCAGGACGCCATTGCTCGCGAGGTTTGAACTGGATAGTGGTCTCGAACATCTCCAGCGGCGCGGGGTCGGTGGCAGTTTCAGCGCGGCCGGCCTTACCGAAGACGTGTTCAACTTCGGGTACCGTCTTGATCAGACGGTCAGTCTGTTGCAGCAACTGCGCTGCTTTCTGCGCCGACAATCCCGGCAGAGCCGAAGGCATATAGAGTAAATCGCCCTCGTCCAGCGCAGGGAGGAATTCGCCACCCAAACGGGAGATCGGCCACAACGCGCTAAGGAAGACCAATAACGCGATCAACAGGGTGACTTTGGGCCGATGTAACACCGCATCCAGGGCCGGTTGATAGATCCTGATCAACCAGCGGTTCAGAGGATTCCGGTCCTCTTTGGGGATCCGTCCACGAATCCAGTAGCCCATCAGCACCGGCACCAGAGTTACCGATAGTCCTGCCGCCGCAGCCATGGCATAGGTCTTGGTGAAGGCCAATGGACCAAATAGACGACCCTCTTGGGCCTCCAGGGTGAACACTGGAATGAACGACAGAGTGATGATCAGCAGGCAGAAGAACAGCGCCGGTCCCACCTCCGCCGCCGCTTCGGTTATCACATGCCAGTGACGTTCGCCCTTCAACTCTTCCCCTGGATGGGCCACATGCCAGGCCTCAATCTTCTTGTGGGCGTTCTCGATCATTACCACCGCGGCATCGACCATGGCGCCGATGGCGATGGCGATCCCGCCCAAGGACATGATGTTGGCGTTGATCCCTTGGTAACGCATAACGATGAAGGCAATCAGCACCCCCACCGGTAAGGAGATGATTGCCACCAGGGATGAACGCAGATGCCAGAGGAATACTGCACAGACCAACGCGACGACGATGAACTCCTCGAGTAGCTTGTAGCTGAGGTTTTCGACGGCGCGATCGATCAGTTTGCTGCGGTCATAGGTGGTGACGATTTCCACCCCGGCCGGCAAGCTGCTTTTCAGGTCGTCCAGTTTGGCCTTGACCGCCGCAATGGTCTCACGAGCGTTCTTGCCGCTACGCAGAATAACCACGCCGCCCACAGTCTCACCCTCGCCATCGAGCTCGGTGATACCACGACGCATCTCCGGGCCCAACTGGATCGTTGCCACGTCGCCGAGGGTCACCGGCACCCCGCCGGCACCGAGCTTGAGCGGAATCGAACGAAAGTCATTGAGCGTCTTCAGGTAACCGGAAGCGCGCACCATAAACTCGGTCTCCGCCATCTCCAGTAACGCACCACCGGTTTCCTGATTGGCCTTGCCGATAGCCTCAGTCACCGCTGCTTGAGTGATGCCTAGGTTGGCCAGTTTCAGTGGGTCGAGCTGCACCTGATACTGCTTGACCATGCCGCCCACGGTGGCCACTTCCGCAACATTCGGTAGGGTCTTGAGTTCGAACTTGAGGAACCAGTCCTGCAAGGCGCGCAGTTGCGCCAAGTCGTGTCCGCCACTGCGATCCACCAGTGCGTACTGATAGATCCAGCCCACGCCTGTGGCGTCGGGTCCCAAGGACGGTTTGGCGGAAGCCGGTAGGCGGCTTTGGACCTGACTCAAGTATTCCAGCACCCGCGAGCGGGCCCAATATAAGTCCGTGCCGTCTTCGAACAACACGTACACGAAGCTGTCGCCGAAAAAGGAATAGCCGCGTACGGTCTTAGCCCCCGGCACCGAGAGCATGGTGGTGGCCAACGGATAGGTCACCTGGTTCTCAACTATCTGCGGCGCTTGTCCCGGATAAGGGGTGCGGATAATCACCTGAACATCGGAAAGGTCTGGCAATGCATCGATGGGCGTGCTCTGAACCGACCAGACGCCCCAGACCGTGACGAAGATCGTCGCCAGCAGCACCAGAAAGCGATTTGCCACTGACCAGCGAATCAGGGCGGCGATCATGGCTGGCCCCCTAGTTTTTCCAGGTGTTCAACGCGCAAACCATCATCGGTTTGGCTAACCGAGACCCTAACCTTCTCGCCAGTCTTGAGACCTTGAATGAGAGCAGGGTCAGCCAATGGGAAGGTCATGGTCATACCAGGCATGCCCAGCGTCTTGAACGGACCAAGGGCAATTGTTACGTCTTGGTTATTGATCTCGACGATCTTCCCATCCGCCTCATGAAAGCTGGAGGCTGCTGCGCTGGGTGGTGACATTTCCAGCGTGCTCGCAACAATGCCCTTGAGACTGGCCTCAGAGTCGAGCAGAAACTGTCCAGAGCTGACTACCTGCTGGCCTTCTTCCAACCCCTTTAACACCACCGTCTTGCCTTCGCTTTCCTGCCCGAGTTGCACTTCTATGGGGCGGTAGCGACCAGCGTCTTCGGCGAGCATCACCAAGACGCGTCGGCCGGTGCGAATGATTGCCTCGCTCGGCACCCACAGCACACTTTGTTCGGTCGAACGATTCAGGTGCACCTGGGCCGTCATACCCGGCCTGAGTCGCCCATCCAGGTTGGGCAGTTCGACCCGCACACGTACAGTTCGGCTGTCGGGATTGGTTTCGGGCAAAATCGCACTGACCGTGCCCTTAAGCACTGTGCCCGGAAAGGCTGGCAGACGTGCTTCGACCGCTTGCCCCATGATGATCGATCCAGTCTCCGACTCTGGAACGGCCACTGCCAGCCAGACGCTGCTCAAGCCATTGACTCGAGCCAGAGTCTCGCCGGCCGCCACGGTCATACCCGAACGTACATTCAACTCTTGCAGCACACCGCTTATGGGGCTGGTGAGCGTCAGGACCGGCTGGGTCTTGCCGCTTCGCTCCACTTGAGCAATCAACGTCGCGGGCATCCCGGTCAAGCGCAAGCGTTGGCGCGCTGCCGCCAGCAAGTCGGCATCGCCACTGCGTTTGAGTGCGAGAAACTCTTCCTGAGCAGCGGCCCACTCCGGGACCAGGATATCGGCTAAAGCCGCATGGGCTTTGAGCACATCGCCTGGAGCACGGGCATACACCCGCTCCACAAAGCCAGCAGTACGCGATTGAATCACCGCAACATCCCGCTCGTCGAATGCCAGCACACCGACCACGTCCAGGCTGGAAGCAAGCACGCCGCGAGTGACTGTGGCCAGTCGTAAGCCGAGATTCTGGGTCAGGCTGGGGTCAATACTGATGGCCGCACTGTCCGCTGCAGCATCAGCGTAGCGGGGCTTCAACTCCATATCCATAAAGGGAGATTTGCCTGGTTTATCGAATTTCTGTTGCGGCTGCATCGGGTCGTACCAATACAGTACTTTGCGTTCGTCTTGCGTTTTAGGGGCCTGTTCGGAGGTGGTCTCAGGCATTGCACTCATGCGCTGCTGAGCGAACCAATAACCGCCGGCAGCGCCCAAGGCAATCGAGAGGCCTGTCAGCAAAGCCCCTTTCCAGATTCGAGTGCTCATTGATTGGCGTCCCCATAAGCAAAATACAGGCGAGCACTGGTGAGGGCGCGCTGTTCTTCGAAGTCGATCTGTTTGAGGCGGGTCTCGATGAGTTCCCGTCGGGCCGCGATGACCGCCGCCAAGTCGCTTTTACCGGCGCGGTAGCTGGCCATGGTCAGCGCCACCTTTTCCTTGGCCAGGGGTAGCAGACTGTCCTGGCTGCGGCGCATGGCACGGTTTAGACGCTCGTACTCGGCCAAATCGTCCTCCAGTTGCTGGGTATGTTCACGTATGAGAGCCTCGCGCTCGGCCTCCAACTGATTCAGTTCGGCGTGTTTGGCGGCGATCTTCGGGTTTTGTCGGGAGTCGGGGAACAGTGGCAGGTCGAACGTGAACTGCACGCTGACCATGTCGCCGAACTGACGGCCGCGCCGCTGGTAATCAAGCTCCCAACTCCAGTCGGACTGCTTTTCCGCCTTGGCTTCACGGACCTTGGCCTGCGCTTCGCGAGTCATTGGAACGAACGCCGCCAGTGCGGGGTGATGTTGCAGCTTATGCGGGTAACCCGAAGCGTCGATGGGCCACTCGGGCAAGCTGCCGACGGGCTGGTCATTGGCGGCCGGACCTATCCAGCGTCTGAGAGCTGCTCTGGCTTGAGCCCGCAAACGGATCAGGTCGTCTTGTTGTTCCGCCAACTGAGCCGCCTCCTGTTTCGGCGTTACTGCATCGGCAGGCTGACCACGGCCTCCGGCGATCTGCGCCCGGACGGTATCAGCCAATAGACGGTTCTCCCGGTAAAAATCCTGAAAAAGCGCCTCTTTACGTTCGACGGAGTAGCTGCTGATCCAGGCTAATGCCGTGGCCTGACGAACGTTCAAGCGCTCGACACGGCTTTCGGCCGCGGCTCGATCTATTGACGCTTCCGCAACTTCAATGCGCGCCCTACGCTTGTCACGGTTGGGTACCTCCTGCATGACGCCGACCATCTGCATGGTCATGAAGTCCTGCTCGAGGCGCCAGCGGTCAGGGCCGCCGATGGGATAGTTTTGTACGCCCAGTAGGAGCTTCGGGTCGGGTAGTTCACCGGCTGGAATGGCGGCGCTGCTGGCCGCTTGCAGTTTGGCTGCTTGGGCGGTCAGTGATGGTGCATTGTTTTCAGCCAAGCGTAAGGCTTCGTCGAGTGTCAGGGGCGCAGCAAGACTTGGCAACGCCAGCACGCTTGCCGCCAGGGCCGCCACGAGGGGCCAACCGGTGCAGTAGCACTTGGAATTCATGTTCACGATTCCTGTGATGATCCACTGCGCGCCTCTCTAAACATGCGCACAGATATGCCATCCCGCGCCAGAGCAGGATGAGGCTCAGTGTGGTACAGGAATCAAGCGCGAGGCGGTCGCCACACCCCGGACGGGGTCTGAGTAGGCAGGGAGTCGCTGAAGATTGTCAGCATCTGAGGACTGGACAAACGGGTGGCAGGTTTCCCAAACGACACCTGTAGCAGACTGGCGCTCCTGCATTCCTGACCAGGTTTGCAGGGTTTGCCATGGTCGGAGGAGCTGCTCATCTCGACGCAGCAGTCCTGGTTCATATCAGCCATCATGGTCATGCCCGTCGTTTTCATCGGGCAAGGTTCTATCGGTGACTGAATACCCGCCATCCCGCTGAGGGGAAGCGCCAAGCTGATCAGGAAAATGAGGCAACACCGCAGATAGCGTTTCATGCGAAGGAGTTTAGTCGCAGGTAAAGGGATAAACCATTACGAATCTGTCAGGAGGAACCAGCCAGATAGCCCAGCAGGTCAACATGAGTCTCCTTGCCTAGAAACAAGGACTCGCTAAACAGCGAAGCCTGACTCCCTGAGCATGGAAGTAGTTAAAGCTCACAGAATACCGTTCGGATCACGTTTGATTGGTTTTACTATTAGTGTGGCCTCGGTAGCTGCCGTAGCTGCAAAGTAAGGGAGCCCACTAGCCTTTGTTTACACGGCCATGCTCAAAGGGTTCGATGAGCTGTCCAAGGTAATTTTTGGGGTAATCCTTTCCATGCAATCCGACCTCGGCTTGGCCTAGTTTCCCCAGACTGTCATAGAACGTGCCAAATATTCGGTCCCACACCATCAGAAACTCACCATAGTTGACCTGGGCGTCTTCAAAGTCGCGTCTGTGATGCCAGCGATGAATTTCGGCAACACCGATAATGTAGCGCAACCATCCCACCCGGTAGTCCAGGTTCGAATGCTGGAAGGCCAAGTGCACTGTTAGAACTCCAAACCAAGTGGCCACAACTGCGGAGGGTGCGCCTGATGCGAACAGGATCACCAGCCCCGGACTCGCCATAAGCACCGCGTGCAACGGATGTCGTCGCTCCCCGTTCATCCAATACAACCGCTCGGCGCTGTGATGTGGCATGTGAAAACGCCACAGCCAATGCACTCGGTGACTGATCCGGTGCATGACATATAGGCTCAGATCGAGTACGGCGATGACTAGTAGCAACTGCAGCCACAGCGGGCTCTCGATCGGAAAGAGACGAACCGAAGCTGGCACCGCATCACCAAGCTTGACCAGGACTCCAGCTGTGAATTGAATGACAGAAAGGTTCACCAACATGTGCAGCAGGTCTGTCGCGGTGTCGTGATGATCCTCAAGCCAAGCTTCTCGGAAAGGTTGGATGCGCTCCAAACCAGCAATGATCAAAAGTCCCACTGCAGCAACTAGGGGAGTCGTGGGCCAATACGGTACGCCGGTATACAGCGTCCAGATCATGAAGGCAGCAGAGCCGCCAAACACGAGTGGATAGCTCACCCACCGTAAGGCGAATCGTAGAAAGGAAGGCATTGCTCAGCTCCTAGATATGGAACCATCACAATATGTTAAGAGGTGAGCTTTCGACTTGAACGAAAGAGCTAAACCTCCTGGAGATGAACATCTGCCAAGGCGGATGACGGATCGATACCCAGTAGCGCCCGGAATGTCCGGGAGAAATGAGCCGAGTCTGAAAAGCCCGCCTCATGAGCCGCGTCGGTCAGCCGTACACCTTTTGCCAAATGCTGCAGGGCTTGCGTGAGACGTAACCATCTCGCGTAACTGCGAAGCGGCAGCCCCGTCTGCTCCACGAACCAATGAGAAAACCGCGTGGGGGATAGATGCACCACCGCGGCCAACTCTTCGCGTCCCATTTGGCCTCTGCTCAGCGCCTCAATGACCTTGATCAAGCGAGGATCTGGGGGCGGGAGATCGGGCAGTCGCAGTGCCTGGCGCACCCCGGTCCTAACCTGGAGATCAGTGTGTCCTGGCTCGTGCAGTGCGTCGACTATCGGCGCTACGTCCGCCGGAGTGATCCAAATCACCCTCGCTTCTTCCGCACCCCGCAGAGCGCGGGCTTCCTCGGACAGCGCATCCACATAGATCGACAGAACGTGACCGGCGCTCAGTTGGTGTTTCAAACCGGCCGGAATGAAGATGGCGCCCCCTGTTTGAATACCCATCGGGGTTTGAACCGATACAGTTGAGTCGAGGCCAACTGAGATCTGATGTGCTTGATGGAGGTGCCATTCTTGGTGACCGGCACGGCCATAAAAGACACCGATACCAGGGTCAACCCATGCATGACCCGCCCAGCGCACGGTCTCTGCTGTAACCCAGCTTTTCATTCTCTAGCTCGGCCTACTTCCACTTTTTTCCGTGCTGACTGCACACGTATAGTCATTCGGCATCTGACTGCGGCATCGTATTGATGCTGGGCCATGATGGGCTATTCGTGCGCCGACTCCCAATTTCTTTACCGTGCTTGCGCACCTGGATAGTTGAGAATTTTTGCCGACGCCGGTTCGACCGCTTTGCCACCGTTCGGGTAATGAACTTTTGTGATTAGTTTGCCGGGTACTCAGCGATCACTTGGTCAGTACCTGCTTTGCTCAGACCGATGACCTGATACGCATCCTGCTTCCCACCAGCCTCCATACCAGGCGAGCCTGCCGGCATCCCCGGCACAGCAATCCCAATAAGGTCATCGCGTTTGCTCAAGGCAACTATTTGCTCAGCTGGTACGTGGCCTTCAACAAATTTTCCGTTGATCACTGCGGTGTGGCAGGACGAGAGTCGTGGAGCAACACCGAGATCCTGCTTGACCGCGCTCATGTTGGTTTCTACATGATCAACGACGGTGAAGCCGTTAGCTTCAAGGTGCTGGATCCACTTCTTGCAGCATCCACAGTTAGCGTCACGATGGACGTCGATCGTCAGCGACTCTGCTGCATGACCAACTGAACTGATAAACAGAGCCGCGAACGCAGCGAGGCGAAGTGCCCGACCGGGACGAAGAAAGTTATTTCGCATGGGTATGCTCCTTCCCATCAGCGTGGGTATGAGTTTTTGGCTGAACGGCCGGAGTTGCAGGAGCGTCATGTGAAGCCTCCACAACCTGAGGATGGGCGTGTTTGGTACTTTCATCCTGAGAAGGCGCTGCGGCCGCCTCATGGGCATGGGCGCTGTTTCTCTCGCCATGATGGTCGCCTGCTTCGGCTATCTCTTCGGCTGCACCCGCATCATGATGCCCCGCGACAGCCCCTTTTTGGCCCTCATGCTGGCCTTCATGGTTATGCATTTTGCTCTCGCCGCCACCGTGTTGATGACCACCGCTGCTGGTTGCTAGAGCGTTGTATTGCTCTGCATCCAATGAAGGCAGCTGTTGGAGAAAAGCGACCATTCCCCATATGTAGGGATCGGCCATGCTTTTACCCCAAGCGGGCATGCCTGTGGATTTGATTCCATGCTTGATGATCCAGAAAGCTGCGGAAGGGTTTCCATCAACGCCCAGTTTTGAAAGATTCGGAGGTGCAGGGTAAAGGCTATTACTTAATTCGGTTCCTGCAATACCTGGAGCCAGATGGCAACCAATGCACATAGCGTTGTAGTTGCCAGCACCTGCGCGGATGAGAGCTTCTTCGCTCAGGTCGGGGACTTTAATATCGCGTGAGCGCACAGCAATCGAGCGATCCCGAGCAGTGGAAAGAAGTGAGTGAACGGGGCCGAAATGCGGATCATCCGCCCCAACATTGATCACACCAGAATACACCACGCCGGCACCTACTATTGCGGCGACCACCCCGGCAGCAGTCAATGTTTTCAATGTTCTTTTCATGTCAGGCCCTCAAAACCACATCCGAATACCGGCGACAAATCGCGCCTCGTTCGCATCCTCTCCTTCATCGCTGGCCAAGTCTGCCGTATTGCCGTAGGAGCGGCTCCAGCTAACACCAATATAAGGGGCAAATTGGCGAACAATCTCATAACGCAATCGGAGCCCTACTTCGGTGTTTGCCAATCCAGACCCAATGCCGCGTTGAGGATCATTTTTTCCGTAAAAATTGGCTTCGGCCGTCGGCTGCAAGATCAGGCGATTGGTCAGCAGAATGTCGTAGTCGCCTTCCAATCGAGCTGCGGTTTGACCGTTCTCACCGATGTAGGCAGTCGCTTCGGCTTCAAAGTTATAGAGGGCCATGCCCTGAATACCGAGCGCTCCCCAAGTTTGTGGTGACCCGGGCTTGAAGTCTTGTCGTACGCCGGTGACGACATCCCACCATGGACCGATGGAGTGCCCCCAAAGTGCTGAGAGTTCAGCGCTTTCCGTTACGCCATTGGTACGTTCGCCTTCCGAGCGCAACCACAGTCGATCAACGTCACCGCCGATCCATCCTTTTGCATCCCAAGCCAATGCACTACCGTTGTCAGCATCCTGGTACTCGAACTTATCCAGCAGCATGAAGGAGTTGAGTTTTTTGTCGTGGACACCATGACCAGCGACATCTGGAAAGGCGGCTGCACGGTCAGCGTCGGTAAGTACGGGGACTGGGGTTCGACTGGTGGTAGTCGCCCCTCCATCCATACTTTCCATTCCGTCCATTTTCCCGTCATCCATACTCATCTTGCTGTGATCCATAGCCCCCATCTTGCTATGGTCCATAGCTCCCATTGAGCCGTGGTCCATCTTGGAGTGATCCATCTCTTCAGCGGCGTGAGCCACGACAAAGAAAGCAGGACTGGTAGAAACTGCCAGTGCCATCAACGTTGGGCGTAAAAACTTCCTGGTCATGATCTCAATCTGCCTTTTTGGTTTTTTGGTCATGATCCATCGACTCATGGCTCATCTTGCTGTGGTCCATTGACCCGTGATCGGGCTTAGACTCGTTTGTCGCAGTTGCAGGCTTGCTCGTTGCTTTCGCAGGAGTAGCAGGTGAGTGATCACTACTATCTTCGACTGCCAGCGTCACGGACGAGAGTCCACCCATCAAGCCGACGGCAAAGAGGCAGCCGACCAGCGATTTACGATTTAGGTATGTGCTCACAGATCGTCTCCTTTACTCATCAACCCGTACTTCACGGAACATGCCCATTTCCATATGGAATAGCAGGTGGCAGTGATAGGCCCAGCGACCTAAGGCATCAGCAGTGACTCGGTAGCTGCGTTTGGTTCCAGGCGGCATGTCGATCGTGTGTTTGCGCACCATGAATTTGCCGTTCTCATCCTCAAGGTCGCTCCACATGCCGTGGAGGTGGATGGGGTGGGTCATCATGGTATCGTTCACCAGGGTGATGCGCAGACGCTCGCCATACTTGAGGCGCAACGGCTCGGCGTCAGAGAATTTGATGCCATTGAATGACCACGAGAACTTCTCCATGTGACCGGTCAGATGCAGCTCAATGGTGCGATTGGGTTCGCGGCCGTCAGGATCTTGGAAAGTGCTTTTCAGATCTGAGTAGGTGAGCACGCGACGGCCATTGTTCCGCAAGCCAATGCCAGGATCGTTTAGCTTCGGTGTCGGGCTCATGGCTTGCATGTCAACCAAGGGGTTATTGGTTTCGGAGGCTGGGTGAGTCTGCATTTCGCCACCCATGCCGCCCATGCCTGCCATCTTGCTGTGGTCCATGCCGGCCATGTTGGACATGTCGCCTTTGTCCATTCCCGCCATCTTGCTGTGGTCCATGCCGGCCATGTTGGGCGTGTCGCCTTTGTCCATGCCCGCCATCTTGCTGTGGTCCATACCGGCCATGTTAGTCATGTCACCGCTGTCCATGCCGGTCATCCCGGTCATCCCGGTCATGTTACTTTGGTCCATTCCGGCCATCTTGCTGTGGTCCATGCCAGCCATGCCTGACATGTCGCCGCCGCCCATACCAGCCATGCTGCCATGGTCCATGCCCGCCATACCGCCCATACCCATGTCATCCATGGTCAAAAGCGGCCGAGGATCAATCGCAGGTACCTGTGCCTTTAATCCTTCGCGAACTGCCAAGGTTCCACGTGCATAACCGGTTCTATCCATGGACTGGGCGAAGATTGTGTAAGCCTCTTCGCTGGCAGGTTCTACGATCACGTCATACGTTTCTGCCACGGCGATGCGGAATTCGTCGACGCTCACCGGTTTGACATGTTGGCCGTCGGCGGCCACAACGGTCATTTTCAAGCCAGGAATGCGGACGTCGAAATAGCTCATCGCCGAGCCGTTGATAAAGCGCAGGCGTAGCTTCTCACCCGGTTTGAAAATACCGGTCCAGTTACCGTTAGGCGCCTGGCCATTCATGAGGTAGGTATAAGTATCCCCACTGACGTCTGCGAGATCAGTGGGGTTCATTTTCATTTCAGCCCACATCTTCCGGTCGGCTACGGCAGATGACCAGCCTTCCTTGCTGACATCGTCGATGAAATCGCCAACGGTACGTTTGTGATGGTTGTAGTAGTCAGATTGCTTCTTGAGCTTCGCCATGACGCGACTAGGATCTTCGTCGGTCCAGTCAGTCAACATCACCACGTAGTCGCGGTTGTATTGAAAAGGTTCAGGCTCTTTCGAGTCGATAACGATTGGCCCGTAAACACCGGCCTGCTCCTGTAAACCCGAGTGGCTGTGATACCAGTAGGTACCGTTCTGATGAACCTTGAATTTGTACTCGTACATGCCATCGGGTGCGATGCCATGGAAACTCAAGCCAGGTACACCGTCCATGTTGGCCGGTAGGATGATCCCGTGCCAATGGATTGAGGTGTCTTGGTCCAGGCGATTTTTCACACGCAGTGTGACCGTATCGCCTTCGCGCCAGCGCAGCAAAGGTCCGGGCAACGAACCATTGATGGTCATGGCTGTGCGCGGCGAGCCAGTTATGTTTACAGGGGTTTCACCAATAAACAGATCAAATTCGTTGCCGGTGAGAACGCTCGGCAGACCAGGACTGGTCACTGCCCATACAGGAGTGCGCCACAGACCAAGGCCGCCAAGAATGCCACCAGCGGCCAGGCCTTTAACGAATGTCCGCCTAGAGGTTTTGGAATGCATGCCGTTTATGTCCAATCAGTCAAAAGGGAAGCCGTACGAAACAACCAATGAGTTGCCCGGATGAGCTTCGCCCACCGTCACAAAAAACGAACTCTTACGGCAAGCGAGCTCAGAAATTGCCACATTTAAACCACCACAGTGATTACATTTCTGTCAGCTTGGGAATGTACCCAGCTATTTAGCAATTCTTGTGGTCCATCGCTTTGGCTTGGCTTTCTGCGACGGGAGGTTGGGAGCTTTGCGTTTGAGCTACTTGGTACGACTCCATCGAATTATTCCTAGCCACTTCCATACGTGCGAACGCCCGGTCACCACCGCCTTCAGCCATAGCCAAAGAAGAGACGGTCAGGGCTGCGATGACGAACAAAGTTTTGATGGGGTTCATTTGAATTTCCTCGGATGAGTATTGGTAACCCCTCGAATCCACATCAAGTGACGATTCTTAGGGGAGAGCTTAAGGCTCAATAGGACTATAAGACTCATACCCTGTCAGGAACCTTAGGCCAATATTACAGTTGTGTCAGGTTGCGATATTTCTCTTGAGGAACACGCTATTTAATCCGTAAGGTCTCGATCTTCCAACGTTACACCGCTATTAACTGAGTATCAGTTGAGGCGCTTAACATTGTAAGTGTCCGATAGCTTTCAAGGTGCAGATGTTTTTTTAGTTTCTGCACTGGAACTGCATATGTGAGCCTGGATGCACCGCGTCAACACTTAAGTGTTCGATGCTCATGAAAAATAGCAACGCTACTGAGGGTGATTGAGTGTGAGTATTAATTTTGAGAAAGCGCTTGGCTCCGCAGAAAGAGCGTTAATTTTTCGTAGCCAAAGAGCTGAAATCTTGAGTAACAATATCGCAAACGCTGATACGCCGAACTTCAAGGCCCGAGATTTAGATTTTTCTACTGTGCTTTTGCAAAGCCAGACAAAAGAAACTCCTGCTACTCCGATTTCTTTGAAAACAACAAATGTAAAACACATTACCGGAAAAGAATCAGTAAATGATATTTACGGAGGTGCTTTGCTTTACAGCACACCAGCTCAACCTGCCATTGATCAAAATACTGTCGATCAGCAGGTCGAGATCGCAAAGTACACAGAAAATGGAATACGTTTCGACGCCGCTTTTACTAGGTTGAATGGAGCATTCAAAGGTTTGCTCAAAGCTCTGCGAGGTGATTAGTAGCGCAAGGGCTTGCGAGCGGTAATTGTGGCCGACGTGGCTGCTTCGGTACTTCCTGAGGGTTAACCAAGGGGAGCCCCTGTATACGGGGCTCTGACCATGGAAAGGTGCCAGCATTCAAGCACTGATCTGGGAAGGAAAACCTAACGCCTCGACAGCTTTACGAATCTGCTCTGGGCTTTCGCTGCTTTCAACACTCACCTTACCGGCTGACCGATCCACGGAAACGGTAGCTTCGTTGTCCAGTGACTGAATCGCTTTGGTGATTTTGCTGACGCAACTGCCGCAACCGATGCCTGATACATCTAAGACGAACATGGTTATTCCTCTCGTGCTGAGCGGTCTCTTTTCACCGCACCGATAGCATCAACGTTGACACGACGGCAAGGTCAACAGTTATATGTTTCGGGTTGTGAGTGTCATTGACGGGTAATTGCACAGACTTAATCACTCGTTTGCTTTTGACCTGATAAACGATTTGCAGCGTATTCGACCAGTACGCTTCTTGGTCATGGCCGGGAGAGAACGGTCAGAGGCGGACATTCCAGCTACTCTCGCTCCTCACTCGCAGTTGAAGCCTCTTTACTGCCAGGCACTGTAGTTGCTCTCTCAGCTCCTTGGTCTTTCATAGGTATAGGGGGTATGCCTATCATGCACAATGCATAGCTAGGGAGGGTATCCTATGGGCCATATTGCAGCAAACAAAGAAAATCTTCTCAAACGCGTAAAACGCATAGCCGGACAAATCCAAGCCGTTGAACGGGCATTGGAATCGGATCTCGATTGCGCCAAAACACTACACCTTGTTGCTGCCACTCGCGGAGCAATCAACGGCTTAATGGAGGAAATCATCGAGGACCACGCGCGGGAGCATGTCGCGAACCCTGCGCTCAGCGAAGAAGAGCGTAACAAGGGCGTCGAAGAGCTTCTTGAAGCCATTCGCCGTTACGCCAAGTGAACGCATCTAGGTACAAACTCATGAGCAGCACCAACATCAATTACACACACGACCACGTGTTCCTTGGCTCAGCGCACGACGAAAATGCCAAGCGTACGCTTTGGGTTGTGGCACTGACGGTGGTGATGATGGTTGGCGAGATCACCGCCGGCTATATCACGGGTTCGATGGCGTTACTGGCCGATGGCTTCCACATGGCAACCCATGCCGGCGCATTGGGCATCGCGGCGGCCGCTTACGGATACGCAAAACGCCATGCTTCCAGCCAGCGCTACAGTTTCGGTACCGGAAAGGTTGGAGACTTGGGCGGATTCGCCTCGGCACTGATTCTCGGTATGGTCTCCCTGGGAATTGGCATTGAGTCTGTCATGCGCCTCTTGCAGCCAACGGAAGTTCAGTTCGGCACCGCTACGCTCATCGCGATTGCCGGTTTGATCGTCAACATTGTCAGTGCCTTGTTGCTGGGCCACGGGCACAGTCATGGGCACGATCACGATCACGGCCATGCCCACCACGGGAACGACAACAACCTGAAATCGGCCTACGTCCACGTCATCGCAGACGCGCTGACTTCGGTTCTGGCCATTGCTGCACTGCTCGCCGGCCGGTATCTCGGCTGGGTTTGGCTAGACCCGGTCATGGGCATTGTCGGCGCCATTGTTATCGCGCGCTGGGCATGGACCTTGATGGGGGCAACCGCAGGAGTACTGCTGGATCAGACAGACGCACACGTTGCCGAGGAAATCCGCGAAATGGTTGAGAAACCGGGGGATGCCACTATCACGGACTTGCACGTCTGGCGGATTGGACCGCAAGCCCATGCGGCCATCGTCAGCGTCCTTGGTGAGGCCACTGCGAACGCCGATAGAATTCGTGAACGTCTCAAGCCGGTCTACGAAGTCAGCCATCTGACGGTCGAGTTTCGACCTGTCTGATTCAGCGCCTCCCCACCATTGTCTCCAAAGGAACCCGCAATGCCTCCAGGGAAACGTGAACTGGCACGAATCGAACGTCGGTTGATGACCACGCTCACCGAAGCATGCGAAACAGCAAAAGGTGAAATCGAAGGCTTTACCTGGCTCACTCATGCCGCTGACCTGAACGCATTGGCTGAAACCCTGAATGTAATCTGGGTGTTCGAAACCCAGGCTGACAGAAAGCGCGCCCTGGTTAACGCTAAGGCGCGCATCTTTGAGTTGACGGCCTTAGCGTTGAATGAGGCCAACATCGATCTGATCCCTTCAAACCTTAACGTCCGCTTCGACTCTGAGGAGGAGTGCCAGCGAACTCACGGAGGTGACTGGAACACCCGCCTGACTCAATCACGTGTGTCCAAAGGTGGCTGACAATGGCTAAAGAAATCGAGAATCCCTGCATCTCAGTTTGCCAACTCAGTGGTGATCTGTGTGTGAGCTGTGGGCGAAGCAAGGAAGACATCAGAAAATGGAAACGCATGAAGCGGCCTGAAAAAATGGCCGCTGTTCAAAGGGCGAATGTGCGCTTGAAGGGACTGAAGAAAGCACATGGGTAGTCACTTGCCCAGGTTTACCGCTTTGGGTCGTTATGAGCCCCTCAGCTTTGATTCAACGCTCACCTTACCGGCGGAACGATCCACGGAAACCATGGCTTCGCTGTCCAGTGACTGAATTGCTTTGGTGATTTTGCTGACGCAGCCGCCGCAACCAATGCCTGATACATTTAAGACGAACATGGTTATTCCTCTTGTGCTGAGCGGTCTCTTTTCACCGCAACAACAGGATCAACGTTGACACCATGGCAAGGTCAAGAGTTATGTATTTCGGGCTGCGAGCATCGGTGATGCTCAATCTATTCGGGTATTCCTCAGTCTCAAAGCATTGAAAACTACAGACGCAGAACTGACGCTCATGGCTAGCGCAGCGATCATTGGTGACAGTAGGTGCCCCGTCAGCGGGTAAAGCAGGCCTGCGGCGAGGGGAATACCCATCGAGTTGTAAATAAAAGCGAAACCCAAGTTTTGCCGCATGTTTCTTACTGTTGCGACCGAAAGAGCCCTTGCTCGTAAAATCCCCATCAGGTCGCCTTTTACCAGCGTGAGTTGCGCGCTATTCATCGCAACGTCAGTCCCTGTCCCCATGGCAATGCCCACATCTGCTCGCGCCAGGGCCGGAGCATCGTTGATACCGTCACCAGCCATGGCGACCTTCCGGCCGTATTGCTGGAGGTCTGCGACCAGACGCTCCTTGTCCTGAGGTTTCACTTCACCGTGGACTTCTTCAATCCCCATCTCCCTGGCGACAGCCCGAGCGGTGGTGAGCCCGTCGCCAGTAGCCATGATGATTTTGATGTCATCAGCCTTGAGCTTGGTGACTGCTTCTTTGGAGGTCGGTTTAATTGGATCTGATACTGCCAGCAACCCTGCCAATACCCCGTCGACTGCGAGGTAGATGATGCTGATGCCGTCAAGACGCAACAACTCTGCACGCTTTTGTAGGGGCTTGGTGTTCACGCCTGCGGCTTCCATTAACGCGGTGTTCCCCAGCTGGATCTTCTTGCCATCAACGATGCCACTGACCCCGATACCTGAACCAGACTCAAAGGATTCTGGCTTGGTGAGCTTAATGTTCTCGGTTCGGGCGTGATCGACGATGGCATGAGCCAAGGGATGTTCGCTGCCCTGATCAAGGCTGGCAGCCAGCTGAAGAACATCGTGGGGATTGAAACTGGGTGTGGCCTCCACACTGTGAAACACTGGCCGTCCCTCTGTCAGGGTGCCTGTCTTATCGACAATCAGCGTGTCGATCTTGCAAAGGTTTTCGATGGCACTGGCATCCCTAAACAGCACGCCCATGCTGGCTGCTTTACCTGTCGAAACCATGATCGACATGGGCGTAGCAAGACCCAACGCACAGGGGCAAGCGATGATCAGCACGGCGACAGCGTTGATCAGACCAAACACCCAACTGGGCTCAGGGCCAAAAAGCCCCCAACCGACAAATGTCAGTATCGCAATCGCGATAACACCCATCACAAAGTAACCGGCAATCGAGTCGGCCATTCGTTGCATTGGTGCTTTGGAGCGCTGTGCCCGAGCGACCATCTGTACGATCTGTGACAGCATGGTCTCGGCGCCGACCTTCTGCGCCTCCATTACCAAGCTCCCATGTGTATTCAGCGTGGCGCCGATCAGGCTATCTCCAGCTCTCTTCATTACCGGCACTGGCTCGCCAGTGAGCATGGACTCATCCACCGCACTTTCACCCTCCAGTACTGAACCATCAACTGGCACCTTTTCACCTGGTCTGACCCGTAAGTGGTCTCCTAGGTGAACATGGGTGAGAGGAATGTCTTCCTCCTGGCCATCGGCATTGATCCGGCGTGCGGTTTTGGGCGACAGGCCGAGTAGGGACTTAATGGCGGCGGAAGTTTGCGATCGGGCTTTGAGCTCAAGAATCTGCCCAAGCAAGGTCAGCGAGATGATGACTGCGGCGGCTTCGAAGTAGACGCCGATGCGTCCATCTTGCATGAAAGTGGTGGGAAAACTTTGAGGAAATACCGTTGCCGCGACGCTGTAAAGATAGGCTGCGGCGGTACCCAAACCAATCAGAGTCCACATGTTTGGACTGCGATTTCTAATAGAGGCTATACCCCTTACAAAAAAGGGCCAACCTGCCCATAAGGTCACCGGAGTCGCCAGAGCGAGCTCGATCCAGTTTTGGATCGAGCCATGAAGGAGTTGTAACGGGTGTCCCACCATGGCGAGTACGGTCACTAGCACTGTTAATGGCAGCGACCACCAAAAGCGTCGGGCGAAATCACGGAGTTCAGGATTTTCTTCTTCATCGAGCGCGGGCATGACTGGCTCTAATGTCATGCCACATTTAGGGCAGTTGCCTGGTCCGGGCTGGCGTATTTCCGGGTGCATCGGACAGGTAAATTCAGTGCCTGTTTGTACCGCAGACTCTGGAGTGGTGGCGCGGGATTCGGCGCTCGAAACATTCCCGCTGTAGCGTTCAGGATCCGCTCGAAACTTCTCCTGGCATTTCAGGCTACAAAATTGATATGCCTGTCCCTGATAAGACTCACCAAATTTACTTGGTGAAGTGACTGCCATTCCGCACACCGGGTCACGCAGATCATCGTCATTGAGCGGAGCAGCATGGGCGTGACTGTGTTCGTGGTGGCTCGATATGGTAGGCATGGCTATTTCCCTTTTTCGTCCTTGTTGGTTGCTGTCTGATCGCCATGGCTATGTCCGCCATGTCCATGTCCATGTCCATGTCCAAAAAAATGCATCAATGGACAGATCAACAGAATCAGATAAGGCCAAAATGGATAAACGTGGCTGAAATGCTCCCGCAAAACGTAAAAGGCACCAATCGCAATAAGCATGATCAGTACAACGCCTGTTTTGCGCCTCCAAAATGGTGCGGTGGTGTTTCCATCCGGATGCTGATGGTTATTCATGATCTATACCCCACTGTGTGAGCATTGCTGTGATCTCTGCGACAGAGCGTAGCCAACTCTTGTATCGAAGCGGTGTTAGCAGCCAGCTCTGGCTTATTTCAGGTCAAACTGACCGACCATCCCCGATTGATAATGCGCCGGCATGTTGCAGGCAAACTGAAGCCCAGTGCTGTTGTTGAAGGTCCAGATTAACTCCTGGGTTGCGCCTGGCTCGATCAGGATGCTGTTCGGGTCGTTGTGTTCCATTCCGACCATCTTCATTCCACCCATGCTGTGGCCCATGTCGCTCATCGCTTTCCCGGTACCAGTGGGGGTCAGCGTCCCGTTCTGGAGCATGCTTACCATTTCTTTTTGGTGCGCTGCATGAGCAGCGGCTTTGCCGATGTTGAACTCGTGCAGCATCAAACCCTCATTGCGAAGGACAAATCGAATGGTTTCACCAGGTTTTACGTCGATGCTTTCAGGCTTGAAGAAAAGATCACCCATCTCAACCTCCACCGTACGGGTAACCTCAGAGGCGACTCCAGGACGACCGATGTCCTCTTTCCCATGACCTACGCCTGCCATGGCCGTTGCACCGAATAGCAGGGTGATTGCTGCGATGACTGGGGTAACGAGCTTAGCTTTCATGGTGACCTCGGGAGTAAGTGGGAAGCACCGGCTATGCTAATGATGCGGAGCTGCCAGTTAACTGACCTGAACATTACATTTCCGTCAGTTTTCGAAATAAATACGGCGTCCAGATGACGCCGCATTCAACAAGACTGTTTAAAAAGCTCTTTCCAGCGAGTTGCTCACTGGTGGTTCTCTGAAAGCATCAGCTTGTGCTCGCGTTGCATTTGACTCAGAACGTCGTCGACAATTTTGTCGTGTTTTTCCATCCAGGCCAGGTGCTGCTGGGGTGACATTGAGGCGTCTGGATGATCTTTATGGAGTTGGCTCATGATGTCGCCGAGCATCTTCATATGCTCGGCCATGTGGACATGACGTTGTCCTTCAGGGGCTTTTTCAGCTTGAATCAGTACGGCTTCAGCCCTGTCGCGCAGGCCTTCCATACGCTCTATCACCCGGTCTCCGCCACTTTCAGCCCATACAGAAGCTGAGACGAGTATTGAGCTCACAAAAAACAGCATTTTCAGGCGATTCATGGGGGCAACTCCTTATGGAATGATTTTTCCGGCTCCCAAACGTTTCATGCTGAAGAGTCGGTCGAGCACCAGGAAGTACTCATGCTTGAACCCTAGACAGCGCTCGCTGACATCTACCTGAAGCCAATATTACTTTTCTGTCAGTTGCTGGTTGGCTGGCGTGTTTCGTTGCAGACTGCGCTTCATCATTATCCGAGAGCCACCCTCATGAGACTTCTGGTTGCTGAAGACGAACCCAAAATAGGTATCTATTTGCAGCAAGGACTCACGGAGGCGGGGTTCAATGTGGATCGCTTTACCAATGGCAAAGTGGCGCTACAGCACGCTTTGAGCGAGGCCTATGACCTGCTGATTTTAGACGTCATGATGCCCGGGCTGGATGGCTGGGAAGTACTTCAGAAGGTTCGTGCATCCGGAAAAGATGTTCCCGTGCTCTTCCTCACGGCGCGGGACCGCGTTGAGGATCGAGTGAAAGGACTTGAACTCGGGGCAGATGATTACCTGATCAAACCCTTCGCATTTTCTGAACTGTTGGCTCGCGTCAGAACATTGCTGCGTCGGGGTAACGGCGCTCCCTCGCAAACCTATATGAAATTGGCTGATCTGGAGGTGGACCTGCTCAAGCGTCGGGCCATTCGTGGAGGTAAGCGCATAGACCTTACGGCCAAAGAGTTTGCGTTGCTTGAGCTGTTGCTACGACGTCGAGGGGAGGTGCTGCCAAAGTCACTTATCGCCTCCCAGGTTTGGGATATGAACTTCGACAGCGATACCAATGTTATCGAGGTTGCAGTGAGAAGGTTGAGAGCCAAGATAGATGACGACTTTGAGGTCAAGTTGATTCATACCTCAAGGGGAATGGGTTACATGCTCGACGCACCTGATTCGGAGTCGGAATGAACCGGATGTCCCTGACGACTCGCATGAGTCTGATGTTCATGCTCGCGGTAACGGCCGTTCTCACCGTTGCCGGACTCAGTTTCAATAACCTCAGCCGGCATCACTTCAAGATGCTGGATCAGCAGGCGCTGAACGAAAAACTCCATTCGACTCAAAGAATTCTAACGGGGTTGAACAGCATTGATCAATTCAGTGATGTTAAGCCTGAGCTGGAGGCGTTGCTTGGCGCTCACCGTGATTTGACTGCCCTGATAATCGATGGCGGCGGCAAAATACTGTTTGCTGATCCCGGTCCCGTCGATGTTCCGGAGGAATTCCGCACAATCCCAAACAACAACGTCTGGGAGTGGCGAGATCAAGAGCAGATGTTCCGTGGCGTGACAGCACAAGCCGTTGTGACGGGGCAAGACAAGCCATTGACTGTCATGTTGATCTTTGACGTTACTCAGCACATGTCCTTTTTCGAGACGCTAGAGCGATGGTTTTGGATAGGGCTGGTGATCAGCGCGCTGGTCAGTGCGGCGCTGGGCTGGATGGTTGCAAGCAGTGGCCTGCGGCCTATTCGCCAAGTCACTCAGGTCGCGGCCTCAATGTCAGCTAAATCACTCAAAGAACGAATTCCATTAGCACCGGTTCCCAAAGAACTTCAGCAAATGGTGCTGTCATTCAACGCAATGTTATCTAGGTTGGACGATGCGTTTGTTCGCTTATCGAATTTCTCTGCGGACATTGCTCACGAGTTGCGGACCCCCGTCAGCAACTTGATGACCCACACCGAAGTGGTGCTTTCTAGAAAAAGGAATATCGAGGACTACGAAGACAATCTGTACTCAAATCTTGATGATTTGAAGCGTATGGGGCGAATGATTGATGACATGCTTTTTCTGGCGAAGTCTGACAATGGTCTGATCACGCACGAGAACAAACCGATAGACTTGGTGGAAGTCGTAGAGAAATTGCTCGAATACTACCGCCTGTTGGCTGATGAGCGAGGTATTGAGCTCACGGTTTCAGGAAGGGGCAGTGTTCGAGGCGATGTTCTTATGCTCCACAGAGCCATTTCTAATCTGCTCTCAAATGCGCTGCGCTACACCTATGAAGGGAAGACGATCAGTGTCGAAATCCTCCAGAAGGAGATGTCGGTATTGGTCGTCGTGGAGAACCACGGAGAACCCATTGCCCCCGAACACCTTGAAAAGCTTTTCGATCGTTTTTATCGCGTGGACCCAGCGCGGCGAGAAGGAAGTCCAAGCAACGCAGGGCTAGGTCTGTCGATTACCCGATCAATTATTGAAGCGCATGATGGCAAGATCTGGTGTACGTCATGCGACGGGAAAACGGCCTTTCATCTAGAGTTTCCTAGTGTTGACTTGAAGGTCAGCTGAACAACGGCACATTTGTGATCAACGGCGATCTCTCAGACTGCGCCCCGCGTTCCACTTTCGTTATTTTTGAATGAGTGAAAACCCTGGTATCGCGGGCACGCGGTCTCGTCTTTAAATCCCGCTACGCCCGCCAATTCGCGGCCAAGCACCCGCGTCAAGCTGACTGAAATGTAATCGAACAGTTTGCGTTCGTGTGGCATCGTGTTCTTGCACTGTGACGTTGGGGCCTAGTGAGTTTCTCGTGTTCACCCTGCCCTAGAACAAGGCTACTAGCTAATCATCAGTGGTTTTAACAAGAATCGAAAAGTAAAAACTAGATATTCCCAAACAAACCTCGAATCAACAGCTCTTGCTGTGAGGAGTCTTGCATGTCATTCCTTAAAACTACGACCGTAGCTGTTGCACTTACCGCTGGTTTGCTTCTGAGTGCAGTTGCTCAAGCACATCCAAAGCTCCTTTCTTCGACTCCGGCAGAAGGCTCGAATGCGGCGGCCCCTTCGAAAATTGAACTGCACTTTTCTGAGAATCTCACCACTCAGTTTTCCGGTGCAAAACTGATCATGACCGATATGCCTGGCATGCCGAACTCCCCAATGGGTGTTAAGGCCGCCGTCGCTGGTGGCGGTGATCCGAAAACGATGGTGATTACACCGGCAGCACCTCTGACCACCGGTACCTACAAAGTCGAATGGCGTGCTGTCTCCTCGGATACTCACCCGATCACCGGCAACTTCTCATTTAAAGTGAAATGATTTATGAGCGACTCAATAAATATTGTGGTTCGCTTTGCTCTTTATTTCGACCTGATGTTGTTATTCGGATTGGCAATTTTCGGCTTGTACAGCCTCAGGGGAAAGGAAAGAGTATCGGGCACGGTCTTGAATTTTGAGTCGCTTCTTTACGGTACTTCTGTTGCAGGTGTAGCTCTATCCCTTGTCGCCATGCTGTTGCTTGCGAAAGCAATGAGCGGTGTGTCGGAGCTTATGGAGCTACATCACCATATTTTTGAAATGGTCCTCATGGGGACGACGTCGGGTTGACCTGGATGGTCCGAATAGCTGCCTTGGTGTTGGCAATTATTGGCGTCGCGTTGAACAAGCGATTTCCGACACCCAGTCTCTGGATCGTCACCGTATGCGGAGCGATTGCGTTGGCGACGTTGGCTTGGACAGGGCACGGCGCCATGGATGAAGGCAGCCGACGCTACTGGCATTTCATAACCGATATATTCCATCTTCTAGCCGCAGGTGGCTGGCTGGGTGCTCTATTGGCATTCGCTCTACTGCTGCGGTTGAAATCGCTAAAGGGCGAACAAGAAGCTCGAATTCTTGCACGGGTGCTGACTGGTTTTGAATCGGCCGGCGCTGTAATCGTAGTGATTATAAGCATCACAGGCGTAGTGAATTACCTGTTTGTCATCGGTCCAAATCTCGATGAAGTGATGCTCACTACGTACGGTGTACTGCTGTTTTTGAAGGTCCTGCTCTTTGCCGGGATGATCGTGTTAGCCACGCTGAACCGCTTTCACCTAAGTCCGGTATTGGAGCGGTCAGTTCGAAATGGAGAGTACTCTGCCGCGGTCAATGCCTTGCGCCGCAGCATGACACTCGAGTTTTTAATGGCAGTCATCATAATTTGCCTTGTCGCATGGTTAGGCACTTTAAGTCCGGAAATGGAAATGAGCGCGGAATAGATGTACCTGACTTCGGAGAGGTGACGAGCTTCTTGGAAACCTGCATCTCACCTGACCCGAACGCCAAACTCGACTAATCACAGCGGAGGGCTGATCAGCGTATTTTTGACAACTTTTTGTGATTAACGTCTCAAACAGCAAAATACCGGAATTTGATCGCAAGGTGCTGGAGGTTTTGCGTGAACCCTTGGAGTCGGGCCATATCGTGATTTCCCGCGCCCGCGACCGCGTGAGTTTCCCGGCGCGCTTTCAGCTGGTAGCGGCGATGAACCCCTGCCCTTGCGGTTACATGGGTGAGCCCACTGGGCGTTGTCGCTGCACGCCGGAACAGATCCAGCGGTATCGCAACAAGCTGTCTGGCCCCTTGCTGGATCGGATTGATCTGCACCTGACCGTGGCGCGTGAAACCACTGCGCTCAATCCCACCCAGCAGGCTGGAGATACCACGGCAACGGCCTCAGCCCAGGTGGCCGATGCGCGGGAACGCCAGCAACAGCGCCAGGGTTGTGCCAACGCCTTTCTTGATCTGCCGAGGCTGCGTGAGCACTGTCAGTTGGCGAAAGCCGATGAAAGCTGGCTGGAGAGCGCCTGCGAGCGGCTGACTTTGTCGCTGCGGGCGGCTCATCGGTTGCTTAAAGTGGCGCGCACCCTGGCGGATCTGGATCAAGTGGACAATATCAGCCGGGACCATCTGAAGGAGGCGCTGCAATACCGCCCGGCTGCGATCAATTGAGCCTGGCGCCACCCACATTTTTGTACCGCAATGGCTTCAGCGGAAGCGATCCACTTCATGCCGCAAGCCAGCCGCCAACGTCTCCAGTTCCTTGGCTGTAATCGCCAGGTTCGACACCACTTCCCGCTGCTCGCTGTTGGCCAGCGCAATGCTCTGCAAGTTGCTGCTGAGCAACGTCGCGGTGCTGCTTTGCTCTTGCGTTGCCGTGGTGATCGCCGCGAACTGCTGGCCGGCCGAACGGCTCTGCTCGTCGATACGCGCCAGGGCCGAGGCCACGTCGGCGTTGCGCGACAGGCCTTCCTGCATCAGCGTGTTGCCGTGTTCCATGGTGCTGATGGCGTTCCCTGTCTCCCGCTGGATGCTCTGGATCATCCCGGAAATTTCATCGGTGGCTTCGCGGGTGCGCGAGGCCAGGTTACGTACTTCATCAGCCACCACGGCAAACCCGCGGCCCTGCTCACCGGCGCGTGCAGCTTCGATAGCGGCGTTGAGCGCCAGCAGGTTGGTCTGTTCGGCAATGGAGGTGATCACGCCGACAATGCCGCCGATTTCCTGAGAACGTTGGCCCAAGGTGTTGATCACTGTGGCTGTGCTGTTCAGGGCGGTGGCGATATGTTCCAGTGACGATGAGGCTTCCTGCATCGAGGTACGGCCGATACGGGTTTGCTGGGCATTCTCTTGGGCCAGACGCTCGGTGTTGCCCATGTTGTCGGCGATATTCAGCGACGTTGCACTGAACTCTTCCACCGCGCCGGCCATGCTGGTGATTTCTCCGGACTGCTGCTCCATGCCCTCATAAGCCCCGCCGGACAACCCGGACAACGCCTGGGCACGGCTGTTGACCTCTTCGGCCGCATTGCGGATGTGGGAAACCATGGTCGACAGCGCTTCACCCATCTGATTGAAGCTGCGCGCCAGTTGGCCGATTTCATCATGGCTCGACACGTTGAGACGCGCACTCAAGTCGCCCGCGCCCAAGGCTTCGGCCTGGCGCACCAGGTCGCTCAACGGCTGCAGTTTGCTGCGCAGCAGCCACACCGTAGCGCCTACCGCCAGCAGCATCGCCAGCACGCTGCCGATCACCAGGCGAATGCCTACTGCCCAGGTCACCGCGCGGATTTCAGCTTTCGGCATGCTCGCGACCACGGCCCATGGGCCGCCATCGAAGGGCACCGAAACGCTGTAGAAGTCTTCGTTCTTATCGCTCCAGAAGCGACCTTTACCTGGGGTCTGGCCAAGTCCAACATCACAGGAACCGCTTGATCCAACGCCTGCACACCGGCTGGCGGCACCAGCCAGCGCTTCTGCTCGTCTAGCAACGCCAGGGAACCGGTCTGGCCGATGCGAAAGCGCTTGAGGTTCTCGAACTGCGCGGCCTGGGCGTCGGTGTAGTCAAAACCGATGAACAGCACGGCGATCACTTTGCCGCTGGTGTCGCGCACGGGGCTGTACTGGGTCATGTAGGAGCGGTCGAACAACACCGCGCGGCCGATATACGCCTGGCCACCGAGCACACGCTGGTAAGCCGGCCCCTGGCGGTCAAGCACAGTGCCAATGGCGCGGCTGCCGTCCTGCTTGGTCAGGGAGGTGCTGACGCGGACAAAGTCGTCGCCGCTGCGCACAAACACGGTGGCCACGCCGCCGGACATCTGCTTGAACTCGTCGACTTCAGTGAAGTTGTTGTTGAGCACTTCGCTGCCCAGCAACAAGCTCGGCGTCTGGACCCCGGCCACCGCGACCATCTGGTCCGCCTGCACCCGCAACCCGGCGCTGAAGCGCTTCTCAAACAGTCCGGTCAGCCGCTGGGTGCTCTCGCGCAGCGTGCTGTGGAACGTATTGAGTTGGTCGGCGAGCAATCGCGCTTCGCTGGCCAGGTGCTCCTCGCGGGTATCGAGGTTGGCGGAATCGAGGGAACGCAAGGCGAAAACAGTACTGCCGCTGATGACGACAGCCAAAATCACGGCTAACGCGAGGCCTAACTGCGAGGCGATCCGGGCGCGAGGTTGAGACATGACAGCTCCTGGCCGAGGCCAGGATCATCCTGATCTCATAGCGCTGCTCGGCAAATTATCTGGTGGGAAACGTTGGTGCACGATGGTTCCAACACACCTACTTCGGCTGCGCCTGGCAATACTTGAGCGGATCGCAGGGGTATCACGCAAACGGTTGCGTGATAAGGCGCGAACCCTTCAATTGAGGCGTTCGACGGCAGGTAAAACCATGGAATGCACCTCGCTCTGGAGGAAATCCGCCAGGCGCCGCAAGCGTTCACCACCCGGACGGGTTTTCGGCCACACCAGATAGTAACTTTCCCCACTCGCTACCGCCGTCGGCCACGGCAGACTCAAGCGTCCCTGCGCGACATCTTCGGCCACCATCAGCAGATCGCCCATGGACACGCCATAACCACGAGCGGCAGCAATCATGCCCAGCTCAAGCGTATCGAACACCTGCCCGCCCTTGAGCGATACCTGGTTCGACAGCCCCATGCGCTCCAGCCATTTGCGCCAATCCCTGCGGTCGGGTGTGGGGTGCAGCAACTCGGTACCGGCCAGGCGGTTTACGTCCCAAGGGCCATCGCTCAACAGGTTCGGCGCGCCCACGGGTATCAACAGCTCAGGGAACAAATAGCTGGCCTCCCAATCCGCCGGAAAGTGCCCATAGCTCAACAGCACCGCACAGTCGAAAGGCTCTTGATTGAAATCCACTTCATCCACATTCATCCAGGCGCTGGTCAGTTGCACTTCATTGCCCGGTTGTAACGCCCGAAAGCGGCTGAGCCGCGCCAACAACCAGCGCATGGTCAGGGTGGACGGCGCCTTCATGCGCAGGATGTCATCGTCGGCGTTCAAGGTATGGCAGGCCCGCTCCAGCGCCGCGAACCCCTCGCGCACACCGGGCAACAGCAGGCGCGCAGATTCGGTGAGCTGAAGGTTACGGCCACTTCGTTGGAACAGGCGGCAGGCAAAATGCTCTTCCAGGGTGCGGATATGTCGGCTCACCGCACTCTGGGTAATCGACAGTTCTTCGGCGGCACGGGTAAAGGAGTTGTGCCGGGAGGCTGCTTCAAATGCCCGCAAGGCGTAAAGAGGAGGAAGACGACGCGACATACGGAAAGCTCCGACAGCAGGATGCCTAAACCCTACCAGAATCAATCTTGCATGAGTTTTAATCATGCGAATGATCGCTTTTATCCCTTTGTGCAATAGGCTGAGAGCGCCGAGAATCGAACCCTCCCCGACCCTCCGACTTTCTGAGTGTGATGATCATGCAGCATCCGGCACGTACCGAACTCTGGGCCATCCTGCGGCTGTCAGGGCCGTTGATTGCCTCACAGTTGGCGCACATGCTGATGGTGCTCACCGACACCCTGATGATGGCGCGCCTGAGCCCCGAAGCCTTGGCCGGTGGAGGCCTGGGCGCGGCGAGCTATTCGTTCGTGTCGATCTTCTGCATTGGCGTGATCGCCGCCGTGGGCACCTTGGTGGCGATCCGTCACGGCGCCGGCGACATCGAAGGTGCCACCCGCCTGACACAGGCCGGGCTGTGGCTCGCCTGGCTGATGGCCCTGGCCGCGGCGCTGCTGCTATGGAACCTCAAACCGGTGCTGTTGATGTTCGGCCAGACCGATACCAACGTGCAGTCGGCGGGGCAATTCCTGACCCTGTTGCCATTCGCCCTGCCCGGCTACCTGAGTTTCATGGCCTTGCGCGGCTTCACCAGCGCCATCGGCAAGGCCACCCCGGTGATGGTGATCAGCCTCGGTGGCACGGTACTGAACTACCTGCTCAATCACGCGTTGATCGAAGGCATGTTCGGCCTGCCGAAACTCGGCTTGATGGGTATTGGCCTGGTCACTGCCATCGTCGCCAATGGCATGGCCCTGACATTGATGTGGTACATCCGCAGCAACCGCGCTTACGCCGCCTACCCGCTAAGCGCCGGCCTGCTGCGCCTCAACACCCGGTACCTGCGTGAATTGTGGCGCCTGGGCCTGCCGATTGGCGGCACCTATGCGGTAGAAGTCGGGTTGTTTGCCTTTGCTGCGCTGTGCATGGGCACCATGGGCAGTACGCAACTGGCGGCGCATCAGATTGCCCTGCAAATCGTCTCGGTGGCATTCATGGTCCCGGCGGGCATGTCCTACGCGGTGACCATGCGCATCGGCCAGCACTACGGAGCCGGTCAATTGTTGCAGGCGCGCATGGCCGGTCGCGTCGGTATCAGCTTTGGGGCGACGGTGATGTTGGGATTTGCCGTGATGTTGTGGCTGTTTTCCGACCCGCTGATCGGCCTGTTCCTGGACCATGACGACCCGGCGTTCCACGAGGTGATCGTGCTCGCCGTCAGCCTGCTGGCCGTCGCAGCCTGGTTCGAGTTGTTCGATGGCGTGCAGACCATCGCCATGGGCTGCATCCGGGGGCTCAAGGACGCCAAGACCACCTTCCTGGTGGGGCTGGGCTGCTACTGGTTGATCGGCGCGCCTTCGGCCTGGTTGATGGCGTTCACCCTAGGCTGGGGGCCGACCGGTGTGTGGTGGGGATTGGCGCTGGGGCTGGCCTGTGCGGCAGTCAGCCTGACCTGGGCGTTTGAAGCGAAGATGAAGCGCATGATTCGCCAGGAGCCTGAGGTTCAAGCCTCGTTTCAGGCTGCACAAACAGAGTAAAGCCCTACCCTCCCACAGTTGATTGGGTTTGCAGATCAGCAGCCCAACAGCGCCTGCTGGCCCTTGCCGAATGTCAGGTAATCCACCAACTCCGGCAGGGGCAGCGGCTTGCTGATCAGGTAACCCTGGGCCTGGTCGCAGCCGAACAGCCTCAGCAACGCGAGTTGCTCCGGGGTTTCCACGCCCTCGGCCACCACTTCCAGGTTGAGGTTGTGGGCCAGGTTGATCATCGCGTGCACCAGCTTGCGGTTCTCTTCGCGCTCTTCCATGCCGCCGACAAAACTCTTGTCGATCTTCAACAAGGCAATCGGCAGGCTGTTGAGGTGCACGAACGAGGAGAAACCGGTGCCGAAGTCGTCCAGGGAAAACCGCACACCGAGCCGGCCGAGGGCGTCCATGGTCTGCTTGACCAGATCGCTGCGGCGCATCACAGCCGTTTCAGTCAGTTCGAACTCCAGCCATCGCGCGTCCACACCGCGTTCGGCGATCAGCCGGCTGAGGGTTGAGAGCAACTGGCTGTCCTGGAACTGGCGGAACGACAGGTTGACCGCCATGTGCAACGGCGGCAGGCCGCGCTCGCGCAGGTCTTGCATGTCGCGCAGGGCGCGGGAGATCACCCAGTAGCCCAACGGTACGATCAGGCCGCTCTGCTCGGCCAAAGGCACGAACTCGCTGGGCGGCAGCAGGCCACGCTCGCCGTGGCGCCAGCGCACCAGCGCTTCGAGGCCGACGATGTGGCCGTCATCCAGGTCCAGGCGCGGCTGGTAGTGCAGTTCCAGTTCATCGCGGCGCAAGGCGCGGCGCAGTTCACTTTCCAGATCGGCGAGGCTGCGCGCGTTGCGGTTGATGCGTTCGTTGAAGATATGGAAGGTACAGCCTTGGGTGCTCTTGGCCTGCTGCATGGCGATATGGGCGTGCCACATCAATGGGTCGGCGCCAGCGCGGGCGCGGGCATGGGCCACGCCCAGGCTGCAACCGATCAGCAGGCTTTCGCCATCCACCCAGTACGGCTCGGCCATGGCTTCGGTGATGCGCTCGGCCATCCACTCTGCGCGTTGCGGTGCGCGGCGGGTGTCAATCAGCAAGGCGAACTCGTCGCTGCCCAGGCGTGCCAGTTGGTCGCCGATTTCAAGTTGGCTCTTGAGCCGCGAAACCACTTGCAGGATCAAGCGGTCGCCGGCCTGGTGGCCGAGGGCATCGTTGGCGTGGCGGAAGTTGTCGAGGTCCAGGTGACCGAGGGCCAGGCCACGGCCTTCGTTCTCGGCCAGCCGCGCCGTAAGGAGGGTCTGGAAGCCCTGGCGGTTGGCGATACCGGTGAGCGGGTCTTGCTCGGCCAGGCGTTGCAGGGTGTTTTCCAGCACGCCGCGCTCACGCACATGACGCAGGCAGCGGCGCAGTATGTCGGCGTCCAGTGCATCACGGATCAGCCAGTCACTGACGCCAAGCGGCGAAACCAGCGGCTCCTGCTCCAACAGCAACACGCACGGCAAGCTGCACTGGCCAGGGCCGGGTTGCAGGCTGGACGTGGTCAACAGCACGGCGCTGGCGTCATCGTCGAACAGACGACTCACCGAGTCCCAGTTTGGCGCGCTGATCAGCACAGCCCCATCGCCCATCGGCGCCAGGCACTCGCGCAACAACGCTGCCCACTCAGGCGTATCGGCCAGTAGCAGCAAACGCAAGGGTTCGACAGGCGTAGACAAGCTAGCTCCCTAGACTCTGCAAAATTTCGTTGGCGGCGGGCATTATGACGTGCGGCCTGATAATCACCAATGATAGGGGTTATCAAATGCGCAGGTGTAAGCATTTGTCGCTGTTTTAAGCGCAAAAAGCCTCGACATCCTGCGGCAAAGTAGCAAAACCGGCAAATTTAGATCGAGTGGTACGTCACACCGTCGATCCAGGGCAGCAGAATCTTTCCAGCCTGTTAAAATGCCCGCCCTTTTGAACAACGACTCCCTAAATTCTGTATGTCCCGACTCAATCCCCGGCAGCAAGAAGCCGTGAACTACGTCGGCGGCCCTCTATTGGTGCTCGCCGGTGCCGGTTCCGGCAAGACCAGCGTGATCACCCGCAAGATCGCGCACCTGATCCAGAGCTGTGGCATCCGCGCCCAGTACATCGTCGCCATGACCTTTACCAACAAGGCCGCACGCGAGATGAAAGAGCGGGTCGGCACCCTGCTCAAGGGTGGCGAAGGCCGTGGCCTCACGGTGTGTACCTTCCACAACCTGGGGCTGAACATCATCCGCAAGGAGCATGCACGGCTGGGCTACAAGCCGGGCTTCTCGATCTTTGACGAGACCGACGTCAAGGCCTTGATGACCGACATCATGCAGAAGGAATACGCAGGCGACGACGGCGTCGACGAGATCAAGAACATGATCGGCGCCTGGAAAAACGACCTGATCCTGCCGCCCGAAGCCCTGGAAAACGCACGCAATCCCAAGGAGCAGACCGCCGCCATCGTCTACACCCACTATCAGCGCACGCTCAAGGCGTTCAACGCGGTGGATTTCGACGACTTGATCCTGCAGCCGGTCAAGCTGTTCCAGGAACACGCCGACATCCTCGAAAAGTGGCAGAACAAGGTGCGCTACCTGCTGGTGGACGAATACCAGGACACCAACGCCAGCCAGTACTTGCTGGTGAAGTTGCTGATTGGCAAGCGCAACCAGTTCACCGTGGTGGGCGACGATGACCAGTCGATCTACGCCTGGCGCGGCGCCCGTCCGGAAAACCTGATGCTGCTCAAGGTCGACTACCCGTCCTTGAAAGTGGTGATGCTGGAGCAGAACTACCGCTCCACCAGCCGTATCCTGCGCTGCGCCAACGTGCTGATCTCGAACAACCCCCACGAGTTTGAAAAACAGCTGTGGAGTGAGATGGGCCACGGCGATGAAATCCGCGTGATCCGCTGTCGCAACGAAGATGCCGAAGCCGAGCGCGTGGCCGTCGAGTTGCTCACCTTGCACCTGCGTACCGATCGGCCCTACAGCGACTTTGCGATCCTGTATCGCGGCAACTACCAGGCCAAGCTGATCGAGTTGAAGCTGCAGCACCACCAGATTCCGTATCGGCTGTCGGGGGGCAACAGCTTTTTCGGACGCCAGGAAGTAAAGGACCTGATGGCCTACTTCCGGCTGATCGTGAACCCGGACGACGACAACGCCTTCCTGCGCGTGATCAACGTGCCGCGCCGGGAAATCGGCTCGACGACCCTGGAAAAGCTCGGCAACTACGCCACCGAACGCAAGATTTCGATGTACGCCGCCACCGACGAGATCGGCCTGGGCGAGCACCTGGACACGCGTTTCACCGACCGCCTGGCGCGCTTCAAGCGCTTCATGGACAAGGTGCGCGAGCAATGCGCCGGCGAAGACCCGATCAGCGCCCTGCGCAGCATGGTCATGGACATCGACTATGAAAACTGGCTGCGCACCAACAGTTCCAGCGACAAGGCCGCGGATTACCGCATGGGCAACGTCTGGTTCCTGATCGAAGCGCTGAAGAACACCCTGGAAAAAGACGAAGACGGCGAGATGACCGTCGAAGACGCCATCGGCAAGCTGGTGCTGCGCGACATGCTCGAACGTCAGCAGGAAGAGGAAGACGGCGCCGAAGGTGTACAGATGATGACCTTGCATGCCTCCAAGGGCCTGGAATTCCCCTACGTGTTCATCATGGGCATGGAAGAGGAAATCCTCCCGCACCGCTCCAGTATCGAAGCCGACACCATCGAGGAAGAACGGCGCCTGGCCTACGTGGGCATTACCCGCGCACGTCAGACCCTGGCCTTCACCTTTGCTGCCAAGCGCAAGCAATATGGCGAGATCATCGATTGCGCCCCCAGCCGGTTCCTGGATGAGCTGCCGCCGGATGACCTGGCCTGGGAAGGCAATGACGACACCCCGACCGAGGTGAAGGCCGTGCGCGGCAACACCGCCCTGGCGGACATACGCGCGATGTTAAAGCGCTAGAATCGACTACTTTTTAATCTACTTTCGGCGCAGACCGCGCCATTAGAGGAAGCTTTCCGTGGAAGCACTGCACAAGAAAATTCGCGAAGAAGGCATCGTGCTTTCCGATCAGGTACTCAAGGTCGACGCCTTTTTGAACCACCAGATCGACCCGGCGCTGATGAAGCTGATCGGTGATGAATTCGCCGCGTTGTTCAAGGACTCGGGCATCACCAAGATCGTCACCATCGAAGCATCGGGTATTGCACCGGCGATCATGACCGGCCTGAATCTCGGTGTGCCGGTGATCTTCGCCCGCAAGCACCAGTCCCTGACCCTGACTGAAAACCTGCTGTCGGCGACCGTTTACTCCTTCACCAAGCAAACCGAAAGTACCGTGGCCATCTCGCCGCGTCACCTCACCAGCAGCGACCGCGTGTTGGTGATCGACGACTTCCTGGCCAATGGCAAAGCGTCCCAGGCGCTGATTTCGATCATCAAGCAGGCCGGTGCAACCGTTGCCGGCCTGGGGATCGTGATCGAGAAGTCGTTCCAGGGTGGCCGTGCGGAGTTGGATGCGCAGGGTTATCGGGTTGAGTCGCTGGCGCGGGTGAAGTCGCTGGCCGGTGGTGTGGTTACGTTCATCTGAAGCCAACACCGCTCGACATGTGGGAGGGAGCTTGCTCCCGATAGCAGTGGGTCAGCCAACATTTTCGGTGACTGATACACCGCAATCGGGGGCTTGCCCCCTCCCACATTTGCCTTGTGTTGCTTGTTAGTGCGCGGTGGCTTGGAGGCCGGCAAGTAGCAGGCGCTGGTATAAGTCTTCTTTCAGCCCCTCCGGTTTATCCAACCGCATCCGCTTCAAATGCTCGGGAAACGCTTCCGGCTCCGGTGCATCCAGCGCCGCCTTACCCAACTCCAGAATCTCCGTCAGCTTGAATTTGCTCTTGAGCCAGTTCAATGCGCGCAACAGATCCCGCTCTTCATCCGTGAAATCGCTGCCCAGCGGATACTCCGGGAACAAACGCCGATGCCGCGCCTGGATACCCTGGAGCCGCTCCGGCGTGTTGTCGCTGAAGCGCGGATCAAGCTGGAAATCCTTGGGCAACTTGCCGGCCTTTTGCGCCTGTTCGATCAAGTCGGCCTGGAAGCGTGAATCGGTGATGTTGAGCAACGCCTCAATCACTTTGGCATCCGTCTGACCACGCAGATCGGCGATTCCATACTCGGTAATCACGATATCCCGCAGGTGCCGGGGAATAGTGCAGTGCCCATAATCCCAGACGATATTGGAGCTGACCTCTCCACCCGCTTCGCGCCAGCTGCGCAAAATCAGGATCGACCGCGCACCTTCCAGCGCATGGCCTTGGGCCACAAAGTTGTACTGCCCACCTACGCCGCTGAGCACTCGGCCGTCTTCCAACTGGTCCGCCACGCCCGCGCCGAGCAAGGTCACCATGATCGCGCTGTTGATAAACCGAGCATCCAGGCGCTGCAAACGCTTGAGTTCTTCCTGGCCGTACAGCTCGTTGATGTAGCTGATGCGGGTCATGTTGAATTCAAGGCGCTTGGCGTGGGTCATTTCCTGCAAGCGCTGGTAAAAACTGCGCGGCCCGAGGAAGAAACCACCATGGATGGACACGCCGTCAGGCTGCGCCGCATCGTCCAGCAAGCCGGCATTGGCTTGTTCCTGGGTCGCGATATCCGGGTAAACCTTGCGCCGCACAATTCCCGCATCCGCCAGTACCAGCAGGCCGTTGACAAACATTTCGCTGCAACCGTAAAGGCCACGGGCGAAGGGATCGACACCGCCTTCGTGGCTGATCAGCGGTGCCCATTGGTACACATCCAGGTCGGTCAGCAGCAGGCGGTACGCTTCATTATCGGCCTGGCGTGCCAGCAAGGCGGCGGTCAGCGCATCGCCCATGGAACCGATTCCAATCTGCAAGGTGCCGCCATCGCGCACCAGCGTGCTGGCATGCAGGCCGATGAAGTGGTCCTGGAACCCCACCGGCATGTTCGGTGTGGAGAACAGCGTGGTGCTGTCCTTTGCGTCGATCAGGTAGTCGAACGCATCCATGCCCAATTCGGAATCGCCCGGCATGTAGGGTAAATCGGTGTGAACCTGGCCGACGATCAGGATGGTTTCACCCGCGTCACGGCGCTTGGCGATCATCGGTAACAGGTCGAGGGTGATATCGGGGTTGCAGCTCAGGCTCAGGCGGTCTGGGTGCTCGGCGCTGCTCGCGACCAACTGCGCCACCAGGTTCAGGCCAGCAGCATTGATATCGCGGGCGGCGTGGGAGTAGTTGCTGCTGACGTAATCCTGTTGGGCCGACGTACTGTGCAGCAGACTGCCGGGCTGCATGAAGAACTGCTGCACGTGGATATTCTTCGGCAGGCTGTCGCTGTGCAGTGCGGCGAGAAACTCCAACTCGGGGTAATCCCCAAACACTCGCTCGATAAAGGGTTCAAGAAAGCGCTTCTGCAAGCCATCGCCCATCGTTGGCCGGCCCAGGCTCAGCGCGGTGTAAATCGTCAGCGCCCGCTCCGGCAGCTTGGCGACACGCCGGTACAGCGCATTGACGAACAGATTGGGTTTGCCCAGGCCCAGCGGCATGCCCATGTGGATATGCGCCGGCAAACGCGCCAGTACGTCGTCAACTGCTTGCTCGATTGAACACAACTGCACCATCCGACCCTCCTGAACATTCCATGATTAGGGGTTGGACCGAGCTTGCCGGGTCTTTGCTGCAATCACCAGCCCGAAACCCAAATCACGGGCACAAAAAAGCCGCTCGTAAGCGGCTTTTTTGGCGAAGATCGGCTAATTACAGGCCGGACATCTTCTTGATCGCCCCTTTAAGCTCATCATCCGAGCAATCCGCACACGTACCTTTAGCTGGCATGGCGTTGATGCCGGTGATGGCCTTGGCCAGGATGCCGTCGAGGCCGCCCTGGTGGTCGGCGCGTTCTTTCCAGGCGGCGGTGTCGCCGATTTTCGGCGCGTTCAGCAGGCCGGTGCCGTGGCACGCGTTGCAGTGTTTGGCGATGATGTCATCCGGAGTTTTCGCACCACCGCCGCCGCCTGCGGCCACGGCGACTTCCATGCCTTTGCATTCCTGGCCCTGGACGCAGACCTGGCCCACGGGCTCCAGGCGCTTGGCAATGTCATCGTTGGTCGCAGCTTGTGCGCTCACAGCCCATAGGGCCAGTACGGTTGCTGGTGCAGCCAGCATTTTCATAATTAGGTTCACGCGTTCACCCTCAATGGTGGCTATTCACGCCTGCGGCCACGGTTTCGCAGGCGGCGAAAGTATAACGGTTAGCCCGCCGGGCCGAAACAACCCTATTAAATAAAGGGAGATTCGGCCTCGCGGAATACAGCTCGGGTGTCTCTGCAACACTGGCAGGACGCCTCTATTCTTAAAAGTTCGCGGGTGTGGCTGCGCTGATTAGTCGCGCCGGTACGTCGAACGGATTGCGAAAACGATGAGGCTTGGTACTTTCAAAGTAGTAGCTATCGCCGGCTTCGAGCACAAAAGTTTCAAGACCGACCACCAATTCCAGGCGACCTTCCACCAGAATCCCGGTTTCTTCGCCTTCGTGAGTGAGCATTTCTTCACCGGTGTCGGCGCCCGGTGGGTAGATCTCGTTGAGAAACGCGATGGCCCGGCTCGGGTGCGCCCGACCCACCAGTTTCATGGTGACGGCGCGTCAGAGATGTCGATCAGCTCATTGGCTTTATAGACGATCTGGGTCGGTATTTCCTGGAGGATCTCTTCGGAAAAGAACTCGACCATAGACATGGGGATGCCGCCCAGCACCTTGCGCAGGGAGCTGATCGAGGGGCTGACACTGTTTTTTTCGATCATCGAAATGGTGCTGTTGGTGACGCCCGCACGCTTGGCGAGTTCACGCTGGGAAAGACCCTTCAGCTTGCGGATGGATTGCAGTCGTTCGCCGACGTCCAATGCGGGAGCCTCCTAGGATTCAGGCTTTGTTGTAATTGAGCGTTATCATGGCGACAGCGTTCAGTATTTACAACACTTGGGCCTAAATCCCAGGGGGCTGTGTTCGCGCCTGGCTGTCAAGCCTCGGAATAGAGCCTTGGCACCCGACGCAGGTTGCAGAAGATCTGGTAGGGAATGGTCTCGGCAGCAACTGCGACGTCACTGGCGAGGATGTGCTTGCCCCACAACTCCACCGTGGAGCCCAGACCGGCCTGGGGCACGTCCGTCAGGTCGATACACAGCATGTCCATGGACACACGCCCCAGCAATTGGCTGCGCTGCCCGGCCACCAGCACCGGCGTGCCGGTGGGCGCGTGGCGCGGGTAGCCGTCGGCATACCCCATGGCAACCACACCGATGCGCATCGGCTTGGGCGTGATGAACCGGGCGCCGTAGCCCACCGGCTCGCCAGCCGGCAGTTCGCGTACGCAGATCACTTTCGATTCCAGGGTCATCACCGGCTGCAGACGTGCGGCAATGGCGTGGTCTTCGCCAAATGGCGTCGCGCCGTAAAGCATGATGCCGGGGCGCACCCAGTCGCTGGTCATGCTCGGCCAGCCCAGCACCGACGGCGAATTGCGCAGGCTGACCTCAGCCGCCAGGCCTTGGCGCGCCGCCTCAAACACCGCGACTTGCTCGTTGCTGCTGACGCAATCGAGTTCATCGGCGCGAGCGAAGTGGCTCATCAAGACGATTTTCGCAACTTTGCCGCTGGCCAGCAGGCGCTGGTAGGCCTCGTGATAATCCTTGGGGTGCAGGCCGACGCGATGCATGCCCGAGTCCAGCTTGAGCCAGATCGTCAGCGGCGTGCTCAGCCGAGCCTGTTCGATCGCCTCCAGCTGCCACAGCGAATGCACCACGCACCACAGATCATGCTCGATGATCAGCGGCAGCTCGTCGGCTTCAAAAAAACCTTCCAGCAGCAGCACCGGCGCACGAATCCCGGCAGCGCGCAGCTCCAGGGCTTCCTCGATACACGCGACGGCAAACCCATCGGCCTCGGCTTCCAGCGCCTGAGCCACCCGCACGGCACCATGGCCGTAGGCATCGGCCTTGACCACGGCAAGGGCCTTGGCCCCCGTGACTTCACGGGCCAATTGGTAGTTGTGGCGCAGGGCTTGGAGGTCGATCAGGGCACGGGCTGGACGCATGGCGGCAGGCTTCTAGGCAGCAAAGTGAAGAAAAACCGGCACCGACCAACGGCTTCGGCACCGGGAGAGGGATCTTGGTTTAAGGCAGCGCGGCCACGACGGACAGCTCTACCAGGATTTCTGGCTCACACAGTTTGGCTTCAACCGTGGCGCGGGCCGGAGCGACGCCCTTTGGCAGCCACGTGTCCCACACCGCGTTCATGCCGGCGAAATCGGCGTCGATGTCTTTCAGGTAGATCGTCACTGACAAAAGCTTGGTCTTGTCGGTGCCGGCGAGGTCCAGCAAGCGCTCGATATTGGCCAGGGTTTCACGGGTCTGCTGTTCAATTGCGGCGTTCATGTCGTCACCGACTTGCCCGGCCAGATACACGGTACCGCTGTGGACGACGATCTGGCTCATGCGCTCATTGGTGAGCTGGCGCTGGATTGACATGTTGTGCGGACTCCTGGTGGTTGCCGTAACGGGAAATATCGAGGCCTGCGGCACTGATTTGCGGGGTCTTCCTGGCCATCAGATCCGCCAGCAAGCGGCCGGAACCGCAGGCCATGGTCCAACCGAGGGTGCCATGGCCAGTGTTCAGGAACAGATTCTTGAAGGGAGTGGCACCGACAATCGGTGTGCCATCGGGCGTGGTCGGGCGCAGGCCGGTCCAGAACTCGGCAGCAGCCAGATCGCCGCCCTGAGGATAAAGGTCGTTGACGATCATCTCCAGGGTTTCTCGCCGACGCGGGTTAAGCGACAGGTCAAAACCGGCTATTTCAGCCATGCCACCGACACGGATGCGGTTGTCGAAACGGGTGATCGCGACCTTGTAGGTCTCGTCGAGGATGGTCGAGGTCGGCGCCATCGCAGGATTAGTGATCGGCACGGTCAACGAGTAACCCTTGAGCGGGTACACCGGCGCCTTGATCCCCAGCGGCTTGAGCAGCTTCGGCGAGTAACTGCCGAGTGCCAGCACGTAGCGGTCGGCGGTTTCCAGCTTGCCATCGATCCACACGCCGTTGATGCGCTCACCGGCGTGGTCGAGGCGCTGGATGTCCTGTTCGAAACGGAACTCCACGCCCAGTTGCTTGCACATCTCTGCCAGGCGGGTGGTGAACATCTGGCAGTCGCCGGTCTGGTCGTTCGGCAGGCGCAAGGCACCGGCGAGGATGTCGGTAACGTTGGCCAGGGCCGGCTCAACGCGGGCAATGCCGGCGCGGTCGAGCAGTTCGAAGGGCACGCCGGACTCTTTCAATACGGCGATGTCTTTGGCGGCGCCATCCAACTGGGCCTGGGTGCGGAACAGCTGGGTAGTCCCCAGGCTGCGGCCTTCGTAGGCAATGCCGGTCTCGGCGCGCAGTTCGTCAAGGCAGTCGCGGCTGTACTCGGACAGGCGCACCATGCGCTCCTTGTTCACCGCATAACGACTGGCGGTGCAGTTGCGCAGCATCTGCGCCATCCACAGGTATTGGTCGATATCGGCCGTGGCCTTGATCGCCAACGGCGCGTGACGTTGCAACAGCCACTTGATGGCCTTGAGCGGCACGCCCGGCGCGGCCCATGGCGACGCATAGCCTGGGGACACCTGGCCGGCGTTGGCGAAGCTGGTTTCCATGGCCGCGGCCGGCTGGCGGTCGACGACCACCACCTCAAAACCGGCCCGAGCCAAATAGTAGGCACTGGTCACACCAATGACGCCGCTACCCAAGACCAGAACGCGCATTTTTATATCCTCATCGCGGCTTGGTCGCCGACGTGTGTTGTTCGAGCAATGATGAGCGCAGTATAAAAAGCAATCACCAGTGCATTTCACTATATAAATGCCTATATTTGGCGACAATTCTCGGCAGAAACCCTTTTCACAGAGGCGTATCCCCTATGCGTACCAACACCCAGACCAAGCGGGAGCTGGACAAGATCGACCGCAACATCCTGCGCATCCTGCAGACCGACGGGCGTATCTCGTTCACAGAGCTGGGTGAAAAGGTCGGGCTGTCGACCACGCCATGCACCGAACGGGTCCGCCGGCTGGAGCGCGAAGGGATCATCATGGGCTACAACGCACGGCTCAATCCCCAGCATTTGAAAGGCAGTCTGCTGGTATTTGTCGAGATCAGCCTCGATTACAAATCCGGCGATACTTTTGAGGAATTCCGCCGCGCCGTGCTGAAACTGCCCCATGTGCTGGAGTGCCACCTGGTGTCCGGCGACTTCGACTACCTGGTGAAAGCGCGGATTTCCGAGATGGCGTCGTACCGCAAATTGCTCGGCGATATCCTGCTCAAGCTGCCCCACGTGCGCGAATCCAAGAGCTATATCGTGATGGAAGAGGTGAAAGAGAGCCTGAACCTGCCGATCCCCGACTGACTGACACAGTTGATCGAGTACAGCCGCTACACCAGCACCTGCCGGGTACTCGCCATGTACTCGTGGATCTGCTTCTCCACCCGAGGATGAATCAGCTCCACCGGCCCCCGCCCATTGGGGCATGGCAGGGTCTTGGTGGTACCGAACAAGCGGCAGATCAACGGCCGCTCGTCATACACCGTGCAACCGTTGGGCCCCAGGTGCACACAGTTCAGCTCGTCCATGGCCGCGTCCTGCTCGGCAGCGGTCTTACGCGGCAGGCGCGACATTTCCTCGGGCGAGGTCGTCACCGGCCCACAGCAGTCGTGGCAACCGGGGACGCACTCGAACGAAGGAATCTGGCGGCGCAATGCACTGACTTTCTGGCTGTTGCAACTCATCGAAGCAGGTACCGAACGGTGAATAGGCGTGGATTCTGACGCAAAACGCCCTGCGCAGACAGCTTCGTCCGACCGCTGTATCCTGCGTCAAATTTTCCAAACAGGGATGCTCCCCATGACCGCCAGCGCCCGGCACACCGCTTCCTACTACGCCGCCAGCAGCGTGCCGCAACCCGATTACCCGGCGTTGACGGGCGAAGTGACCGCCGACGTGTGCGTGGTCGGCGGGGGGTTTTCCGGGCTGAACACTGCCCTGGAACTGGCCGAGCGTGGCTTCACCGTGGTGCTGCTGGAAGCGCGCAAGATCGCCTGGGGCGCCAGCGGGCGTAACGGCGGGCAACTGATTCGCGGTGTCGGCCACGGCCTGGACCAGTTCACCAACGTGATCGGCAGCGATGGCGTGCGCGAGCTTAAGCTGATGGGCCTGGAAGCCGTCGAGATCGTGCGTGAACGCGTCGAGCGCTACCAGATCCCCTGCGACCTGACCTGGGGCTACTGCGACCTCGCCAACAAGCCTCGCGACCTGCACGGGCTCGCCGAAGACGCCGAAGAACTGCGCAGCCTCGGCTATCGCCATGAAGTGCGCCTGCTGCAGGCCGCCGAGATGAGCAGCGTCATTGGCTCCCAGCGCTATGTGGGCGGCATGATCGACATGGGTTCAGGTCACCTGCACCCGCTGAACCTGGCGCTCGGCGAAGCGGCCGCCGCGCAGGCGCTAGGCGTGCAATTGTTTGAGCAGTCCGAAGTGACGCGCATCGACTACGGCCCCGAGGTCAAGGTGCACACCGCCCACGGCCATGTGCGCGCCAAGACCCTGGTGCTGGCCTGCAACGCCTATCTTAACGGCCTCAACCCACACCTGAGCGGCAAAGTGCTGCCCGCCGGCAGCTACATCATCGCCACCGAACCCTTGAGCGAAGCGCAGGCCGCCAACCTGTTGCCGCAGAACATGGCGGTGTGTGATCAACGGGTGACGGTGGACTATTTCCGCTTGTCCGCCGACCGTCGCCTGTTGTTCGGTGGCGCCTGCCACTACTCCGGCCGTGATCCCCAGGATATCGGCGCCTACATGCGGCCGAAAATGCTGAAGGTGTTCCCGCAGTTGGCCGAACGCGAAAATCGACTGACCAGTGGGGCGGGATGATCGGCATTGGCGCCAACCGCTTGCCGCAGATCGGCCGGTTGGCGGATCAACCCAACGTGTATTACGCCCAGGCTTATGCGGGCCATGGCCTCAACGCCACGCACCTGGCGGGCAAGCTGCTGGCCGAAGCCATCAGCGGCCAGCAGCAGGGGCGTTTCGATCTGTTCGCAAAGGTGCCGCACATCACCTTCCCCGGCGGCAAGCATCTGCGCTCGCCGCTGCTGGCGCTGGGGATGCTCTGGCACCGCCTCAAAGAGCTGGTGTGATCAACCGCGCCAGAAAGGCTTCAAGCCTTCCTGGCGCGCCTGTTCGGCAGTCAGCCCGATATCCTGCAATTGCTCGCAGGTCAGGTTCAGCAACGCCTTGCGCGTGTGACGGCGGTGCCAGAACAGGCTCCAGCGGTTATCCGTGAGCGCAGACAGTGCCCGCTCCTGCCCTGCTTCCAGTTCCTGACTGTGTAGCGCCAGCCGCACATCGCTCATGCCGTTCATGTTGTTGCCCCTCAGTGGCGTGTTGCCTTGAGTGACAAGCATGGGCGAACGGCAAAAACCATTACAGATTCAACCTACCTTTATTAAATCCATACAGACACTGCCTATGGACGGGTGAATCCTGTATTTTCTTCCTATCTGTACTGGTCCATTGGGAGCGACCGTCATGACCCTTTATGTCAATCTCGCCGAATTGCTCGGCACCCGCATCGAACAGGGCTTCTATCGTCCCGGTGATCGATTGCCGTCCGTGCGGGCCTTGAGCGTCGAACATGGGGTCAGCCTAAGCACCGTGCAACAGGCTTATCGCCTGCTGGAAGACAACGGCCTGGCGATGCCCAAGCCCAAGTCCGGTTACTTCGTTCCCGTTGGCCGTGAGCTGCCGGCCCTGCCGGAAATAGGACGCCCCGCCCAACGCCCGGTAGAAATCTCCCAGTGGGACCAGGTGCTGGAACTGATTCGCGCCGTGCCGCGAAAAGACGTCATACAGATGGGCCGGGGCATGCCGGACGTATTGTCACCCACCCTCAAACCCTTGCTGCGAAGCCTTGCCCGCGTCAGCCGGCGCCAGGATCTGCCGGGGCTGTATTACGACAACATCCTCGGCTGTATGGAACTGCGTGAGCAAATCGCTCGGCTGTCATTGGATTCCGGCTGCCAGTTGACCGCCGAAGACATCGTGATCACCACCGGCTGCCATGAGGCGCTGTCCGCCAGCATCCACGCCATCTGTGACCCCGGCGATATCGTCGCGGTGGACTCGCCAAGCTTCCACGGCGCCATGCAGACCCTCAAGGGACTGGGCATGAAAGCCCTGGAAATCCCCACTGACCCCATCACCGGCATCAGCCTCGAAGCCTTGGAGCTGGCCCTGGAACAGTGGCCGATCAAAGTCATTCAGTTGACCCCCAACTGCAACAACCCCTTGGGCTACATCATGCCGGAGGCACGCAAACGCGCTTTGTTGACCCTCGCACAGCGCTTTGACGTGGCAATCATCGAAGACGATGTGTATGGCGAATTGGCCTACAGCTACCCGCGCCCGCGCACCATCAAATCCTTCGACGAAGATGGCCGCGTGCTGCTCTGCAGTTCCTTCTCGAAAACCCTGGCGCCCGGCCTGCGCATTGGCTGGGTGGCACCGGGGCGCTACTTGGAGCGGGTGCTGCACATGAAATACATCAGCACCGGCTCCACCGCGACCCAACCGCAGATCGCAATTGCCGAATTTCTCAAGGGCGGGCATTTCGAGCCGCATTTGCGGCGGATGCGCACCCAATACCAGCGTAATCGCGACTTGATGCTCGATTGGGTCAGCCGCTATTTCCCGGCGGGCACGCGCGCCAGCCGCCCCCAGGGCAGCTTCATGCTGTGGATAGAACTGCCGGAGGGCTTCGATACTCTGAAACTCAACCGGGTGCTCATAGAACAAGGTGTACAGGTCGCTGTAGGAAGTATCTTTTCTGCATCAGGCAAGTATCGGAACTGCCTGCGTATGAACTACGGTGCCAAGCCAACCCCGCAGATTGAAGAGGCGGTGCGCAAGGTCGGTACCGCGGCGATAAAGATGTTGGCCGAGTCGGCGGACTGACCTTTCGCGAGAAATCGCCGTCATATGCCCGATAACCGCCCTGAACTGGAAGCGCCTCCCTTGATGATTCGACGGCTTTTACCGTTTTGCCTGTTGGGAGCCCTGACCCTGGGTGGCTGCGCCACAGTGAGCACACCGCGCATCCCCAGCGACGCACTGCCGGCAGCACAGTCGTCGTTCGGCCGCTCGATCCAGGCCCAGGCCGCGCCTTACCAGGGCCGCTCCGGTTTCCGCCTGTTGCCCAACAGCAGCGAAGCCTTCATGGCCCGCGCCGAGCTGATCCGGAACGCTCAGACCAGCCTCGACCTGCAGTACTACATCGTCCACGACGGTATCAGCACGCGCATGCTGGTGGATGAACTGCTCAAGGCCGCCGACCGTGGCGTGCGTGTGCGCATCCTGCTGGACGACACCACCAGCGACGGCCTCGACCAGATCATCGCCACCCTCGCCGCCCACCCCAAGATCGAGATTCGCCTGTTCAACCCCCTGCACTTGGGGCGCAGCACCGGTGTAACGCGGGCCATGGGCCGTCTGTTCGACCTGTCGCTGCAACACCGGCGCATGCACAACAAGCTGTGGCTGGCGGACAACAGTGTGGCCATCGTCGGCGGGCGAAATCTGGGGGATGAATATTTCGACGCCGAGCCGAACCTGAATTTCACCGATATCGACATGCTCAGCGTAGGGCCGGTGGCCGAGCAGCTCGGGCACAGTTTCGATCAGTACTGGAACAGCGCCCTGAGCAAACCGATTGACGACTTTGTCTCAAACAGCCCCTCTAAAGGCGACCTGGCCGCCGCGCGCGTGCGCCTGAAGGCGTCGCTGGCCGAGTCACGCCAGCAGAATCACGCACTGTACAACCGCCTGCGCACCTACCAGACCCGACCGCGCATGGACATCTGGCGCCGCGAGCTGATCTGGGCCTGGAACCAGGCGTTGTGGGACGCGCCGAGCAAGGTGCTGGCCAAGGCCGACCCGGACCCACGCCTGCTGCTGACCACCCAACTGGCGCCGGAGCTGGAAGGCGTCAACCATGAGCTGATGATGATCTCGGCGTACTTCGTACCGGGGCAGCCTGGGCTGGTGTACCTGACGGGGCGCGCCGACGCGGGTGTATCGGTGAGCCTGTTGACCAACTCCCTTGAAGCGACCGACGTGCCGGCCGTGCACGGCGGCTATGCGCCTTATCGCAAGGCGCTGCTGGAGCACGGGGTCAAACTCTATGAACTGCGCCGCCAACCCGGCGACGGCGGTGGCAGCGGCCCGCACCTGTTTCACCGGGGCAGCTTCCGAGGTTCGGATTCCAGCCTGCACAGCAAGGCCATGATCTTTGATCGGACGAAGTCGTTTATCGGCTCGTTCAACTTCGACCCCCGCTCTGTACTGTGGAACACCGAAGTCGGCGTGCTGGTGGACAGCCCCGAACTGGCGGAACACGTGCGTAACCTGGCGTTGCAAGGCATGGCACCCGCCTTGAGTTATGAGGCGAAACTGCAGGACGGCAACGTGGTGTGGGTCACCGAGGATGACGGGCAACTGCACACCCTGACCCGCGAGCCTGGCAGTTGGTGGCGGCGGTTCAATGCGTGGTTCGCCACCAGCGTCGGCCTGGAACGCATGCTCTAAAAGCAACAGAGATCATAATGTGGGAGTGGGCAAGCGCCCTCCCACAGCGCATCGCATTTCAAATCAGGCTGGCTGTGCGGCACCGAATGCACCCTGGCGCAGCAACAGCACGACCAACCCCAACGCCCCCGCCGCCATCAACAGCGGCAAAGCATGCCCGTTGATCCACTGGCTGCCCGCCCCGGCCACCAGTGGGCCGATCAGGCAACCGATGCCCCACAGCTGGGCGATGTGGGCATTGGCGCGCACCAGCGCATCGTCGCGATAGCGCTCGCCGATCAGAATCAGCGACAGGGTAAACAACCCACCGGCACTGGCGCCGAACACCACCCAAATCGGCCAGATCAGCAGCGTGTGCAACGTCAACGGAATCGCCAGGCTGGACACCAGCAACAACACAGCACAACTCAGGAACAACGTGCGCCGTGGCAGGTAGTCGGCCAGCGCACCGATGGGCAGTTGCAGCAGCGCATCGCCGACCACCACCGTGCTGACCATCGCCAAGGCAATCTCGGCGGTAAAGCCCTGTTGCAGGCAATACACCGGCAGCAGCGTCAAGATCATCGCCTCGAACGCGGCGAACAGCGCCACCGCCCAGGCAATCGCCGGCAGGCTGCGGCAGAAGTGCCACAGGTCGACGAAGGTCACGCTGAACGCGTCGGCAGTGGGCGCGCCGGAGCGCCCCAGCAGCAACAACGGCGCCACCAGCAACAGGCCAACGCCGACCCAGAAACCGTAGTCATGGTCGGTGCCGATCAGGCCCAACAGCAATGGGCCAGAGAGCTGGCTCAAGGCATAGCTACAGCCATACAGCGCCACCAAGCGGCCACGCCACTGCTCCACCACCAGTTGGTTGATCCAGCTTTCGCCGAGGATAAACACAATGGTCAGGATCACCCCGATCATCAACCGCAGCACCAGCCACACCGGGTAACTGGGCAGAATCGCCAATAGGCCGATGGATACGGCTCCCGCCCACAGGCACAGGCGCATCAGGTTGGCAGTACCAAGCCACGAGGCCAGCCGGCTGGAGACCTTGGCGCCAAGCAATACGCCGAACGCCGGCATGGCCGCCATCACACCAATGGCGAAGCTGCCGTAGCCCCAGCCTTCCAGACGCAGGGACACCAGCGGCATGCTGACACCCAGCGCCAAGCCGACGCTAAGTACCGAGGCCAGGACGGCGAAATAGGTCGCCCAACGCATTGCCACGCTCCTGTGGATAATTCTTGAGAACACACAAAACAGTGTGGGAGGAGGCTTGCCCCCGATGGCGGCGGGTCATTGAGCACGTTAAGCGCCTGACACACTGCTATCGGAGGCAAGCCCCCTCCCACCTTTGACCTGCGGTGCTGCTTAGAGCTTGATCCAGGTCGACTTAAGTTCGGTGTATTTGTCGAACGCATGCAGCGACTTGTCGCGACCGTTACCCGATTGCTTGAAGCCACCAAACGGCGCGGTCATGTCGCCGCCGTCGTATTGATTGACCCACACGCTGCCGGCGCGCAGGGCCTTGGCGGTCAGGTGCGCTTTGGAGATGTCAGCGGTCCACACGGCGGCGGCCAGGCCATACACCGTGTCGTTGGCAATCTTGATCGCCTCTTCGGCGCTGTCGAAGGTGATCACCGAGAGTACCGGGCCGAAGATCTCTTCCTGGGCGATCTTCATGGCATTGGTCACGCCGTCGAAAATCGTTGGCTCGACGTAGGTACCGCCGGTTTCCTCCAGAATGCGCTTGCCGCCGGCCACCAGTTTGGCGCCATCGGCGTGACCCGCTTCGATGTACGACAGCACGGTGTTCATCTGCTGGGTGTCCACCAGCGCGCCGACGGTGGTCGCCGGGTCCAGCGGGTTACCGGGCTTCCAGGCCTTGAGGGCCTCGATGACCAGCGGCAGGAATGTATCTTTGATGGAGCGCTCTACCAGCAAGCGCGAACCGGCGGTGCAGACTTCGCCCTGGTTGAAGGCAATGGCGCTGGCTGCTGATTTTGCGGCGGCTTGCAGGTCCGGCGCGTCGGCGAACACGATGTTCGGGCTTTTGCCGCCGGCTTCCAGCCATACGCGCTTCATGTTCGACTCGCCGGAGCGGATCAACAGCTGTTTGGCGATCTTGGTCGAGCCGGTGAATACCAGCGTGTCGACGTCCATGTGCAGCGCCAGCGCATTGCCGACGGTGTGGCCGTAGCCCGGCAGCACGTTGAACACGCCTTTCGGAATACCGGCTTCAACCGCCAGGGCCGCGATACGGATGGCGGTCAGCGGGGATTTTTCGGACGGTTTGAGGATCACCGAGTTACCGGTGGACAACGCCGGGCCGAGTTTCCAGCAGGCCATCATCAGCGGGAAGTTCCACGGCACGATGGCGCCAACCACGCCGACCGGCTCGCGGGTTACCAGGCCCAGTTGATCGTGCGGCGTGGCGGCGACTTCGTCGTAGATCTTGTCGATAGCCTCGCCGCTCCAGCTCAGGGCATTTGCCGCGCCGGGTACGTCGATGTTCAGGGAGTCGCTGATCGGCTTGCCCATGTCCAGGGTTTCCAGCAGCGCCAGCTCTTCGGCATTGGCCTTGAGCAGCGCCGCGAAACGGATCATGGTGGCTTTGCGTTTGGCCGGCGCCAGGCGCGACCAAGCGCCGGAATTGAAGGTGGCGCGGGCATTTTCGACGGCGCGCTGGGCGTCGGCGGCGTCACAGCTGGCAACGGTGGTCAGCAGGCGGCCGTCGACCGGGCTTATGCATTCGAAGGTGTCACCGGAAACAGCGGCGGTGTATTCGCCATTGATATAGGCGCGGCCTTCGATCTTCAGATCCTTGGCGCGTTGTTCCCAGTCGGCACGGGTCAGGGTGGTCATGCGAGTGTCCTCCTCTTGTTGAATACAAGGGCCAGGCGATGTCCCCCGGCAGCCTCAAAGAATGCTTGCCCGCCAGCCAACTGTTCGGCTCAAAGGCAGCTGCCACCCTAAACCAGCGGCTGGGGATGTTTCAATATATTTGACATAACGCCGGTAAACGCCCTTGCGATGTTCATTTTAATAAACATAGACTTTGGGCTCTCCAACCCCAGGCCAGACGGGACACGCACATGAGCATCCAGGACATCGTCGACTTCAGCCAAGCCACCACCGCCCCCGACCGCTATCGCCCTGCCGCCGAAAAAATCCTCAAGGGCGATCCCGAGCAGACGGTCTACAACCACTACAACAGCCCATGTGGCCAGATGAGTGCAGGGGTCTGGGAAGGTGAGGTCGGACAATGGAAGGTCAGCTACACCGAGCATGAGTACTGCGAGATCGTGCAGGGTGTGTCCGTGCTGCGCGACGCCGAGGGCAACGCCAAGACCTTGCGCGCCGGCGACCGCTTCGTGATTCCCGCCGGCTTCAGTGGCACCTGGGAAGTACTGGAACCTTGCCGCAAGATCTACGTGGTGTTTGAACAGAAGGCCTGATCAACCAAATTCCACGCAAAAAAAAGCCCGACTCGTGAGAGACGGGCTTTTTTTCACAAGGAAGAAAATCAATTACTTGATTTTGCCTTCTTTGTAGATCACGTGCTTGCGAACGCGCGGGTCGAACATTTTCTTTTCGAGCTTGTCCGGGGTAGTACGCTTGTTCTTGTCGGTAGTGTAGAAGTGACCAGTACCGGCGCTAGAGATCATTCGAATCAATTCACGCATGATAGAGCTCCTTAGATCTTGCCAGCGGCACGGATTTCGGCCAGCACGACAGTGATGCCACGCTTGTCGATGATACGCATGCCTTTAGCAGATACACGCAGGCGAACAAAACGTTTCTCTTCTTCAACCCAGAAGCGGTGATGCTGCAGGTTCGGCAGGAAACGACGACGGGTTTTGTTATTTGCGTGGGAAATGTTATTCCCAGTCACCGGACCCTTACCGGTAACTTGACAGACTCTCGACATGCCTCAGCCCTCTAAAACCACATGCCCAACCCGGCATGGGTTGGCCGCTTAATCTCTCAGTCATTTGGCGCCAGGCGCCGCGTTTCTTTAAGGGTCTTACCGGCTACACCTACAGTGAAGGAACCGGGCCCCTAGAAAAGAGCGCTGCTTTATACCAGAAAGACCCTGACGCAACAACAGCGAGTGTGTTTTTACCGGAGTAAATCTCGGCCGTTGACGCCTGAACCGTTGCCAGGAGGGGCCGCTACAACAGCCGACCGCTCGTCGCACAGAATGATTTTCAGCGCCCGCGCGCACCGTAAAGTGCGCGACAAAACAATCTGAGGCGCCATCAAAACAGCATTTGAGCCAAAAGCACAGGCAAAAATGGGCTAGTCATTTATCAATCAGAGCACTACGGTAGGACTTTTCCAGACTGCACTCGCAGATGGGCCTTCGATCTGCAAAGGAAACCGAATATGCGCCTCGCTGCCCTACCGCTGTTGCTTGCCCCTCTCTTTATCGCTCCGCTGGCCTCTGCCGCCACCAACCTGAGCGTGTGCACCGAGGCCAGCCCTGAAGGGTTTGATGTGGTGCAGTACAACTCGCTGACCACCACCAACGCTTCCGCCGACGTATTGATGAACCGCCTGGTGGACTTCGATGCCGCCAGCGGGAAGTTGGTGCCAAGCCTGGCGGACAGCTGGGACGTGTCGCCGGACGGCCTGACCTACACCTTCAAGCTGCACCCGGACGTGAAGTTCCACCGTACCGAGTACTTCACCCCCAGTCGCAGCCTGACCGCCGAAGACGTGCGCTTCAGCTTCGAGCGCATGCTCGACCCGGCCAACCCGTGGCACAAGATCGCCCAGAGCGGTTTCCCCCACGCCCAGTCGCTGCAACTGCCGACACTGGTCAAGAAGATCGATGCCCTCGACCCACTGACCGTGCGCTTCACCCTGGACCACGCCGACTCCACCTTCCTCGCAGCCCTGAGCATGGGCTTCGCCTCGATTTACCCGGCAGAATACGCCGACAAATTGCTCAAGGCCGGCACGCCCGAGAAGCTCAACAGCCAACCGATTGGCACCGGGCCGTTCATTTTCAGTCGTTTCCAGAAAGACGCCGTGGTTCGCTACAAAGCCAACCCGGACTACTTTGGCGGCAAACCGGCTGTGGATAACTTGATCTTCGCGATCACACCGGACGCCAACGTGCGCTTGCAGAAGCTGCACCGCGATGAATGCCAGATCGCCCTGTCGCCCAAGCCACTGGATGTGGGCCAGGCCGAGAAAGACCCGGCCCTCAAAGTGGAAAAAACCGCCGCATTCATGACCGCATTCGTGGCGATCAACAGCCAGCACCCACCCCTGGACAAGCCCGAAGTGCGTCAGGCGATCAACCTGGCCTTCGACAAGGCCAGCTACCTCAAAGCGGTATTTGAAGGCACCGCCGAAGCCGCCAACGGCCCTTATCCACCCAATACATGGAGCTACGCCAAGGACTTGCCGGGTTATCCACAGGACCTCGCCAAGGCCAAGGCCCTGCTCAATCGCGCCGGGCTCAAGGATGGCTTCAAGACCACCATTGGACACGCCCCACCGGCAGCCTGCTGAACCCCAACCCGAACCTCGGCGCGCAACTGCTGCAAGCCGACCTGGCCAAAGTCGGCATCCAGGCCGAGATCCGCGTGATCGAATGGGGCGAGCTGATTCGCCGCGCCAAAGCCGGCGAGCATGACCTGCTGTTCATGGGCTGGGCAGGCGATAACGGCGACCCGGATAACTTCCTGACCCCGCAGTTTTCTTGCGCAGCGGTGAAATCCGGCACCAACTTCGCGCGTTACTGCGACCCGGCGCTGGACAAGCTGATCAGTGCCGGCAAGACCACCAGCGAGCAAGGGGTGCGCAGCAAGCTGTATCAACAGGCCCAGGCGCAGATCCAGCAGCAGGCTTTGTGGCTGCCGCTGGCGCATCCGACCGCGTTTGCCCTGGCCCGCAAAAACGTCGAGGGATATCAGGTGAGCCCATTCGGGCGCCAGGACTTCTCGAAGGTCAGCGTCAAATAGCAGCTGCAAGCTGCAAGCCGACTTGAGGCTTGCAGCTTGAAACTTGCAGCTACCCCTCCCCTACATCCATCCGTATTCCGCCATCGATAATGGATCACCATCCCCCACGATGATGTGATCCAACACCCGCACATCCACCATCTCCAGCGCTTTCTGCAGGACTTTGGTCAATTTTCGATCAGCCGCACTCGGCTCCACGCTTCCCGAAGGATGGTTGTGACACAAGATCAACGCCGCCGCGTTGTTGGCCAGTGCGCGCTTGACCACTTGCCGGGGGTACACCACTGCGGCGTCGATGGTGCCCTCAGATAACGCCTCGAAGCCCAATACCCGATGTTTTGAATCGAGAAACAGGCAGCCAAAGACCTCGTGGGGCTCATGGCGCAACAGCGCCTTGAGGTAGCCCCGCACGACCGCCGGGCTTTCCAGTACCGACTCACTGCGCAATTGTTCGGCCATATGCCGCCGCGACATTTCCAGTACCGCCTGCAGTTGGGCAAACTTCGCCGGCCCCAAGCCCAGTTGCTGGCTGAACAGCGCCTGGTTGGACTCCAGCAGCGGGCGCAAGCCACCAAATTGGGCCAGCAGATGGCGCGCCAGGTCCACCGCACTCCGACCTGCTACACCTGTACGCAGAAAGATTGCCAACAATTCGGCATCCGACAAACTTTCCGCGCCCCATGCCAAAAGCTTCTCCCGCGGACGCTCTGCCGCCGGCCAGTCACGAATACTCATCCCACCTCCCTATGCATGTGCGCCGCTGCTGCCTGACAGACGCTGTGTTATCGTAGGCCCTCTTTTTTGCGTGCGATTTCACCTGGGGAGGGGAGATCGCAGGCGTCACTGAACTGGCTTCACTGAACTGGAAAGGCAAACCAATGCAGCGTCTGTATCGGAAACGCATCGTTCTCGGCGTCGGCGGCGGCATTGCCGCCTACAAGAGCGCAGAGCTGGTTCGCAGGCTCCTGGACCAAGGCGCCGAAGTGCGCGTGGTCATGACCCGTGGTGGCAGTGAGTTCATCACCCCCCTGACCATGCAGGCCTTGTCCGGCCACCCGGTTCACCTGGACCTGCTGGACCCGGCGGCCGAAGCCGCCATGGGCCACATCGAACTGGCCAAATGGGCCGACCTGGTGCTGATCGCCCCAGCCACCGCGGACCTGATCGCCCGCCTTGCCCAAGGCATTGCCGACGACCTGCTGACCACGCTGGTACTGGCCACCGACGCCACCGTGGCCATCGCCCCGGCCATGAACCAGGCCATGTGGCGCGATCCGGCCACCCAAGCCAACACTCAACTCCTGCAAAGTCGTGGCCTCAAGGTGTTCGGCCCGGCGTCCGGCAGCCAGGCCTGCGGCGACGTGGGCATGGGCCGCATGCTCGAAGCCACCGACCTGGCCCTGTGCGCCGCAGAGTGCTTCCAGCACCTGGCCCTGACCGGCAAGCACGTGCTGATCACCGCTGGCCCGACCCAGGAAAACATCGACCCGGTGCGCTACATCACCAACCATAGCTCAGGAAAAATGGGCTTTGCGCTGGCAGAAGCGGCGGTCGAGGCAGGCGCCCGTGTCACCTTGATCACCGGACCGGTGCATTTGCCGACCCCTGATCGCGTCACGCGAATCGACGTAGTCAGCGCCCGGGACATGCTCGCGGCCTGCGAAGCGGCCATTCCCTGCGACCTGTTTATCGCCTCAGCAGCGGTTGCGGACTACCGCCCGGAAGTCGTCGCCCCGCAAAAGCTCAAGAAAGACCCTACAAGCGGCGACGGCCTGCTCCTGCAAATGGTGCGCAACCCGGACATCCTGGCCACCATCGCCACCCGTCCAGACCGCCCGTTCAGCGTCGGCTTCGCGGCCGAGACCGAACACTTGCTGGACTACGCCGCACGCAAATTGAAAGACAAAAACCTCGACCTGATCGTTGCCAATGATGTCGCCAACCCGAGCATCGGCTTCAACAGCGAGGAAAACGCCTGCAGCGTGATTGACCGCGACCTGCACGCGACCCTTTTCGCCCAGACCAGCAAGGGCAAGATTGCCCGACAACTGATCTCTTTTATCGCCCAACGGCTGAACCAGGTTTAATTTCCATGCACGCTTTGCAAGCCAAGATCCTCGACCCACGCATCGGCACCGAATTCCCACTGCCGGCCTACGCCACCCCTGGCTCCGCCGGCCTGGACCTGCGCGCCATGCTCAAGCAAGACACCCTGCTTGAACCGGGCCAGACCGTCCTGATTCCGACCGGCCTGTCGATCTACGTGGGCGACCCTGGCTTGGCGGCGCTGATCCTGCCGCGCTCCGGCCTGGGTCACAAACACGGCATCGTGCTGGGCAACCTGGTCGGTCTGATCGACTCGGACTACCAGGGCGAGCTGATGGTGTCGTGCTGGAACCGTGGCCAGACTGCCTTCAACATCGTGGTCGGCGAGCGCATCGCCCAGCTGGTTCTTGTGCCGGTAGTGCAGGCGCACTTCGAACTGGTGCAGGAATTCGATGAAACCCAGCGCGGCGCAGGCGGCTTCGGGCATTCCGGCAGTCTCTGACTAAGCTGAACCTGGCCGAGTGTTTCTGCCCGGCCAGACGCCACCGCATGGCTTTTCAGGATGAAGAATGCGCGGAATTTATCAGCGAGATTTCCATTGTGAAATCAATGTATTACGCAGAAAAAAGCCAGGCCGCCAAACGCCGATGGCATTTTTGCACCACGAACTCTCTGCCGAAAACACCGTCATACCCTTCAGTTTAAGCCTGCCGGTCAGCCACATTAAGGCCAGCCTTGCCCCCTTCAGATGGAGTTTCCCCCCGCGATGAGTACCGCAGCCCGAGTAGCCCCGACATTTCCCGACAGCATTTTTCGCGCCTATGACATCCGTGGCGTGGTGCCCAAGACCCTGACCGCCGAAACGGCCTACTGGATTGGCCGCGCCATTGGCGCCCAGAGCCTGGCCCAGGATGAGCCCAACGTTTCGGTCGGCCGCGACGGTCGTTTGTCCGGCCCGGAACTGGTGGAACAACTGATCCAGGGCCTGGCCGACGCCGGTTGCCACGTCAGCGACGTCGGCCTGGTGCCAACGCCGGCGCTGTACTACGCCGCCAACGTCCTGGCCGGCAAATCAGGGGTGATGCTCACCGGCAGCCACAACCCGTCGGACTACAACGGTTTCAAGATCGTCATTGCTGGCGACACCCTGGCCAACGAACAGATCCAGGCCCTGCACACTCGCCTGAAGACCAACGACCTGACCAGCGGCAAAGGCAGCATCACCAAAGTCGACATCCTGCCGCGCTACTCCGATGAAATCACCCGCGACGTCAAGCTCGCCCGCCGCCTCAAAGTGGTGGTGGACTGCGGCAACGGCGCGGCCGGCGTGATCGCGCCGCAATTGCTCGAAGCGCTGAACTGCGAAGTGATTCCGTTATTCTGCGACGTTGATGGCAACTTCCCGAACCATCACCCGGATCCAGGCAAACCTGAGAACCTCGTGGACCTGATCGCCAAGGTCAAGGAAACCGGCGCTGACGTCGGCCTGGCCTTCGACGGTGACGGCGACCGCGTCGGTGTAGTGACTGAAACCGGCGAGATCGTCTTCCCCGACCGCTTGCTGATGCTGTTCGCCCGCGACGTAGTGGCGCGCAATCCCGACGCCGAAATCATTTTCGACGTGAAGTGCACCCGTCGCCTGACGCCGCTGATCAAGGAATACGGCGGCCGTCCGCTAATGTGGAAGACCGGTCACTCGTTGATCAAAAAGAAAATGAAGGAAACCGGCGCCCTGTTGGCCGGCGAAATGAGCGGTCACGTGTTCTTCAAGGAGCGCTGGTTCGGCTTTGATGATGGTATTTACAGCGCCGCTCGTCTGCTGGAGATCCTCAGCAAGGAAAAATCCACCTGCGATTCGCTGTTCCAGACGTTCCCGAATGATATTTCTACGCCAGAGATCAATATCCATGTGACCGAGGAGAGCAAATTCAGCATCATTGACGCACTGCACGATGCGCAATGGGGCGAAGGCGCCAACCTGACCACCATTGATGGTGTGCGAGTCGATTACGCCAAAGGCTGGGGCCTGGTTCGCGCGTCCAACACCACACCGGTGCTGGTCCTGCGTTTCGAGGCGGATACCGAGGCTGAGTTGCAGCGCATCAAGGACGTGTTCCACGCCCAGTTGAAACGTGTTGCCCCTGATCTCCAATTACCGTTCTGATTTTTTACCGGAGCCCTGAATGACCCTCGAACGCGAAGCCGCTGCCAACACCGCCAAGGTCCTGTCCGAAGCGTTGCCTTACATTCGACGCTATGTCGGCAAGACGCTGGTGATCAAGTACGGCGGCAATGCCATGGAAAGCGACGAGCTGAAAACCGGCTTTGCCCGCGACATCGTGTTGATGAAAGCCGTCGGGATCAACCCGGTGGTAGTACACGGTGGCGGCCCGCAGATCGGCGACCTGCTCAAGCGTTTGTCGATCGAGAGTCACTTCATCGATGGCATGCGCGTCACTGACGCGCAAACCATGGACGTGGTGGAGATGGTCCTCGGCGGCCAAGTGAACAAAGACATCGTCAACCTGATCAACCGCCACGGCGGCAGCGCCATCGGCCTGACCGGCAAGGACGCTGAGTTGATCCGTGCGAAAAAACTGACCGTAACCCGTCAGACGCCGGAAATGACCCAGCCGGAAATCATCGACATCGGCCAGGTGGGCGAAGTGATCGGCATCAACACCGACCTGCTGAACCTGCTGGTCAAAGGCGACTTCATCCCGGTGATCGCGCCCATCGGCGTGGGCGCCAATGGCGAGTCCTACAACATCAACGCCGACCTGGTGGCGGGCAAGGTTGCCGAAGCGCTGAAAGCTGAAAAGCTGATGCTGCTGACCAACATCGCCGGCCTGATGGACAAGGAAGGCAAGGTTCTGACCGGCTTGACCACCCAACAGGTGGACGAGTTGATCGCCGACGGCACCATCTACGGCGGCATGCTGCCGAAGATCCGTTGCGCGCTGGAAGCGGTGCAAGGCGGCGTCGGTAGCTCGCTGATCCTGGATGGCCGAGTGCCGAACGCGATCCTGCTGGAAATCTTCACCGATACCGGTGTGGGCACGCTGATCAGCAACCGCAAGCGTCCCTGATTTATAAAACACCAAAAAACCGCAGTTTCTTACGCAACCTACGAAAGTACGTATACATGTACGGAACGTTCGTCAGGCAAAGTAGAATCTGCGGTTTTTTATGCGCAATGGAAACGCGGCCTACAACGATGATCACAAAAACGCGGCTGAAGCTTTTTCAGTATTAATAGGTATTTCAACACTCACTGAAATCATCATAAAAGGTGAAACACCTAGACTTTTTTCATCGTGATAGCTATTTTCAACATTCGCTGAAAAGGGCTTAATTAATGAAAGAACTCGAAATTCACTCCAGAGATGCGCTGCGAAGCCTCCTGAGCAAGGTGCCGATTCTCGAGATTAAAAGCCTCAAATCTATGCCTCCTTCAAAAGGCTGGACTCCCGACTTCATTATCGAGATTAACGCATCAGGCAAATCACACCCCCTGGTGTGCGAGGTAAAAGCAAACGGCCAGCCCCGATTCATAAACGCAGCAATACTTCAGCTTCGCGACTATGTGAGCGAGCAAAGGCCAGAGGCTACGCCTATCGTGGTAGCGCCCTATCTTTCACCCGTAGCAAGACAACTGTGTCGGGAAAAGGGGGTGGGATATCTGGACCTGGAAGGTAATGCCTGGATCTCGTTCGATGGTGTATTCATTGATCACAAAGTAGCTGACAAGCCGCTCTCGGAGCACAGGGAGCTTAAGTCTTTCTTCAAACCGAAATCAGCGCAGATCATACGCGCGATGCTTCGGGATCCGGGCCGAGCCTGGCGGGTGGTAGAACTGTGCGAAGCCGCCGGGGTGAGCTTGGGACAAGTCAGCAATGTCCGCACAGCACTACTGAATCGAGAATGGGCAAGAGCGACAAACGACGGCGTATGTCTATCCGATCCTCAAGCGCTCCTGGATGCATGGGCCGAAGCATACGAGCCTCCATCAGGAGAGCGTAAGAGCTTCTATACCACCTTACATGGCAGCGCATTGGAAAATGCCGCGCGCATCGCTATTGGAGAAAGGAGCGGCGGACACGCACTTTTTTCGTCCTTTTCTGCCGCTCAATGGCTCGCACCCTATGCCCGTATCAGCACGAATTACTTTTATGCCGACACTGAAGGGCTAGAGAGACTGGTTAAAGCACTACAGTTGGTTCCCGCATCAAAGGGAGAGAACGTTGTCATCACTTTACCTAACGACGAAGGACTCCTACTAGACACCGTTGAACCCGCACCGGGCGCCCTGTGCACCAGCCTCGTTCAGACATATTTGGATCTATCGGTTGCGGGAGAACGCGGAAAGGAAGCCGCCGAATATCTACGACAGGAAAAACTGACATGGTCTCGTTAATCCCTCAAGAACCTCAATCCGCCTCAGATTATGACGACAGAACGACAGCTGCCGTGAAGGCGGTATTAGTCGAGATCGGTCAGATCCTTGGTTCCTTCAAAGGCAAGTTTGCAGTGATCGGTGGAGCGGTGCCTTGGCTCCTGCTGGCGAACGACGATATGCAGCACGTTGGAACCCTCGATGTCGATTTGAGCTTGGACGCAGAGGCTCTCGGTGATGGCGAGTACGCGACGTTGATTGAAGCACTGATGGGTAATGGGTACGAACAAAGAGGAGAACTGCGGCGATTCCAGCTCGTTCGCCAGGTTCCCGTGCAAGACGGTGGATCGGCGATAGATGTGATCGTGGACTTCTTGATGCCGCGCGACGCCGAAATCATCCAGAACAAACCTCCCATTCTCAACGACTTTGCAGTTCAACGCGCTGACGGTGCCGACTTGGCGATGCGCTTCTATCAAATGGTTGCCATTGAAGGCTCCATGCCTACGGGTGGCAAAAATCGTGTCGAGGTCGCAGTGTGCTCGATCCCCGCCCTGCTGGCGATGAAGGGATACGCCCTGAACGGAAGGCACAAACAGAAGGACGCATATGACATCTACTACTGCGTCCGTAATTTCCCCGGTGGCGTGCAAACGCTTGCAAAGGAATGTCGATCCGTACTGGAAACCGGGAGTGGAGAACAGGGGTTTCAGTTCATCGGCGAAAAGTTTGATATCGCCGAAGGCTATGGCCCGACCGCCGTAAGGCGATTCGTCGAAGACAGCCAAATACTCGGAAACCGCACACCGGACCAATGGCAACAAGACGCTTTCGGGCAGGTTGACGCTTTATTGCGCGCCTTGCGACTGCGGGAGTAGCAGCCCCCCCAAATCCGAGCTGAAAAAAGGCCCCGATCAATTGAATGGAACGGGGCCTTTTTTAGTATGGCGGTTATTGAACGCCGAATTGCTCGCGGTACGCACGCACCGCCGGCAAATGCTGCTTGAGCTGCGGATCATCTTCCAGGAACTGCAACACCTGGTTCAACGACACGATGCTCACCACCGGAATGCCGAAATCGCGCTCCACTTCCTGGATCGCCGACAAGTCACCGTTGCCGCGCTCCTGGCGGTTCAGTGCGATCAACACGCCAGCAGCCTTGGCGCCGTCCTGGGAAGCGATGATCTGCATCACTTCACGGATTGCGGTGCCGGCGGTGATGACGTCGTCGATGATCAGTACGTCGCCGGTCAGCGGCGCGCCCACCAGACTGCCGCCTTCGCCGTGAGCCTTGGCTTCCTTGCGGTTGAAGCACCAAGGCAGATCCCGCCCGTGATGCTCAGCCAAAGCCACTGCCGTTGTGGCCGCCAGGGGGATACCCTTGTAGGCCGGGCCAAACAGCACGTCGAAGGGAATACCGCTTTCAACGATGGCTGCCGCATAGAAACGACCCAACTGAGCCAGGGCCGAACCCGAGTTGAACAAGCCTGCATTGAAGAAGTACGGGCTGGTGCGCCCGGACTTGAGAGTGAACTCACCGAAGCGCAAAACGCCGCGATCGATGGCAAAACGAATGAAATCGCGTTGATACGCCTGCATGAAAAAAGCCTCAGATACCACGGATTTAGCTAATTAGGTAGACGGCGTGTATCATACACGCACGCGATTTTTGGGGCCATTTATGCGGATCATCAGTGTGAACGTTAATGGTATTCAGGCTGCAGTCGAGCGTGGTTTGCTCAGTTGGCTGCAAGCTCAGAATGCCGACGTCATCTGCCTGCAGGACACCCGCGCCTCCGCCTTTGAACTGGACGACCCAGCCTTCCAACTGGATGGCTACTTCCTTTATGCCTGCGATGCCGAAGTGCCCACCCAAGGTGGCGTGGCTTTGTACTCGCGGTTGCAACCCAAGGCGGTCATCAGCGGCCTCGGCTTCGAGACAGCCGACCGCTACGGGCGCTACCTGCAAGCCGATTTCGACAAGGTCAGCATCGCGACCTTGCTGCTTCCTTCGGGGCAGAACGGCGATGAAGACTTGAACCAGAAGTTCAAGCTAATGGACGATTTCGCCCGTTATCTGGATAAACAGCGGCGTAAACGTCGTGAGTACATCTACTGTGGCTCGCTGTACGTGGCGCAACAGAAGCTGGATATCAAGAACTGGCGCGACAGCCAGCAATCCCCAGGCTTCCTGGCGCCGGAACGGGCCTGGATGGACGAGATTGTCGGCAACATGGGCTATGTGGATGCCCTGCGTGAAGTCAGCCGTGAAGGCGACCAGTACAGCTGGTGGCCGGATAACGAACAGGCCGAGATGCTTAATCTGGGCTGGCGTTTCGACTACCAGTTGCTGACCCCAGGTCTGCGCCGGTTTGTTCGCAGCGCACGCTTGCCACGCCAACCACGTTTCTCGCAGCATGCGCCGCTGATCGTGGACTACGACTGGACACTGACCATCTAAGGTCTTTTTCCAGGCACAAAAAAACCGACATCGCTGTCGGTTTTTTTGTGGGCGATCATTATTTAACCAGACGCCAGGTCCACGGGTATCGGTAAGCCGTGCCGTTATTGGCTTTGACGCCACCAATAATGGTCAGCACCAGCGCTGCAACCACCAGCACCAACATCAGCACAAAGCCGATCACCACAAAACCCAGCACCATGCAGACCAGCCAGGCGATGGCCACGGTAATTTGGAAATTCAGCGCTTCCTTGCCCTGATCATCGATAAGCGGGTCCATATCCTTCTTGATCTGCCACACGATCAGCGGCCCCAACAGGCTGCCAAAGGGGAATACCAACCCCAGAAACGCCGCGAAGTGACACAACATCGCCCACTGGCGAACTTCCTTGGTCGGTGCCGGGACCGGCAATTGACTGTCACTCATGGCGCTTCTCCTTGAAGGCGGCTTAGTCAGCCAGTGCGGCGTTCTGCAGTTCGAAGATTTCGGTCATGCCTTTCTGGGCCAGGGCCAGCATTGCATTCAGGTCGGCCGGCTGGAATGGCGCGCCTTCTGCGGTGCCCTGCACTTCGATGAAACCACCGGTGCTGGTCATCACGACGTTCAGGTCAGTCTCGGCAGCCGAGTCTTCCAGGTAGTCCAGGTCCAGCACAGGCTCACCCTGGTACATGCCAACCGATACAGCAGCGATCATCTGCTTGAGCGGGTCGCCGCCTTTCAGGCCGCCACGTTTCTTGATCACTTTCAGTGCGTCGACCAGGGCCACCATCGCGCCGGTGATGGATGCGGTACGGGTGCCGCCATCGGCCTGGATCACGTCGCAGTCGACGTACAGGGTCACGTCGCCCAGCTTGGACATGTCCAGGGCTGCGCGCAGGGAACGACCGATCAGGCGCTGGATTTCCAGGGTGCGGCCGCCTTGCTTGCCACGACTGGCTTCACGCTGGTTACGCTCGCCAGTGGCACGCGGCAGCATGCCGTACTCGGCGGTCAACCAACCCTGGCCCTGGCCCTTGAGGAAGCGCGGCACGCCGTTTTCGACGCTGACGGTGCAAATCACCTTGGTATCGCCAAACTCGACCAGTACAGATCCCTCGGCGTGTTTGGTGTAGTTGCGGGTGATGCGGATCGAGCGGAGCTGATCGGCAGCGCGACCACTTGGACGTTTCATAGGGGATACCTGTACTGAGGACGAAAAACTGCCGAGCATTATAGAGCCGCGAGCCGATTCGGGGCACTGCTAAAAAATCCGGTTACGAATGGACAGCCTATCGCCCATTGTTTGGGCGCGCTCGCCCCACTGCGCTACAATCCTGCGCCTTCTTAACCATCAGCCCGTGTTTGCGGGACTGCATCGCGAGGTACCTCCATGGTGCACAGCATGACCGCCTTCGCCCGCGTCGAAAAAGCCGGCGCCCAAGGCACCCTGAGCTGGGAGCTGCGCTCGGTCAACAGCCGCTACCTGGAGCCGCACCTGCGCCTGCCGGAATCATTTCGCGACCTCGAAGGCGCCGTGCGTGAAGCCCTGCGCCAGGGCATCTCCCGCGGCAAGCTGGAATGCACCCTGCGCTTTACCGAAGAGACCACCGGCAAACCACTGCAAGTGGATCGCGAGCGCGCAGCGCAACTGGTCGCCGCCGCCGAGACCATCGCCGGGCTGATCAAGCAACCCGCCGCGTTGAACCCCCTGGAAGTGCTGGCCTGGCCAGGCGTGCTGGTGGCCGATGCCACCGACCCGCAAGCCCTCAACGCCGAAGCCCTCGCCCTGTTCACCCAGGGTTTGAAGGAACTCAAGGCCGGCCGCGAGCGCGAAGGTGCCGAACTGGCCCGCCTCATCAACGAGCGCCTGACCTCGATAGAAGCCGACGTGATCACCTTGCGCGAGCTGGTGCCGCAGATGCTCGCCACCCAGCGCCAGAAGGTCCTCGACCGCTTCACCGACATGAAGGCCGACCTCGACCCGACGCGTTTGGAGCAGGAAATGGTCCTGCTGGCCCAGAAGAGCGACGTCGCCGAAGAACTGGATCGCCTGAGCACCCACATCCTCGAAGTGCGCCGCGTACTCAAATCCGGCGGCGCCGCCGGTCGGCGCCTGGACTTCCTGATGCAGGAACTCAACCGCGAAGCCAATACACTCGGCTCCAAGGCATTTGACCCGCGCAGCACTACGGCTGCGGTCAACCTCAAAGTGTTGATCGAGCAGATGCGCGAACAAGTACAGAATATTGAGTAAGGCAACTTTCATGACCCACAGCACCGGCACCCTTTACATCATTTCCGCCCCTTCGGGCGCGGGCAAGAGCAGCCTGGTCAAGGCCCTGACCGACGCTGACGAGCAGATCCGCATCTCGGTCTCCCACACCACCCGTGCCATGCGCCCGGGCGAGGTGAACGGCGTGCACTATCACTTCGTCGAACGCACCGAGTTCGTCAAGATGATCGAACACGGCGATTTCCTGGAGCGCGCCGAAGTGTTCGGCAACCTCTACGGCACTTCGCAGAGCCACCTGCAGCAGACCCTGGACGAAGGCCACGACCTGATCCTGGAAATCGACTGGCAGGGCGCCGAGCAAGTGCGCAAGCTGATGCCCCAGGCGCGCTCGATCTTCATCCTGCCGCCTTCGCTCGAAGCCTTGCACCAGCGCCTGACCAACCGTGGGCAGGACAGCGACGAGATCATCGAAGGCCGCATGCGCGAAGCCGTCAGCGAAATGAGCCACTACGTCGACTACGACTACCTGATCATCAACGACGATTTTTCCCACGCACTGGATGATCTGAAAGCGATTTTCCGCACTAATCAGCTCCAGCAAAAGCGTCAACAGCAGCGTTTCGGTAAGTTACTGGCCGAATTACTCGGCTGATTAGCGCTTCCCAAAACCGCTGCAAGGGCTTTACATTGGCACTTGCAGCGGTTTTGCGAGGGCTTGCGAAAAATCAGCGCTTCCCTAAACGCTGGTGATTTTTTAAACTGTTTAGTCCGCTCGCCCAACCGGGCAGCGCGCATCTTGCATCCGCTCCGAGGAATATCATGGCCCGCGTAACCGTTGAAGACTGCCTAGACCACGTGGCAAACCGCTTTGAGCTGGTCATGCTCTCTACCAAGCGTGCCCGTCAACTGGCCACTGGCGGCAAAGAGCCTCTGGTCCAGTGGGAAAACGACAAGCCTACCGTTGTAGCCCTGCGTGAAATCGCTGAAGGCCTGATGAGCTACGAGTTCATCGCCAACGCTGAAATCGTTGAAGACGAACCGCTGTTTGCAGCGTTCGAGGACGAGTCCAACGAGGCCGTCTAAGCCTATGCCTGGTCGACGTAGCACGGCGCGGGGTCAAAGCCTTCGGCAGGAGTTCACATCTTGCCGAGCATAGACGCCCTCGCCGATCGCTTATCGACCTACCTCGGTCCCGACCAGGTCAACCTGGTCCGCCGAGCGTATTTCTACGCCGAACAAGCCCACGACGGCCAACGCCGCCGCAGCGGTGAGGCGTACGTCACCCATCCTCTTGCGGTGGCAAATATTCTTGCCGACATGCACATGGACCATCAGAGCCTGATGGCCGCGATGCTGCATGACGTGATCGAAGACACCGGCATTGCCAAGGAAGCGCTCAGCGCGCAATTTGGCGAAACCGTGGCCGAACTGGTCGATGGGGTCAGCAAACTGACCCAGATGAACTTCGAGACCAAGGCCGAAGCCCAGGCTGAAAACTTCCAGAAGATGGCCATGGCCATGGCCAGGGATATCCGCGTGATCCTGGTCAAGCTGGCCGACCGGCTGCACAACATGCGCACGCTGGAAGTGCTGTCCGGCGAAAAACGCCGGCGCATCGCCAAGGAAACCCTGGAAATCTACGCGCCCATTGCCAACCGGCTGGGTATGCACGCCATTCGTATCGAGTTCGAAGACCTCGGCTTCAAGGCCATGCACCCGATGCGGTCGGCGCGCATCTACCAGGCGGTCAAACGCGCCCGTGGCAATCGCAAGGAAATCGTCAACAAGATCGAAGAGTCGCTAAGCCACTGCCTGGCGATCGACGAGATTGAGGGCGAGGTCAGCGGTAGACAGAAGCACATCTACGGCATCTACAAGAAGATGCGCGGCAAGCGTCGGGCCTTTAACGAAATCATGGACGTGTACGCGTTCCGGATCATCGTCGACAAGGTCGATACCTGCTACCGCGTGTTGGGTGCTGTACATAATTTGTACAAGCCCCTGCCAGGCCGCTTCAAGGACTACATCGCGATTCCCAAGGCCAACGGCTATCAGTCACTGCATACCACGCTGTTCGGTATGCACGGCGTGCCGATCGAGATCCAGATCCGCACCCGCGAAATGGAAGAGATGGCCAACAACGGCATCGCCGCCCACTGGCTGTACAAGTCCAGCGGCGACGAGCAACCGAAAGGCACCCATGCCCGTGCCCGTCAGTGGGTCAAAGGCGTGCTGGAAATGCAGCAACGTGCCGGCAACTCCCTGGAATTCATTGAGAGCGTGAAGATCGACCTGTTCCCGGACGAGGTCTACGTGTTCACGCCCAAAGGCCGGATCATGGAGCTGCCCAAAGGCTCCACGGCGGTCGACTTCGCTTACGCGGTGCACACCGACGTGGGCAACAGCTGCATCGCCTGCCGGATCAACCGGCGCCTGGCCCCACTGTCTGAGCCGCTGCAAAGCGGCTCCACCGTGGAGATCGTCAGCGCGCCGGGCGCACGCCCGAACCCGGCATGGCTCAACTTCGTAGTGACCGGCAAGGCGCGCACGCACATTCGTCACGCCCTGAAACTGCAGCGTCGCTCCGAGTCCATCAGCCTCGGCGAACGCCTGCTGAACAAGGTACTCAACGGCTTCGACAGCGCCCTGGACAAGATCCCACAGGAGCGCGTGCAAGCGATGCTCCACGAGTATCGCCAGGAAACCGTCGAGGACCTGCTGGAAGATATCGGCCTGGGCAACCGCATGGCCTACGTGGTCGCTCGCCGGCTGCTGGGCGAAGGCGAGCAGTTGCCAAGCCCCGAAGGCCCGCTGGCGATTCGCGGTACCGAGGGCCTGGTGCTCAGCTATGCCAAGTGCTGCACGCCGATCCCGGGCGATCCGATTGTCGGCCACCTGTCCGCAGGCAAAGGCATGGTCGTGCACCTGGACAACTGCCGCAACATCACCGAAATCCGTCACAACCCGGAAAAATGCATCCAGCTCTCTTGGGCCAAGGATGTCACCGGCGAATTCAACGTCGAGCTGCGCGTGGAGCTGGAACACCAGCGCGGCCTGATCGCCCTGCTGGCCAGCAGCGTCAACGCGGCCGACGGCAATATCGAAAAAATCAGCATGGACGAACGCGATGGTCGCATCAGCGTGGTCCAACTGGTGGTCAGCGTTCACGACCGCGTGCACCTGGCCCGCGTGATCAAGAAGCTGCGCGCCTTGACCGGTGTGATCCGCATCACCCGCATGCGTGCATAACCCACCCTCTTACAAGGAGTCATTCATGACCAAGACTGTTATCACCAGCGACAAGGCCCCGGCGGCCATCGGCACTTATTCCCAGGCGATCAAGGCAGGCAACACTGTCTACATGTCCGGCCAGATCCCGCTGGACCCGAAGACCATGGAACTGGTGGAAGGCTTCGAAGCACAGACCGTGCAGGTTTTCGAAAACCTCAAGTCTGTAGCCGAAGCGGCGGGCGGTTCGTTCAAGGACATCGTCAAGCTGAACATCTTCCTCACCGACCTGAGCCACTTCGCCAAGGTCAACGAGATCATGGGCAAATACTTCGAACAGCCTTACCCAGCCCGCGCCGCCATCGGCGTTGCTGCTCTGCCAAAGGGCGCACAGGTTGAGATGGACGCGATCCTGGTCATCGAGTAAAACACCCGGCGCAGCCTTCACAGGCCGCGCCGACTTCGTTTTAAAAGGATTTCATGATGCGCAAAGCGCTTGTAGCCACTTCGTTGCTCGCCCTGATGCTCGGCGGCTGTGCCAGCAACCCGGCCGACCTGGATGTGAGCGGCACCTGGATCAACCAGGTCGCCATCGATGCGGCAGCCAAGGGCGGCCCTTTGCGTGAAGCGCTCCAGAGCTTTGGGCCGAACCTCGAATGGGAGGTCAATTCCAAGGCTGCGCAGGCGCGCTACTACAACGGTTTTGAAGTTGCCGAAGGCAAGCTGCTCGGCGAGCAGTCCGGTGCCTGGAGCGTGGATTTCTACGGCAGCTCCGCCACTGAACTCAAGCGCAAAGGCAAGCAACTGCTGCAAGTGGCCAACGACAACGAGCCAGAACAGCTATTTGCCCGCGCCAAAGACCCCGCCCCTGAAGGTGCGCCACTGGGCGCGAACTTCGAACGCGCACTGTATGCGGCCTATATGGGCGGCGACTGGAAAATCACTGACGGCTTCGGCAACGGCGCCACGGTGCAGTTTCAGGCTGACGGCAAAGTCGCAGGCTTACCGGGCGTCGACCGGTACTCGCTGTGCCTGGCAGGTGATTGCGCGTCAATGAGCGGCGGCTACGACAGTATGTGGCTGCAACTCAACGGCGTAGGCAATCCATGGATTTTTGCCCGCAAAGGCAAACAGCTGGAAATCTTCCAGGCAGTCAACACCGCACAGGCCGACGAAGTGCCTTCGTTTACACCTGGGCCACGGCAGTGGCTGCTGGAAAAACCGTAAAAAAGGAGCCCTCGGGCTCCTTTTTCAGTTAGCGCTTCCCTTCAAGGATTGCGGCATAACCCTCGCGAAAACTTGGATAGGTCGGTGTCCACCCCAATGCCTTGATCCGGGCATTGCTGCACTGCTTGCTGCCCGCACGCCGCACACTGGCGTCTTCGGACCATTCGGTCACACCCAGGTACTCGCGCAACCAGTCCACCACTTCGGCCAGTGGCGCAGGCGCATCGTCGACACCGATGTAGACGCTGTCCAACGACCCGCCCTTTTCCACATGACGCAACAAAAACGCCAGCAAGCCCGCGGCATCATCCGCGTGAATGCGGTTGCCATATAAAGGTGGGTCGATTGCTACGCGATAGCCTTGGCGAACCTGGGTCAGCAGCCACTCGCGGCCGGGGCCATAAATGCCGGTCAGGCGCACAATGCTGGCTGGGATGCCGCTATTGAGCGCGACCTGCTCAGCCTCCAGCATCACCTGCCCGGAATACCCCTTCGCTTGAGTCTGCGACGTTTCGTCGACCCACTCGCCATTCTGTTGTCCGTACACACTGCTGCTGGATACAAACAGCAGGTGCTTCGGCTCTTGGCCGTAATCACCCAGCCACTCCAACACATGTTTCAGTCCTTGTACGTAAGCGGCGCGATAACCGGCTTCGTCGTGATCCGTCGCGGCAGCGCAATACACCAGGTAATCCACCCCGCCGATGGGCCAGGTGTCGGGGCAATCCTTATTGAACAGGTCGCCGGCTATGCCGATCACGCCATCGGGCAGACGCGAAATATCGCGGCGCAGGCCATGAACCTCCCATTCCGAGGCCAGCAATTGGCTAGCCAGGCGACTACCCACATCGCCGCATCCGGCAATCACAACAGAAGGTGCAGACATCACAAAACTCCATTCTCAAAGGTCTAGATTAGCCTTCTCGGCTGACCAGCGGCCAGAAAAAGCACAAATAAAGTTACTGTATTACTTCTGTTAACAAGAATTACTTGCAATAATGACCACCCATTTGTCCTCGGCCGTTTAGGGTCTGGTAGGACGATCACTCATTTTTCCTCTCAGGTCCGGCCAGCATGACACGTAATACAACCCCCGCTTCGCCAACCCCGTCCCGCGCCTGGCGCGCGATTGCAGCGCTGGTGTTCAGCGTATTGCTGGCACCGACCGCCGCATTCGCTGATGCCACCGCCCCAGCCACCCCGGCTGCCGCCGAGCACAACCTTGCAGCCCCGGCCGCTCCCGCTGCTACGCCAGCCGCCACCGACCCGACCCTGGCTGCAGATCCTGCTGGCGCCGACGAAACCGGCGTAGTACTGGAAGAAGACAACACGCTGGGCATGGCCCACGACCTGTCCCCATGGGGTATGTATCAGAACGCAGACGTCGTGGTGAAAGCCGTGATGATCGGCCTGGCCATCGCCTCGATCATCACCTGGACCATCTGGATCGCCAAAGGCTTCGAGCTGCTGGGTGCCAAGCGTCGTCTGCGTACTGAAATCGTCCACCTGAAAAAAGCCACCACCCTCAAGGAAGCCAGCGAAAGCGCGACCAAGAAGGGCACCCTGGCCAACACCCTGGTGCACGATGCGCTGGAAGAAATGCGCCTGTCGGCCAATACCCGCGAAAAAGAAGGCATCAAGGAGCGCGTTGCATTCCGCCTTGAGCGCCTGGTTGCAGCCTGTGGCCGTAACATGAGCAGCGGCACCGGCGTCCTGGCCACCATCGGTTCCACCGCACCGTTCGTCGGCCTGTTCGGCACCGTGTGGGGCATCATGAACAGCTTTATCGGCATCGCCAAAACCCAGACCACCAACCTCGCCGTCGTTGCCCCAGGCATCGCCGAAGCCCTGCTGGCAACCGCCCTGGGCCTGGTTGCGGCAATTCCTGCGGTGGTGATCTACAACGTCTTCGCCCGTTCGATTGCCGGCTACAAAGCCCAGGTATCGGACGCGTCGGCAGAAGTCCTGCTGCTGGTCAGCCGCGACCTCGATCACCTGCCTACCGAGCGCAGCTCGCAACCGCACATGGTGAAAGTGGGGTAATCGGCCATGGGCCTGCATTTGAATCAAGGCGACGATGAACTCGTCGAGAACCACGAAATCAACGTCACGCCGTTTATCGACGTCATGCTGGTACTGCTGATCATCTTCATGGTGGCCGCGCCCTTGGCCACCGTGGATATCAAGGTCGATCTGCCCGCGTCCAGCGCCAAGCCTGCGCCGCGGCCTGAGAAACCGGTGTTCCTCAGCGTCAAGGCAGACCAACGCCTGTTCCTGGGCGAAGAAGAAGTCAAAGCTGAAACCCTGGGCCAGGTGCTCGACGCCAAGACCCAAGGCAAGAAAGACACGACGATCTTCTTCCAGGCCGACAAGGGCGTGGACTACGGCGACCTGATGAGCGTGATGGATGCCCTGCGGGCAGCCGGCTACCTCAAGGTAGGCCTGGTCGGACTTGAGACGGCAGCCAAGAAATGATCACGACGCGCCACAAACTGACGCGTTATGGCACCAGCCTCGCCGTCGTGCTGGGCGTGCATGCCGTCGCGATTGCTATCGCGCTCCACTGGTCGGCGCCGCACACCGTGCAGTTGCCACCGGCCGCCATGGTCATTGACCTGGCGCCGATGCCTGCGCCGCCGCCACCGGCTCCGCCGAAAGTGGTCACGCCACCACAACCGCCTGCACCGGTGGAAGAGTTGCCTTTGCCGAAGCTGGCCGAGGCACCCAAGCCAACGATCCAGGTGCCCAAGCCGGTCAAGCCCAAGCCAAAACCTCAGCCGCCCAAGCCGGTAGAGAAAAAGATCGAGCCGCCCAAGGAAAAACCTTCCGAGGATCCGCCGAGCGATGCTCCACCGACCAACGCGCCAGCCGAAAAATCGGCCCAGCCGGTTCCAGGCCCGTCGCCGCAGCAGATTGCAGCCAAGGCATCCTGGGAAGGCACGCTGCTGGCGCATCTGCAGAAGTACAAGAAGTACCCGCCAGGCGCCCAGGCGCGTGGCAAGGAAGGCCTGAACCGCTTGCGCTTCGTGGTCGATGCCGAAGGCAACGTGCTGTCCTACGAGTTGGTGGGCCGCTCCGGCAACGCCGACCTGGACCGTGCAACCCTGGACATGATCCGTCGTGCCCAGCCATTGCCCAAGCCACCGGCCGACATGGTGAAAAGCGGCAGTGTCGAGATCGTTGCACCGTTCGTGTACAACATCGAGAAACGTCGCCGCTGAAAATGACTGTGGCAAGGGGCAGCCCTTGCCACACTCAGCAAAATCCTGCGCATTCCCCGCTCAATCCCCAACAAACTTCTGATAACGTGCGTCTATCGATTGCAGCCGGTATGCTTGGCCCGCAACCTCATGGACGCCCGCTATGACTCTTACAGAATTACGCTACATCGTTACCCTCGCCCAAGAGCAGCACTTCGGCCACGCGGCCGAGCGTTGCCACGTCAGCCAGCCGACGCTGTCGGTGGGCGTGAAAAAGCTTGAAGACGAACTCGGTGTGCTGATTTTCGAGCGCAGCAAAAGCGCCGTGCGCCTTACGCCCGTGGGCGAAGGCATCGTTGCCCAGGCCCAGAAGGTCCTGGAACAAGCGCAAAGCATTCGCGAGCTGGCCCAGGCCGGCAAAAACCAGCTGACCGCACCGCTGAAAGTCGGCGCCATCTATACCGTCGGCCCTTACCTGTTCCCGCACTTGATCCCGCAACTGCACCGCGTCGCGCCGCAGATGCCGCTGTATATCGAAGAGAACTTCACCCACGTGCTGCGCGACAAACTGCGCAACGGCGAGCTGGACGCGATCATCATCGCGCTGCCGTTCAACGAGGCCGACGTGCTGACGCTGCCGCTCTACGACGAGCCGTTCTATGTGCTCATGCCCGCCTCCCACCCGTGGACGCAGAAAGACACCATCGACGCCGGCCTGCTCAACGACAAGAGCCTGTTGCTGCTCGGCGAAGGCCACTGCTTCCGCGACCAGGTGCTGGAAGCCTGCCCGACGCTGACCAAAGGCAACGACGGCGCCAAGCACACCACCGTGGAATCCAGCTCCCTGGAAACCATTCGCCACATGGTTGCGTCCGGCCTGGGCATTTCGATCCTGCCGTTGTCGGCGGTGGACAGCCATCACTACGCACCCGGCGTGATTGCAGTGCGCCCGCTCACACCGCCGGTGCCGTTCCGCACGGTGGCAATCGCCTGGCGCGCGAGCTTCCCACGGCCTAAAGCGATTGAGATCCTCGCCGACTCGATCCGCCTGTGTTCGGTGGCCAAGCCGCCTGCTGCGAGCTAAGCAAGGGTATGACAGAGCTGTCGCAGGTGTCGGTGACGGCACTCAAGGGTGTCGGTGAAGCCATGGCCGAGAAGCTGGCCAAGGTCGGCCTGGAAAACCTCCAGGACGTATTGTTTCACCTGCCCCTGCGTTATCAGGACCGTACCCGCGTGGTGCCCATCGGCCACTTGCGCCCTGGACAGGACGCGGTAGTCGAAGGCACCGTCAGCGGCGCCGACGTGGTCATGGGCAAGCGCCGCAGCCTGGTCGTGCGCCTGCAGGACGGCACCGGCGGCCTGAGCCTGCGCTTCTACCATTTCAGCAACGCGCAGAAGGAAGGCCTCAAGCGCGGCACCCGCGTGCGCTGCTATGGCGAAGCCCGGCCAGGCGCCTCAGGCCTGGAGATTTACCACCCGGAATACCGCGCGATTACCGGCGACGAGCCGCCGCCGGTGGACACCACCCTCACGCCCATCTACCCGCTCACCGAAGGCCTCACCCAGCAACGCCTGCGCCAACTGTGCACGCAGACCCTGACGATGCTCGGCCCCAAAAGCCTGCCCGACTGGCTGCCGCTGGAACTGGCCCGCGACTATCAATTGGCGCCGCTGGACGATGCGATTCGCTACTTGCATCACCCACCGGCTGACGCCGATGTCGACGAGCTGGCCCTCGGTCATCACTGGGCCCAGCACCGCCTGGCCTTCGAAGAACTGCTCACGCACCAACTGTCCCAGCAACGCCTGCGCGAAAGCATGCGTTCCCTGCGCGCCCCGGCGATGCCCAAGGCCACGCGCCTGCCTGCGCAGTACCTGGCCAACCTCGGCTTTGCGCCAACCGGTGCCCAGCAACGCGTCGGCAATGAAATCGCCTACGACCTCAGCCAGAACGAACCCATGCTCCGGTTGATCCAGGGCGATGTGGGCGCGGGCAAGACCGTGGTCGCCGCCCTCGCCGCCCTGCAAGCACTGGAAGCCGGTTACCAGGTGGCGCTGATGGCACCCACCGAGATCCTCGCCGAGCAGCACTTCATCACCTTCAAGCGCTGGCTCGAACCCCTGGGCCTGGAAGTGGCGTGGCTGGCCGGCAAGCTCAAGGGCAAGAACCGTGCAGCGTCCCTGGAGCAGATCGCCGGCGGCGCCCCGATGGTGGTGGGCACCCACGCGCTGTTTCAGGACGAAGTGAAGTTCAAGAACCTGGCCCTGGTGATCATCGACGAACAACACCGCTTCGGCGTGCAGCAGCGCCTGGCCCTGCGCCAGAAAGGCGTGGGCGGGCGTATGAACCCGCACCAGTTGATCATGACCGCCACGCCGATCCCACGCACGCTGGCCATGAGTGCCTACGCCGACCTCGACACCTCGATCCTCGACGAACTGCCGCCCGGCCGCACCCCGGTCAACACCGTGCTGGTCACCGACACCCGGCGTGTCGAAGTGATCGAGCGGGTACGCGGCGCCTGTGCCGAAGGGCGCCAGGCTTACTGGGTGTGCACGCTGATCGAAGAGTCCGAAGAACTCACCTGCCAGGCTGCCGAAACCACCTACGAAGACCTCACCAGCGCCTTGGGTGAACTCAAGGTGGGCCTGATCCACGGGCGCATGAAGCCCGCTGAAAAAGCCGCCGTGATGGCCGAATTCAAGGCCGGCAACCTGCAACTGCTGGTGGCCACCACGGTGATCGAAGTCGGCGTGGACGTGCCTAACGCCAGCCTGATGATCATTGAAAACCCCGAGCGCCTGGGCCTGGCGCAACTGCACCAACTGCGCGGCCGCGTCGGTCGGGGCAGCGCCGCCAGTCACTGCGTATTGCTGTACCACCCGCCGCTGTCGCAGATCGGTCGCCAGCGCCTGGGCATCATGCGCGAGACCAACGACGGGTTTGTCATCGCCGAAAAAGACCTCGAACTGCGCGGCCCCGGCGAAATGCTCGGCACCCGCCAGACCGGCCTGCTGCAATTCAAGGTCGCCGACCTGATGCGCGACGCCGACCTGCTCCCCGCCGTGCGCGATGCGGCGCAAGCCCTGATGGAACGCTGGCCGGATCACGTCAGCCCGCTGCTCGATCGCTGGCTGCGCCATGGGCAGCAATACGGCCAAGTGTGACGCCTGACTCACTTAAGCGACCTACAGGTGTATCAAGCTGGTTATACTTCGGTGACTGTACGTAATTGGATCAGGCCATGTCAGAAGTTGCCCTCGCCACAGCCCCACTGACCGCCCCGCCGGTCATTCGGGCTCTGCTCGCAAAACTCGCCATCCCCTACACGGAAGTTGCAGAACACCCTGGCCTGAATCCTGCGCGCAAGGTGCAGGCCGTGCTGCTGGAAGACGCCGTGGGCGCACTGATGGTGCTGTTCCCCCAGAACCAGTTGCTCGACCTCAACCGCCTCACCGAACTCACCGGTCGCCGCCTCATCGCTGTGTCGCCGGATCGCGTCAAACGCATGCTGGACAAGCATGAGCTGAGCCTGCTGCCGGGCCTGCCGGCACTCACCAGTTCGCCGTGTTTGTACGAAGGCAGCCTGCTCGACGAGCCGAGCCTGCTGGTGCATTCGGGCGAGGCCGGGCTGCTGCTGGAAATCGCCAGCGATGCGTTCAAGACCATGCTCACCAAGGCCAGCGCCGCGCACTTCGGCGAGCCGCTGAGCAATATCCGCCCGAACCTCGACCGCCCCAATGATGACCGCGAGGAAATCACCCAGGCCATGCAGGCGTTCACCGCCCGCCGCATCCAGCAACGCCTGGAAGCGACCATCGAGATTCCACCGCTGGCCGACACCGCGCAGAAGATCATCAAGCTGCGCGTCGACCCCAACGCCACCATCGACGACATCACCGGCGTGGTCGAGACCGACCCGGCCCTGGCCGCCCAAGTGGTCAGTTGGGCGGCGTCGCCGTACTACGCGTCACCCGGCAAGATCCGCTCGGTGGAAGATGCCATCGTGCGCGTGCTGGGCTTTGACCTGGTGATCAACCTCGCGCTGGGCCTGGCCCTCGGCAAGACCTTGAGCCTGCCCAAGGACCACCCGCACCAGGCCACGCCATACTGGCACCAGTCGATCTACACCGCCGCCGTGATCGAAGGCCTGACCCGCGCCATGCCCCGCGCCCAGCGTCCCGAAGCGGGCCTGACCTACCTGGCCGGCCTGCTGCACAACTTCGGCTACCTGCTGCTGGCTCACGTATTCCCGCCGCACTTCTCGCTGATCTGCCGTCATCTGGAGGTCAACCCGCACCTGTGCCACAGCTACGTGGAACAACATCTGCTGGGCATCAGCCGCGAGCAGATCGGCGCCTGGCTGATGCGCTACTGGGACATGCCGGACGAACTGTCCACCGCCCTGCGCTTCCAGCACGATCCGACCTACGACGGCCAATACGCTGAATACCCGAACCTGGTGTGTCTGGCGGTGCGTTTGTTGCGCAGCCGGGGGATTGGCTCCGGGCCGGACGAGGCCATTCCGGATGCGCTGCTGGAGCGCCTGGGCCTGAGCCGCGACAAGGCTGAGGAGGTGGTCGGCAAGGTGCTGGATGCCGAGGTGCTGTTGCGTGAGCTGGCGTCGCAGTTCAGTCAGGGCTGAATCTGGCGCCTGTCAGATAGCTATCGGGGGCAAGCCCC
>NZ_JADDUM010000360.1 GCF_015163715.1 Pseudomonas cyclaminis
ACGGTCAAGGCCAGGGCCGCGTCCAGGGCACCGGCGTCCACACCACCGCCTTGCGCCATGTCCGGACGACCACCGCCCTTCCCGCCCACTGCCGCAGCGGCTTGTTTCATCAAATCACCGGCCTTGAGTTGGCCAGTCAGGTCTTTGGTTACACCGGCAACCAGAACGACCTTATCCTCATGGACACTGCCGAGCAGGATCACTGCGCGGCCGAGCTTGTTCTTCAACTGATCGACCAGGGCCAACAGCGCCTTGCCGTCCTGGCCATCCAGGCGAGCCGCCAGGACTTTCACGTCCTTGACGTCCACCGCAGAAGCCGACAGATCGTCGCCCGCCGCACTGGCTGCCTTGGCCTGCAACTGCTCCAGCTGTTTTTCCAGCGCACGGTTGCGCTCCAGCACGGCGGACAGCTTGTCGATCAGGTTGTCGCGGCTGCCCTTGACCAGGCTGGCCGCTTCCTTGAGTTGCTCTTCGGCCGCATTGAGGTAGGCCAGGGCCGCAGCACCG
>NZ_JADDUM010000361.1 GCF_015163715.1 Pseudomonas cyclaminis
ATAAGAGGGGGCTTGCCCCCGATTGCAGTGTCAGTAAACACCTTCTTCACTGAAACACCGTCTATCGGGGGCAGCCCCGCTCCCAGCATTTGGATCTTCATAATGTTTGAGTAAGGTGATCGTCTACTGGCTCTGAAATGTCTTGTCGCATATGCAGCGCCATCACACAGCCATCAATCAATTTTCCTACGTCATCGAACCGCTTAAGCTATCCGGCGTCTGTTTAATGTCCGTTGCGTTTGGCCGAAGGCATGTCCGAACCGTAATTTCTGATCCAGCACGTGCCAGGAACGGCGCGGGATTTGCTCACGACAGGTTGTCTCTATGCACCGCAGGAATTTGCTCAAAGCCTCCATGGCCATTGCGGCCTACACCGGTTTGTCCGCCAGCGGCCTGCTGGCCGCGCAGGCCTGGGCAGGGAACCGTGCCGCCGACGGCAAGGCCGTGGCGTTCGACTTCGACGCACTGAAGGCCCAGGCCAAGCAGCTTGCCGGGACCGCGTACAAAGACACTAAGCAGGTGCTGCCGCCGACCCTGGCGACCATGACCCCGCAGAATTTCAACGCCATCGGCTACGACGGCAAGCATTCGTTGTGGAAAGAGGTGAACGGCCAGTTGGACGTGCAGTTTTTCCACGTCGGCATGGGTTTCAAGACGCCGGTGCGCATGCACAGCGTTGATCCGAAAACCCGTGAAGCTCGCGAGGTGCACTTTCGCCCTTCGCTGTTCAACTATGAAAAAACCACCGTCGATACCAAACAGCTGACCGGCGACTTGGGTTTCTCCGGTTTCAAACTGTTCAAG
>NZ_JADDUM010000362.1 GCF_015163715.1 Pseudomonas cyclaminis
CCGATTGCAGTGTGTCAGTCAACAGATTCATTGACTGAACTACCGCCATCGGGGGCAAGCCCCCTCCTACATTTTTGCTCTGCGTGTCACTCGTGATACTGCGCCGACAACTCATGCACCGCGCGCAAGAACGCGCCGGCATGCTCCGGGTTCACTTCCGGCGTGATGCCATGGCCCAGGTTGAACACGTGCCCGGTGCCCTTGCCATAGCTGGCCAGGATGCGACCGACTTCGGCGCGGATCGCTTCCGGCTTGGCGTACAGCACGGTAGGGTCCATGTTGCCTTGTAGCGCAACCTGATTGCCGACACGGCGGCGGGCTTCGCCGAGGTCGCAGGTCCAGTCCAGGCCCAATGCATCGGCACCGGCGTCGGCGATGCTTTCCAGCCACAGGCCGCCGCCCTTGGTGAACAGGATGACCGGCACTTTGCGACCTTCGTGTTCGCGGATCAGGCCGCTGACGATTTTGCGCATATAGGCCAGAGAGAATTCCTGGTACGCCGCCGCCGACAGGTTGCCACCCCAGGTATCGAAAATCTGTACCGCTTGCGCACCGGCCATGATCTGGCCATTGAGGTACGAGGTGACCGACTGTGCCAGCTTATCCAGCAGCAGGTGCATGGCTTGTGGGTTGTCGTAGAGCATGGCCTTGGTCTTGCGGAAGTCTTTCGACGAGCCGCCTTCGACCATGTAGGTGGCCAGGGTCCATGGGCTGCCCGAGAAGCCGATCAGCGGTACACGGCCGTTCAGCTCACGGCGGATGGTGCTCACGGCGTCCATCACGTAGCCGAGGTCTTTGTGTGGATCCGGGATCGGCAACGCTTCGATATCGGCCAGGGTGCTGACGACTTTCTTGAAACGCGGGCCTTCGCCGGTCTCGAAGTACAGGCCTTGGCCCATGGCGTCGGGGATGGTGAGGATATCGGAGAAGAGGATGGCCGCGTCCAGTTGTGGGTAGCGGTCCAGCGGCTGCATCGTGACTTCGCAGGCGAACTCCGGGTTCATGCACAGGCTCATGAAGTCGCCGGCGTGGGCGCGACTGGCGCGGTATTCCGGCAGGTAGCGACCGGCTTGGCGCATCATCCACACAGGGGTGACGTCCACGGGTTGCTTGAGCAGGGCACGAAGGAAACGGTCGTTCTTGAGGGCAGTCATGTCGGCATCCGCAAAAAAAGTGCGGGCATTTTCTCAGAGCGCGACGCAAAAGGCACGGAATGAGCCGTGCCTTTTGTCTATCGGGTCAATTTGTCGCGGTAGCTTGAACCCACCGCAAAACAAATGTGGGAGGGGCTTGCCCCCGATTGCGGTGTGTCAGCCTCAGTATTGGAAACTGAA
>NZ_JADDUM010000363.1 GCF_015163715.1 Pseudomonas cyclaminis
GCGCTGGGCTGCGAAGCAGCCCCCCATAAGGAAGGCCATCGCGATAACCCAGATAAACCACGGCGTCTGATTTTAGGGCTGCTTCGCAGCCCAGCGCGGGGCAAGCCCGCTCACCACAACAGACCCGCTCACCACACCACACCAAGCTCGCTCACCACACAAAGCCCGCTCACCACAATTAGCCCCTCCAACACTGGTGCAGTGTTGTATCAGAACGTCTGCCCCAGGTTCAGGTACACCGCCTTCTGATTATCGTCGTTGAACCCATAGCTGAAATTCAGTGGCCCCAACGGCGTATCAAACCCCAGGAAAATACTTGCAGCGTTGATATACCCGCTGTCGAACTCATTGTCGTTGTTCCATGCCCGGCCCCGCTCCAGCGAGGCGCCCATATACAGTGGGAAATCCAACGGCAAGTAGGAGCGCGGCGTCAGTCGGCGGTAGTACACCGCACGCATCAGGCTGATGTTCTGTCCGGAAATTGCATCCTGGCGGAAGCCCGACAACTGCCGCGCACCGCCCAGCAGGAAGCTGGAAATCACCACATCCGAATCATCCAGGGTGCGCCCGTAGCGACCGCCCAGCACCAGCGTGTCCGGGCCATGGCTCATGGCCTTGTCCAGTTTGAATTCCCACTGTCGATAGCGCTGATCCGAACCCAGTCCCGGTTCGAACTCGCGGTAGGCCAGGCCGATGTCCTCACCGGTGTGCGGGAAGTACACGTTGTCGAGTGAGTCGAAGGAGTACTTCAGTTCATAGAAGCCTTCGCTGAAACTCACGCTCGGCAGGTCGCGGTCGCCGATGCGCACATCCGCCTTGCCCCAGGCCTCGCCGACGCCGAAGCGAATCTCGCCGCTGTTGCCGATCTGGCGCCCCACGTTCAGGCCGAAACCATAGCGCTCCAGGCGATATTCGGAGATGGGGTCGTTGTCCAGAATCAGTTCGACGTTCTGCGCCTGGGCGCTGAGGTAGGGCGCGACGAAGTAGCGTGAGCCCGCGTCCATCGGTTGGTAGAACTCGCTGTACAGTTCTTGCCGATCACCGATCTGCACCCGCGTGAGCCATTCAGCGCCGAGTCGGTTGATGCCGTTCATGCGATAGCTCGCGCCCAGGTTGAAGGCGCTGTCGCCGCGCATATCGTCTGAGAGGTTCAAGCCCAGGCGCAGGTAGTCGGTGCCGCTGCGCTTGCCGCGTGCACTGATCACCAGGGTGTTGTCCTGGCCCTTTTTCACCACGCGGTATTGCACCTGCTCGAAGTAATCCAGGCCATACAAGGTGCCCATGTCGGTTTGCAGGCGGCCGAGGTTCAACGGTTCGCCCAGCGGTTGGCGGATGTAGTAGCGGATCACGTCGTCGCTGACTTTCGAGTCGTTTTCCAGTTTGATCCCGGTGATCACCGGGGTGCGCTCGCCCGGAGTGCGCGCAGCCGCCAGTTGGGCGTCAACCGGTTCGGCGGGGCGTAAATGGGCCAGGCGCAGGTCGAGGGCGCGGGTGGCGCGGTAGCCGGCGTCGATCATATCCTTGGCGCGGCCAAAATCGGTCACGCCAAAGGCCGCCAGGGGCGGCTGGATCAGCACGTCCTTGGGGTTGAGGGCCTTGAGTTGTTCCTCGGAGTTGCGCCGGGTCATCAGGGTGATGGACTGGTTGAGCACATCCACCACGGTGGCGAGTTGCTTGCGCGAGCGTAGCGGCGTGCCGATGTCGACCACGATGGCGATATCCACGCCCATCTCCCGCGCCACATCCAGCGGGATGTTATCGGTCATGCCGCCATCCACCAGCAGCCGGCCATCCAGCTCTACCGGGGCGAACACTGCCGGAATCGACATACTGGCGCGGATCACCTGGGGCAGGTGGCCCTTGCTGAACACCACTTTTTCGCCAGTAGTGATGTCGGTGGCCACGGCGCGGAAGGGGATCGGCAGCTTGTCGAAATTACGCGTGTTGCTGCTGTGGGCGAACATGCTTTCCAGCAGCAGCGCAAGGTTCTGGCCCTGGATCACGCCGAGCGGCAGGCCGAGGCTGCCGTCATCGCGAAAGCTGAGCTTCTGCTTGACCAGGAAATCGCGGTCATCCTGCTTGCGCCGAAACGGCACGTCTTCACGCGGCGGCGCGTCGGACAACGCCTGCTGCCAGTCAATGCCGAGGGCGAGCTTTTCCAGTTCGTCGATCTTGTAGCCCGAAGCGTACAGCCCGCCAATCACCGCACCCATGCTGGTACCGGCGATGGCGTCGATATGGATGCCCTGTTCTTCCAGGGCCTTGAGCACGCCAATGTGCGCCAGGCCACGGGCGGCGCCGCCGGACAGCACCAGGCCGATTTTCGGGCGGGGCGGCTCAACGGCGTCGGCAAGCAGGGGGACGAGGCACAGAAACAGACAGGACAGCAGGCGGCGCATCAGGAATCTCAGGGCTGGGCGATAAAGGCCGCTATTATAGCCACTCCAACCCCATCCCTCGTCACGCCAGGAACCTGTCAAATGATGTCCGCCAGCAAACCCGAGATCGTGATCACCTATTGCACCCAGTGCCAGTGGCTGCTGCGTGCCGCGTGGTTGGCTCAGGAACTGTTAAGCACCTTTGCCGATGACCTGGGCAAAGTGTCGCTGGAGCCGGCAACCGGCGGTGCGTTTCGCATCACCTGCGATGGTGTGCAGATCTGGGAGCGCAAGGCTGATGGCGGTTTCCCTGAGGCCAAGGTGCTCAAGCAGCGCGTGCGCGATCAGATCGACCCGCAGCGTGACCTGGGGCACAACGACCGCACGCCGTGAAGGTCACCGCCATCGGCTGGCGGTGACGGATGGAGGCCGCTACTTGGCGGCCATCTTGCTTTTGATGAAGCCCACGACCCACGTCAGTACCAGGCCGCCGACGCCGCCGCCGACAATATTGCTGCCAACCGCCGCCACATCCAGCGCCTCGCCGCCGGAGGTGCCCGTCAGTGCGGCGACCACCTGGCCCAGGACCAGACCGCCGACACCACCGAGGAAGGTATTGAGCCCGGTGCCCAGGCTCTGTTTGGTCATGCCGGCTAAGTTGCCGCCGACGGCACCACTGATGATTTGAACCAGCAAGCTGATGAGCATTTCCATGATGAAACCCCTGCATCGCGTTTATGGAGTGATCCGTTGAACGACTGCAGACTGTTGCGGATGTTCAGAGTATAGATCAGGCCGTTGCCGTCGGCTGTTTGGCCTGGCTGGCGCTGCCCATCAGCCCTGAGAGCACGATGGCGACGATGATCAGCGCGCCTCCCAGCAGCATGCGCAGTGTCGGGGTTTCGGCGAACAGCAGCCAGGCCACCGTGATGCCGTAGACCGGCTCCATGGCAAAGACCACGGAGGCGGTACGTGCCTTGATCACCGCGAGGCTGGCGACGAACAGACTGTGGGCCAGCCCTGTGCAGAACACGCCGAGCAGGCCGATCCACAACCAGTCCAGCGCACGCACATCCGCCAGCCCCGGTGCGGCCACGGGCAGCAGGCACACCGCAACTACCATGTTCTGGCACAGTGCAGCCTGGACGGCAGGAATCCGCCCGGAGCTGGCGCGGTTGTTCAGCGACAACAGCGAGAACAGCAGCCCCGAGGCGATGCCCCAGAGCAGGCCGCCGGTGGCTTCGCTGGCCAGGCTGAAGTCTGGCGTCACCAGCACCAGGCCGACGGTGACCAACGCCACCAGCACCCATTCATTGGCGCGAATGCGCTCGCGGAAAATCAGCCCTTCAAGGATCACGGTAAACGCCGGGAACGCGGTGAAGCCGAGGGTGGCGACGGCCACGCCCGCCACCTTGACTGCGATAAAAAACGTCACCCAATGCGCGGCCAGTAAGACGCCGCTGACCAGCAGGCGTTTCCAGTCGCGCAGTTCCAGGGTTTTCCACGGGGCATTGCTGGCGAAGCGCGCAAACACGGCCAGGGCGATCACGGCAAACGCGGCGCGACCGAAGACGATAATGGCCGGCGAGGCGGCCGCCAGCTTGCCGAATACGCCGGTAAGGCCAAACATCAATGCGCCGATATGCAAGGCGCCGAGGGCTGAACGGGGAGTCATTGCGATCCTTGAACCAACGGGTTAACAGAATCGCAGTCTAGAGGGTGCAGGTGCGGACGTCTGTCGCGCAGCTCGCGATTTTTAGCGCAAGGCTCGCCTTATGCCGAACGCCGCAACGCGCCGGGAGAGGCGCCAAACTCGCGCAACATCGCGGCGGCAAAGGCACTTTGCGAGGCATAGCCGACACGCTCGGCGATTTCACCGATGGGCAGCGGCGTCTCGCGCAGCAGGTGCAAGGCCAGTTGCAGGCGGCGGCTG
>NZ_JADDUM010000364.1 GCF_015163715.1 Pseudomonas cyclaminis
TTGCCGCTGGCCAGCACATGCACCCGCAACAACACCGTGCCTTCCCAACACGACGCTGAGCCAGTGACGGGTATTCCGGCGCAGGGTTCTTCAGGTACGCGGCGTTGGCCGAAGCCGGGGTGACCGGCGCGGGTGCTGGCGGCGCGACCGGTGCCGGCGCGGGTGGCGCTGGGACAGGCGGCGCGGGCGGCTGCTCAACCGGTTTCGCGACAGGCTTGGGCACCGGCTTGGGAACTGGCTTGGGTTTGGGAATCTTTTTCGGCGCCGGCTTGGCGGCCAATTCATCCACCACAGGTGGCGGCGGCTCGACCACAGGCGGCGGCGGTGGTGGCGGCGCGGGCGGTGGTGGTTCAACCACGGGTGGCGCCGGCTGGGAAAATTCGATGGTCATCGGCGGGATTTCCGGCGGCACAATCGGCAGCACCGGCGTGGCCTTCTGGCTTACCCAATAGATCACCGCACCGTGCAGGGCCAGCACCAGCAGCCCGAGCAGAATCCCTTCACGCCGGCTGGAGAAACGCTTCGGCGTCTTCTGCGTTCGCAATTGCCCCAACGGCGCGCGGTGCGGCCGGCCAAGGTCGACCAACTCACCACCCGGTGCCTGGCGCCATGGCGCCTCGTGTGCACTGGCGGCGGTCTGGACATTGCCCATTGATTCACTCCCTACGGTTTTTGAAACAAAAAACCGACAGGCCTGCGTGGAAGGCCGTCGAGGGCTGAATCATCGGGGCCAGACGCTTATCTCTTAAAGTAATCTTTAAAGTTATGCATAGATCTAAATTGAATAAATGAAACTGGCGCAAATGCCCAGGCCACGGCCTGCAAGGGCTGGCGCCAAGGTGCATTTTTTCAATGCTTTTCAGGCATAAAAAATATTCAGTGAAGGCATGGTTCGATGGGACTGTTTGCGCACAAATCCAGCAGTTCGGCCTGCAAGCATTGCCCCGCCGCACTCAGGCCGTGGCGCGCATACAGCGCCAGACGCACGCCTTGCACCGCTGGCAAACCGCTGTCCGGCCCCAATTCCACATGCCCCGGCTGCACCACCCGGCGCGGCAACAAGCTCACGCCCAACCCCGCCGCCACCGCCGAACACACGCTGGCCAGGCTGGCGCTGGAATAGCCGATGCGCCAGCGCCAGCCGCCCACTTCCAGGTGGTGCAGCATTTCATTGCGGTACAGCCCGCCCACCGGGAACGCCACCAGCGGCAACGGATCGCGGCCCAAAGACGGCGTGCTGCGGCTGTCGACCCAACACAGCGGCTCGGGCCACGAGGCTAGGCAGTCGTCGCTGTCGCCCATCTGCTTGACCAGCAGCACATCGAACTCGCCGCTGCGGAATTGGCGCTGCAACTCCGGGCCCAGACCGCTGGTGACCTCCAGGCGCACCCGTGGATAGGCCAGCACAAAGGCCGAGAGCAACGGCATCAGGCGCTCGGCGGCAAAGTCCTCCGGCACCCCAAGGCGCAGCACACCGTCGCTCTGCTGGTTGATCAACACATCGGCGGCTTCTTCATGCAGCGCGAGGATGCGCCGCGCATAAGCCAGCAAGCGCTCGCCTTCGGCCGTGGCGACCACGCGGCGTTGGTCGCGGTCCAGCAACTGGCACGCCACCGCTTCTTCCAGGCGGCGGATCTGCTGGCTGACGGTGGACTGGGTCAGGTGCAGGCGCTCGGCGGCACGGGTGAAGTTGCCGCAGTCCACCACGGCCACAAAACTTCTGAGCAACACGGGATCGAACATGATCATTCCCTTTGCCACTGGTTGGCATGGTTATATTTAATTTCAGAATACCTGTGGCGCTGGCCATACTCACGCCTCATTTACTCACAGCAAGAGCGCTGCATGACCCTCAATAAATCCCTCGCCGGCTGGGGCCTGCTGGTGGTGCTGGGCTTGAACCTGCGGCCAATCCTCAGTTCCATCAGCCCGTTGCTCGGCGAGATTCGCCAGGCCACCGGCCTGAGTTTCCAGAGCAGCGCCCTGCTCACCAGCCTGCCGGTGGTGTGCATGGGGCTGGTGGCGCTGGTGGGTGTGCGCGTCGAAGCGCAACTGGGTGAACGGCGCGGCATCGCCCTGGGCTTGATGATGATTCTGCTGGCGTGCCTGGCGCGTTGGCTGATGGGCCAGGGCTCGGCACTGTTGGTCACCGCGTTGCTCGGCGGTGCCGGGGTGGCGCTGATCCAGGCGTTGGTGCCGGCGATGATCAAACGCGAATTCCGTCACCGTGTGCCGGTGGCGATGGGTGTGTATTCGGCCTCGCTGATGGCCGGCGGTGGGCTCGCGGCGCTGCTCAGTCCGTTGGTGGCCACGCACTTCCAACAATGGCAGGCAGGTTTGGGCGTGTGGCTGTTGCCGGCGCTGGGCGCCTTGCTGCTGTGGGCGTGGCTGCCCTTGGGTGCGGCGAAAAATCCGCAGGTGGTGCCCGCGTTCAAGGGCCTGCGCAATCGTCGGGCCTGGCTGCTGGCGGTGTATTTCGGGCTGGTGAATTGCGGCTATATGAGCCTGGTGGCGTGGCTGCCGGCCTACTATCAGCAGCTGGGCTGGGGCGTACTGCCCAGCGGTTCGTTGCTGGCGTTCATGACCATCTTCCAGGTGCTCGCCGCACTGCTGATGCCGATGCTGGCGCAACGCGGTATCGACCGCCGACCCTTGCTCTGGATCAGCCTGTTGGCACAAACGGTGGGTTACCTCGGGTTGCTGCTGGCGCCGCTGCAATATCCCCATGTGTGGGTAGCGTTGTGCGGCTTCGGCCTGGGTGCGTGTTTCGCCCTGAGCCTGCTGCTGACCCTCGACCACCATCGCGACCCACGCCAAGCCGGGCAACTGGCGGCCTTCGTGCAGGGCGTGGGCTTTTTGATCAACGCGATTTCGCCATGGATGACCGGCTGGCTGCGCGAAATCACCGGCAGTTTTGCCAGCGCCTGGGTGGTCCTGACGGTGACCGCGGTGGCGATGCTGGTGGTGACGCGGGTGTTCAGCCCGGCCACCTACCGCGTCGACCTAGAAGTCGTAGCGCCCAGTCACTCCTAAGGTACGCGGCGTGCCCAACAGCCCTTCATAGCCACCGTTGCCGCCGGTCCACAGCGTGGTGTAGTAGGTCTTGTCGAAGGCGTTTTCAGCCACAGCGACACGTCCCACTGCCCTTGCTCATAGTTGCCGCGCAGGCCGGTGGACAGGTTGACCACCGCATAGGCAGGGATCTGCCCGTAGTCGGAATCCTCCACCGTGCCCACGGCCTTGGAGCGGAACGCGTAGCTGGCAGTGACGT
>NZ_JADDUM010000365.1 GCF_015163715.1 Pseudomonas cyclaminis
CCGTCCTTGAATCGATCAGTTCTCAGCACTGATCAGTTGTACAGAAGGTTTGTGTCCCCTTCGTCTAGTGGCCTAGGACACCGCCCTTTCACGGCGGTAACAGGGGTTCGAGTCCCCTAGGGGACGCCACGATTACCCGCTCTGCGGGATTTTTAAGGGTCATTCAATTATTGAATGGCCCTTTTGTTTGTCTGGCGTTTGGCCAATTCTCCTTTCACTTCCTTTCTTCCTGTTCTGACCAGTGGTCGTGACTGTCGCTTGCTAAATATTATTATGGTAATAATATTCAACCCATGAGAGTCGGAGGCTTTGATGAACGATAAAAAAGCGCAAACCCGCGAACGCATTCTGCAGGCCGCCAGCGCGGCGTTGATCCAACGCGGTCCGGCCGAGCCGAGTGTCGGTGAAGTCATGGGCGCGGCGGGGCTGACCGTCGGTGGTTTCTACGCGCACTTTGAAAGCAAGGATGCGTTGATGCTGGAGGCGTTCAGCCAATTGCTGGCGCAGCGCCGCGCTTCAATCGACGATATGGACACCCAGCTTACCGGCGAAGAGCGCCGTACACTGGTGGCGGCCTTTTATCTGTCGCGCAAGCACCGTGATTCCACCTCCCAGGCATGCCCATTGCCTGCAACGGTGGGCGAGATGGGCCGTCTGCCGGACGCCTTCCGCGAGGTATTGAACGAGCACGTCGAGTTGATGGCTGCGCAGTTGGCCGGCAGCCCGGAGGACACTGACAAGGCCCTGGCGGACATGGCCTTGATGGTCGGCGGGCTGACGTTGGCGCGGGCGCTCGGGCCGGGTGAGTTGTCGGATCGTGTGATACGCGCTGCCAAATCGGCGGTGCGATAGGAAGAGGGCTCGCAGAATGGGCGCGTTAACCTGGATTCGTCGTTTCAACGGCACGCTGGGGCATGTGGCACCGCACACGGTGGCCAACAAGATGCGTCGCGCCTTCATGACTCCGCGCGAACTGCCGCCCCGCGACTGGGAATTACCGCTGCTGGCCCAATCGGAGCGCATCACCTTGCGCTTTGGCTTGTCGGCCCTGCGCTGGGGGCAAGGCCCGGCCGTTTTGTTGATGCACGGCTGGGAAGGTCGTCCAACCCAGTTCGCCAGTCTGATCACGGCCTTGGTCGACAACGGCTACTGCGTGATTGCCCTGGATGGGCCTGCCCATGGCCGCTCACCAGGGCGTGAAGCCCATGTGTTGCTGTTCGCCCGCGCCATGCTGGAGGCAGCGGCCGAGTTGCCGCCGCTGCATGCGGTGGTCGGCCATTCCATGGGCGGCGCCAGTGCGATGCTGGCGGTGCAGTTGGGGTTGCGTACCCAGGCACTGGTCAGTATTGCTGCGCCGTCGCATTTCCTGGATGTGCTACGCGGTTTTACCCGCATGGTCGGTTTGCCGGCGCGGGCGCGTTCGGCGTTTATTCAGGAGGTGGAGCAAACCTTCGGGATGCCGCTCAAGCATTTGGATGTAGCCCACTATCAAATGAATATCCCTGGCCTGATCGTGCACGCCGAAGACGACACCTTCGTCCCCGTCAAAGCCTCTCAAGCCATTCATGACGCCTGGTTCGACAGCCGCCTGCTGCGCCTGGAACAAGGCGGCCACCAGAAAGTGCTGGCCGATCCCCGCGTGATCGACGGCGTACTGGCACTGTTGGCCGGCTGCCCTTTACAGGAGCGGCAAAGCGCCTGATACACTGCTGCCCGCCGACATTAATCGACTGGGAGCGCCGCATGGGCTGGGATTTGGCAACGCCGTTTATCATCGATCTGCAGGTTGCCCCTGACGACATCGACGGCCTGGGGCACGCCAATAACGCGGCATACGTGTCTTGGCTTGAGCGTTGCGCCTGGCGCCACTCCCAGCGACTGGGGCTGGACCTGACCGAATATCGCCGCCTGGACCGGGCCATGGCGGTAGTGCGCCACGAGATCGATTACCTGGCGGCCGGCTACGAAGGCGACGAACTGCAACTGGCCACTTGGATTGTCGACTGGGACCAGCGCTTGAAAATGACCCGCCGCTTTCAACTGGTCCGCCCGCGTGACGGCGCAACCCTGCTGCGCGCGCAAACCACCTTCGTCTGCATCGAACTGTCCACGGGCAAGCCTAAGCGCATGCCCGCCGAGTTTCTCGATGGCTATGGTCCCGCCCTGACAGGGGGTTAACGGTTGCCGTAGGAAACCCAGTAAACTGCGCCACGATTTTTGTTGAGTGTTTCCCATGCAAATTGCTCTGGCGCCCATGGAGGGGTTGGTCGACAACATCCTGCGGGACGTGTTGACCCGCGTGGGCGGTATTGACTGGTGCGTGACCGAATTCATCCGCGTCAACGACCGCCTGCTCACCCCGGCCTATTTCCACAAGCTTGCTCCTGAGTTGCTGCACGGTGCCCACACCGCGGCGGGTGTGCCCTTGCGCGTGCAGCTGCTCGGCTCCGATCCTGTGTGCCTGGCGGAAAACGCCGCCCTGGCCTGCGAGCTGGGCTCACAAGTGATCGACCTGAACTTCGGCTGTCCGGCCAAGACCGTCAACAAGTCCCGAGGCGGTGCGGTGCTGCTCAAGGAGCCGGAGTTGCTCAACCAGATCGTCGAGCATGTACGGCGTGCCGTGCCAGCGCATATCCCGGTGACCGCCAAGATGCGCCTGGGCTTCGATAGCCCGGACGGCGCGCTGGTGTGCGCCACGGCCCTGGCCGAAGGCGGTGCGGCGCATATCGTGGTGCATGCGCGGACCAAGACCGATGGCTATAAGCCGCCAGCTCATTGGGAGTGGATCCCACGGGTGCAGGACGTGGTCAAGGTGCCCGTGTTCGCCAATGGCGATATCTGGAGCGTCGAAGACTGGCGCCGATGCCGTGAGATCAGCGGCGTAGAGGACATCATGCTCGGCCGTGGCCTGGTGGCGCGCCCTGACCTGGCGCGGCAGATTGCGGCAGCGCGGGCGGGCGAGGAAGTCGTGCAAATGACGTGGGCGCAGATGCAGCCCATGCTCCGCGAGTTCTGGACCCAGTCCGTAGCGCAGCTCACCGAGAAGCAGGCGCCCGGCCGTTTGAAGCAATGGTTGGCGATGCTGACACGCAATTATCCGGAGGCGGTGGAGCTTTTTACCGCCCTGCGTCGCGAGACCGATCTGGAACAGGTCAGCCGTTTGCTCGGCATGCCCCATACCGCTCACCACTGAATCATGTTGTAACGCTTGGGTGTGAGTTGGAGGGCGCTTCAAGCGCCGAGCCCTCTGTTGGGTGTTTCAAAAAAATGCTCCGTATCGAAAGAGGCGGGGCATTTTGCGTTTATGGGGGTTTTGTAGAGCGGATTTTTAGGTGGGGTTCTACCTGTTTCTGTGTTGGATTACATAAACAGATAAAGTGCTGTTTTTAATTTGCAGAATAAGTGTGTCTGTTACATGAGTTATCTTCCGACATTTTATTAATATTGAGCGCATTGGTAGTTCAGGCGGTTATCTCTGCGTGCGCGAAATATCACAGTCAGCCGCTTTACGTCTTGTGGATTTATGTCGCTAAGTTGCCTGGCGGGCTGTTTATTAGTGTGTGTGTCCATGGGGTGTGCGTGCGAGCCGCTTGATTCATGTGCTTTGCGCGCAGGTCACGAGGCAAAATCCGAAAGTTTGGTTTGATTTCTTTATATGAATCGCGATTTTTGGAACCCGATGGTCTCACGATCCACGAATGTATTAGCAGTGAAGTAGTGCTGTTGTTTTAAATCCATAAATCTAGCGCCATTCCGGTCATTCCAAAGTGCCCGGCTGCGTTGAGTAAGGAACTTTATTATGTCTCTATCGATTAATAACTCGCCCTACGTCAAAGTCGATACATCGCCCATGGATCAATCTTCCTCTACGACGCTGAAAACAGGTGCGAACCCGTCTACGGCTACCCTTAATACCCACACCAGTCCGACGCTCTTACGCAATGACAATTCGCGAGCGCCACAGAGTGAGGCCATGCTGACCTCCGCGGCGTTCACTAAGTTGTTCGATATGCTTGATCTGGTGTTTAAAGCAATGCGCGAGATGTTGTCCGGTAGAAATACCAAGACTGACTTGTCCCCTGATACGACAAAACTGCCAGGGAGCAAGCCTGAGGCTCGCGAGCAGCCTGTAAAACCGGAGACGGGCAAGTTGCCAGTGAATCCGGATGCGGGTAAGCAGCCCGTGAAGCCGGACATGAGCAAGTTGCCGGTCAATTCGGATGCGGGTAAGCAGCCTGTGAAGCCGGACATGGGCAAGCTGCCGGTCAATTCGGATGTGGGTAAACAGCCGGTGACGCCAGACGCCGGCAAATTGCCTGTTAGTCCGGACGCGGGTAAACACCCGGTAAGACCGGACACACCTGGCTTACCTGTAAATCCGCAGCCAAGCGACCCTCGCACAGTGCGGCTTGATGGCCGTAAGCCGGACAGCTCGCATGTCATGCCAGCATTGCCAAAACCAGAGGTTTCCGTCACCAACGATGCCAAGGCTAACGTGCAGGTAAACGTAAGTGTCAGTCATTGTCATTGCCCTGATACGAAAGCACGGCATACACCTGACGTACCTCCCAGGCCGGACGCAATCCCCACGCCCAGGCTGGATGTGAAGCCGGATGCGGTCCCGAC
>NZ_JADDUM010000366.1 GCF_015163715.1 Pseudomonas cyclaminis
GCGCCATGGACCTGGTGGCCGGCGCGGAAAACATCATCGTGATCATGACCCACGCGTCCAAGGACGGTGAGTCCAAGTTGCTCAGCCGGTGCAGCCTGCCGCTGACCGGCGCCAACTGCATCAAGCGTGTATTGACGGACCTGGCGTACCTGGAAATCGAAAATGGCGCTTTTGTCCTCAAGGAACGCGCACCTGGCGTCAGCGTTGAAGAGATTGTGAGCAAGACCGCCGGTAAACTGATCGTCCCGGACCACGTTCCAGAAATGCACTTCCAGTGAGGACAGATTCCATGCAAGACGTCGTGATTGTTGCTGCCACCCGCACCGCCGTGGGCAGTTTTCAAGGTTCACTGGCCAACATCCCGGCACCGGAACTGGGCGCCGCCGTGATCCGCCGCCTGCTGGAGCAGACCGGCCTGGACCCGGCCCAGGTAGATGAAGTGATCCTCGGCCAGGTGCTTACCGCTGGCTCAGGCCAGAACCCGGCGCGCCAGGCCTCGATCCTCGCCGGCCTGCCCCACGCCGTGCCAGCCCTGACCCTGAACAAGGTCTGCGGCTCGGGCCTCAAGGCCTTGCACCTCGGCGCCCAGGCCATCCGATGCGGCGACGCAGACGTTATCATCGCCGGCGGCATGGAGAACATGAGCCTCGCCCCGTACGTATTGCCGGCCGCACGCACCGGTTTGCGCATGGGCCACGCCAAGATGATCGACAGCATGATCACCGATGGCTTGTGGGATGCATTCAACGACTATCACATGGGCATCACCGCCGAGAACCTGGTGGACAAGTACGGCATCAGCCGTGAAGCCCAGGACGCCTTCGCGGCCGCCTCCCAGCAAAAAGCCAGCGCGGCCATCGAAGCCGGGCGCTTTGCGGATGAAATCACGCCGATCCTGATCCCCCAGCGCAAGGGCGACCCTGTCGCCTTCGCCGTGGATGAACAACCGCGCGCCGGCACCAGCGCCGAATCCCTGGCCAAACTCAAACCCGCATTCAAGAAAGACGGCAGCGTCACCGCCGGCAACGCCTCCAGCCTCAATGACGGCGCCGCCGCCGTGCTGCTGATGAGTGCCGACAAGGCCAAGGCCCTGGGCTTGCCGGTACTTGCCCGTATCGCCAGCTACGCCAACGCCGGCGTCGACCCGGCGATCATGGGCATCGGCCCGGTCTCGGCCACCCGCCGTTGCCTGGACAAAGCCGGCTGGAAACTGAGTGACCTGGACCTGATCGAAGCCAATGAAGCCTTTGCTGCTCAAGCATTAGCCGTGGGCAAAGAGCTGGAATGGGACGCTGAAAAGGTCAACGTCAACGGCGGCGCCATCGCCATCGGCCACCCCATCGGCGCTTCAGGCTGCCGCGTGCTGGTGACCCTGCTGCATGAAATGATCAAGCGCGACGCCAAGAAAGGCCTGGCAACGCTGTGCATCGGTGGCGGCCAGGGCGTAGCCCTCGCTCTCGAACGCAGCTGATATTGACGATCTGTGGTGAGCGGGCTTGTTGTGGTGAGCGGGCTTGTCGAATCGTCGCACCGCCCGCGCGGGGCTGCGAAGCAGCCCCAATTAGAGCATCACAGAAAAGGCCCGGTTCCACGAAAACCGGGCCTTTCCTTTACACAGTTTTCTCCAAATGTGGGATGGGGCTTCATCACCTGTCAGATTGCGGCACCGCAAACACCGCATTCGCCCGCGCCACCACCTTCTCCCCCACCTGCAGACTCACCGTCCCAAACGCCATCTGCCGCCCCTGCTTGTGATGTTCCAGCCGCACCACAATCCACTCCCCCACCTGTACCGCGCCCAGGTAATCCACGGTCATGCTCGCAGTGATCAGCGGCAACGGCGGCTCACTGGAAAACGCCATCGCATAGCCCATGCCGATATCCGCCAGCGTCGCCAACACACCGCCATGCACCGTGCCGCGCCCATTGGCGTGGCGATTGTCGGCGCGCAGGCCGACTTCCAGTTGCAAGCCCTCACCCCGGCAATACGCCGGGCCAAGTAGATCAAGCAATGGGCTGCTGCGAGGCAGAGGGACAAAACCTTCAGGCACGGCGTGAGCAATCATGGCAGGTCTTCCTTGGAGTCAGGCTTGACATGTACGCCACGCTCCAGACGGTAGCCATCACCATCAGCCGCACAAATCTTGCGCGATGCTTTGCGTTAATCCGCCAGACCCGCTTTAATCGCCGCCCATTTCCCCCGCACACCTCAAGGAACTGCAATGCGCCATCAGGACGGCAACCTTCACTCGTTTCGAGCGCCTCTGTTGATTTTGCTGGCCGGCATGGCCCTGGTCGGCTGCTCGCCCAAGGATCACCCCCGCGCCACGGTGGTCAATGGGGAACAAGGCAGGGCCGGCGCCCAATTAGCCTATGAGCATGAGCTGACCCTGGCCCTGCCAGGTGCCCTACTCGCACCACGCATGCAGGCCACCCGTGAGGCGTGTGAAACGGCGCGGTTCGGCGCGTGCAATATCCTGGGGATCACCGAAGACGGTAACGGTGGCGAGATGATCCTGCGTATCGCGCCAACGGGCGTCGAGCCAATGGTCGCCATGGCGGCTGAAGGCGGCACGCTTGGCCAGCGCATCACCACCGCCGAAGACCTGGCCGATGCTGTCGACGATGTGAACCGCCGCCAGGACCGCCTGCAAGCCCAGCAACAGCGCCTTGATGAACTGGCCAAGCGCAAGGACATCACCGTCAGCGACCTGATCGTCTTGAGCAAGGAACAGGCCGGCATCGAAAACGACCTGCAGGCACTGGCCCAGATTGCAGCCGGGCAACAGCGCCGCCTGGATACAAACCGCGTCACCCTCAATTTCCGCTCTTCGGACGGCGCGAACCAACCGTCACGCTTCAGCCGGATGTTCAGCAACCTGGGCACGAATATGGTGGAAGGCACGGCTGACGCCCTGGAGCGCGCCAGCTATGTCCTGCCCTTTGTGATCCTGGCGTTCCCGGTGGTCTGGTTGTGGGTGTGGCTGTGGCGCAAGTTTGTGCGGCGCCGCCCCTGATCAGCGCTTCATACAGCGCTGATAGCGCTCATCCACGCGCTTGGCGAACCACGCCGTGGTGAGGTTGCGGGTGATCTTCGGGCTCTTGAGCACAATGCCCGGCAAGATCGCCCGTGGCATCGGTTTACCGGCAGCCTTCTCGGCCAGGGCAAACACGCGTTTATAGAGCGTGGTGTCCTCAAAATCCAACTGTTCGCCCTGCTCCAACTGGCTACGGATGCTGGGGTTGCGCATATCCAGCTTGGCGCCCAGGGAGCGCACCGCCAGCTCAGTAGTGCCCGGCAGCAGTGAGCCATAGCGGATCAAATCCCCGTCCAGCGCCAGCTCGGTGCCGGAAGCGCGGCTGACCGCCGCCTGGAACGCCGCATTACGGCTCGCATACCAACCCGCATTGAAGTCGGCAAAACGGTACAGCGGCTGGTCGTAATTCACTGGATAACCTAGCAAATGGGCGATGCCAAAGTACATACCGCCACGGCGGGTGAAGACCTCCCGACGAATCGTGCCATCCACCGTGTAGGGATAACCCCGCGCCTGTTTCTGTGCAAAGTCGATGCTGACCTGCATGGGGCCTGCGGTGTGCACCGGGTTGAAACCACCAAACAGCGTATTGCCCAAGGGCACCATGCTGATGAAGTCATCGAATATGCCGCTGAGGTCTTTCTCGGTGCGTGCAGCATTCAACCGGTCGGCGTAGGACTTGCCGGTGGGCGATTTCAATTGCAGCGCACTGCGCACCACAAAGGCCGGCACATGCACTTTGCCAGCGCGGCGCAGGATCTCGTCCTGGGCGATCTTGCCCATATTGGGCACGGGCGGGTCGACCTGATAGGTCGACTCCTGCTCCGTCACCGCCAGCACAGCGCAGATATTCTCGGTGCTGGGGTAGATTTTCTGGGTATCGAAAGCCGTGTAGATATCCTGAGCCCAACCATTGCGATCCGCCACCTTCGCCGGGAGCAGGCGCACAATCTGCGCCTTCACCTCGGCCTCGCTGCGCTCCGGTTGCTGCGGGCCGCGTGAGGTGGAGCAACCGGCCAGCACCAGCAAGGGGATGAGGCACAGGATCAGGCGGCGTGGGGACATGGGGCTTCCTTGAAGAACAATGGGCCGAGCGTTGCGGATATGGACCGGTAAGTCTAACGCGGGTTCGTCAACTCGCGTTCTCGCCAACTGGAGCCGAACGTGACAGGATCTTTCTTCCCCCATTCGTACAAGGAGTTTGAATGCCATGCTGAGCCTGAACTTCCTCGTCACCTGCCTGATCGTCGTGCTGATTCCCGGTACGGGCGTGATCTATACCATTTCCACCGGCCTGACCGCCGGCAAACGCGCCAGTCTCTACGCGGCGCTGGGCTGTACCGCCGGGATCATTCCGCACCTGCTCGCGTCGACCCTCGGCCTTTCGGCCCTGCTGCACACCAGCGCCCTGGCGTTCGAAGTGCTGAAATTCGCTGGCGCCGCTTACCTGCTCTACCTGGCTTACGCCACCTGGCGCGACCGTTCGGCCTTCGCCATGAATGACGCACCGGGGGTTTCCACAGCCCGGAGCCTGATGGTCCGTGGTGTCTTGCTGAATATTCTCAACCCCAAGCTGACCATGTTCTTCCTGGCGTTCCTGCCACAATTCGTGGTGCCGGGCAGCACGTCGCCAGCCCTGCAAATGCTGGTGTTGAGCAGTGTGTTCATGGCGATGACGTTCGCAGTGTTTGTGCTGTATGGCCTGCTGGCCAACGTATTTCGCCGCGCCGTGATCGAATCACCCCGGGTGCAGAACTGGCTGCGCCGTAGTTTTGCAGCGGCGTTTGCGGGGCTGGGGTTGAACCTGGCGTTTGCGCAGCGCTAAAGGCTTTTGGAAGCTGACGAAAGCCGCTGAAACCTCCCACGTAAGCGCCGGATAAGCTCTACAGCTTCTCCCTGAAAACCTCTGCAAAGTCCTTCGCCTGAATACACAGTGCGAAGGATTGCAGATGGTTCTTTTCGTTAAGGCCCTGGTTGACGGGGCTGTCTCATGATCAGCGCCACCAGCCAAGCCATTGGGTATCTGGTGCTGGCGGCCATGGATTCAAAGACGCGTGACGTCGAGTCCGTGCTCAGCGACTTCCAACGCTGCCTCAATCACTACGATGCGTGGGCCGAAAGCTTTTTCAGTTTTTCGGCGCTGGATATCGAGCAGGTGTTCAAGGTTGGGGATGAAGTGGCGCTGGTGGCGCCGATCAACCGCTCCCTCTTCCCCAGTGCGACCGTCGCACAGTGTCAAGCCAGCGGGACGTTGACGCTGGTGCATATGTTTCAAAGTTCACGCTTCGTACCCATTGGCAATACGCCGGTGGTGGTGCAGCGCATCGACCCAAACGGCGGCCCGTTGGGCGAGCCCATTCATAAAACCATTGGCCCCAGCGGCATTCTTGAAATCAAAGAATGTGATCGCAACCAGCCCTACCGGGTCAGCTTCTACCCCAACGTTTCCAAGGAACACTTCAAGGCGCTCTACGCATCTTATCAGTCGGTGATCACGCCACTGGAAGCGTGGTTGCGCACTGAATGGAGCGAAACGTTTGAACCATTGTGGAAGGGCTATTCCGAGGCGGACTTCCTCAAGCGTTATCTCTCCTTGCATCAAGCCTATGCCCGTGGGTTTGGCGACGCGCTGTACACACTCTGGGACAACCTCAAGCAGCTTTGCCAATGGCTGTGCGCCCCCTTGG
>NZ_JADDUM010000367.1 GCF_015163715.1 Pseudomonas cyclaminis
TTCAATGAACTCGACACCGGTAAAAAACGCACCGACGGCTCGATCAAATCCCTCGAAGAAGCCGGTATTCCCAAAGACCACATCCTCACCGCCGCGCTGAAAACCCTCGATGTGCCCGGCAGCATGGATGCCACCAACTCGGCGCTGGTCAAGCTGCCCAGCGGCGCGAAAAACCTGATCATCGGCGGCATGAACGACAACACCGTGCTCGGCGGCGTGCGCGCCACCGAAAGCGCCGGCTTTAAAGCGGCCAACGTGATCGGCATCGGCATCAATGGCACCGACGCCATCGGCGAACTGAAAAAGGCCGACAGCGGCTTCTTCGGCTCGATGCTGCCAAGCCCGCATATCGAGGGCTACAACACCGCGCTGGCGATGTACGAGTGGGTTACCACCGGCAAGGAACCCGCCAAGTACACCGCGATGGATGAAGTGACCCTGATCACCCGCGCCAACTTCCAGGAAGAACTGACCAAGATCGGGCTGTGGAAATGAGTACGGCGGCCCTGCGGTTCGAGGGGATCGGCAAGACCTTTCCCGGGGTCAAGGCGCTGGACGGCATCAGCTTCAGCGCCCAGCCGGGGCAGGTGCACGCGTTGATGGGCGAGAACGGCGCGGGTAAGTCGACGCTGCTGAAAATCCTCGGCGGCGCTTACATCCCAAGCTCTGGCACCGTGCAAATCGGCGAGCAGACCATGGCGTTCAAATGCGCGGCGGACAGCATCGCCAGCGGTGTCGCGGTGATCCATCAGGAGCTGCACCTCGTGCCGGAAATGAGCGTGGCCGAGAACCTGTTCCTCGGCCATCTTCCGTCGCGCTTTGGCGTGGTCAATCGGGGCCTGCTGCGCAAGCAGGCCCTGGCTTGCCTCAAAGGCCTGGCGGATGAAATCGATCCTGAAGAAAAGCTCGGCCGGCTGTCCCTGGGCCAACGCCAACTGGTGGAAATCGCCAAGGCGTTGTCCCGTGGCGCCCATGTGATTGCGTTCGACGAACCCACCAGCAGCCTGTCGGCGCGGGAGATCGACCGCTTGATGGCGATCATCACGCGCCTGCGCGATGAGGGCAAAGTGGTGCT
>NZ_JADDUM010000368.1 GCF_015163715.1 Pseudomonas cyclaminis
AAAAGTCCCTTCCAGTTTTGAGTTGGTGCGGCGAACGGTAATTTCAGTCGGGTATCGCCCCAAACCTGCGCATTGATCTGGGGAATCACACCGTTTTCCAGCAGGTCATGCGGCCAGCGTGGCACCACCACCAACAAGCGTTTGCCCTGGTGTTCGCGGCAGAATGCGACCACCCGCCCGGCGTGTTGGCCGACCACTTCCAGCGGCGTGTAAGTGCCGCTGCGAAACAGCTCAGGCTGCGCCTTGCGCAAGGCCAGCACCTGGGCAATCAAGGCCTGCTTGATGCGCCCGTCCCGCCAGTTGAACAGCAGTTCGCCGATATCCGGTGGCGTATCCAGGGCGCGTTGCCGTGTACTGAAATCCACCGGGCGACGGTTGTCCGGATCCACCAGACTGAAGTCCCAGAATTCAGCGCCCTGGTACAGGTCCGGCACACCCGGCACCGTGATGCGAAGCAAGGATTGCGCCAGCCCATTGAGCGCGCCCGCCGGGGCAATCGCCTGGGCGGCCGTCGCAATCGCGGTGCGCAGCGGGCGGCCTTCGTCACTGAGCAGCAGGCGCGACAGAAACGCTTCGACGCCTTGTTCGTAGGCGTCGTTGGGCGCGCTCCAACTGCTGTTCAACTTGGCTTCGCGCAGGGCTTTCTGTTGCCACTGCCACAGGCGTTGTTGATAGCCGTCGAAGTCATCCCCCTGATCCAGCGGCCAGCTGCCCAGCAGCACTTGATAGAGGATCAGCTCATCAGCGGCCGATGGCGTGGCCGCATCAATGCGTAACGGCGCGGCCAGGCTGCGCCACTGCTCAACCTGCTCCACGTACCAGGTGGCGCACTCGCTGAGCACTGCGAGCCGTGCACGGGTGTCTTCGCCGCGTTTGTGGTCGTGGGTGGCGGTGGCCAGCAGGTTGTCCGGGAAGGCCTGCAAACGCTGTTGGTTGATCGAATGGAAGTCGGTCAACGGCGCGCTGAACTGCTCGGTGCTGAAGCCCACATCATTGCGCGACAGCAGCACCGCCGAGCGATAGAACGCGGTGTCTTCCACAGCCTTGGCGGCGGCGGGCGAGGTCAGTTGCTGGAAGCGTACGCAGGCATGCTTGAGGATCTTGCGCTCCCGGCCCACCGGGCGTTGGCGCCAGGGCTGGCCGCCGAGCCATTTTTCGAGGTGATCGAGCACCGGCCAGTCGCCCTCGCTCAAGGTGGTGCGGGCACCGTCCATGGCCTGCTGGAACACCGCGTCATCGGCGGCGCTGCGGCCGAGGGCGCTGATGTAGGTGCGGTACACCGGGAAGTGCACGATCAGTTCCTGCAAGGCCCGGCGAATCGCGCCCAGGGTCAGGTCACGGGTCATCACATCGTCGCGGGCCACTTGCAGCAGCGCCTGGGCGACGCTTTCAAAATCCCCGCCCAACGAGCCGTTGAGAATCTGTTGGCGGGCCAGGCGGGCTTCTTCGATAAACGCCGAGGGCCGTTCGGTGTGGCGCGTCCACAGTTCTGCCAGCGGTGCAAAACCGTCCGGCTGGTGTTGCAGCAACGACAGTTGGTCCATGAATTCATAGCCGGTGGTGCCGTCCACGCGCCAGTCTTCACGCAGGGTTTCGCCTTCGCCGAGGATCTTCTCGACATAAATCGGCAAATGCCGACCTGGCGCAAGAGCATCCACCCGGCGACGCAGCTTGCGGCAATATCCACGGGGGTCGGCCAGGCCGTCGATATGGTCGATGCGTAACCCATCCACCAGGCCTTCGCTGATCAACTCGAAGATCTTGCCGTGGGTGGCTTCGAACACCGCTGTGCGTTCGACGCGCAGGCCGCCCAGCTCATTGACGTCGAAGAAGCGCCGCCAGTTGATATCGTCCGCCGCCGTGCGCCAGCTCGCCAGGCGGTAGGCCTGTTGCTCCAGCAACTGATGCAGGCGGTTGAAGCCCTCTGGCCGGCGCCCGTCGAACTGGCTCAAGCGCTCTTCAATGGCTGGCATGACTTCAGTGGCGCGCTCGGCCAATGCCTGCTTGAGCCACGCGGCTTCGGCGTAGGCGTCGTCCTGATAGGCGAGGGCGGCAAAACGCTCAGCCAGCGGTTTGAGCGGTTCATCGCTGCCCAGGATCAACGCGTAATCCCGTGGGCAGATCGGGAAACGATGCTCGTAATGCTCGACATGAAATGCGCCGTGAACCGCATCGAAATGCAACGTCAGGGTGCCGGTCTGCAAGGCTTCGCCATAGTCGCTGCCCAGAAACGGCATCAACAGTTGGCCCTTGAGCAGCGGGTCGGGGGAGTGCCACTGAATATCGAAGAATTCGCTGTACGGACTCAGGCGGCCCCACTCCAGCAGGTCCAGCCACCACGGGTTATCGGCACCGCCGACGGCCATATGGTTGGAGACGATATCCAGGATCAGCCCCATGTGGTGTTCACGCAGCGCCGCCACCAGGCGGCGCAAGGCGGGCTCACCGCCCAGTTCCGGGTTGACGCGGGCAGGGTCGACCACGTCGTAGCCGTGCATGGAGCCGGCTCGGGCGCTGAGCAGCGGCGAGGCGTACAGATGGCTGATGCCAAGCTGGGCAAAATACGGCACCAAAGGCACCGCGTCGTCCAGGGTAAAGCCTTTATGAAATTGCAGGCGCTGGGTGGCGCGCAGGGGTAGGGTCTTCATCGGTCACGCTCATGGGCCTGGTTGCGCGCGACGGCCAGCAATTCGAGGCGTCGCGCAGCACCGGCGTTGTCCAGCAAACTTGAAGCTTCACCCGCCAGGCGTCGGCGCCAATTGGGATGGGTGTCGGTGGTGCCGGGCAGGTTGGCTTGTTCTTCGACGCCCAGGGCGTCTTCCAATGGCAACAGCACCAGCGGCGCACGGGTGTGGCCGAGGTAGCGCACGCTGGCGTCGATCATATGATCGGTTTCGTTGCGGATCTCTTCGACGAAGTTCTGCGGGTCCTGGCTCAAGGCCTGGCGCAGCGCCTGGCGTTCGCGCAGGCGGTGTTCGCTCCATTGCTCCACGGTGGGCGCATCGATCAGGCCGAGCTGGATGTTCCAGTCGATGTCGCGGCTGTGCCACCAGCCGTTGAGCGTGGGCAGATCGTGGGTGCTGGTGGTGGCCAGGGCGTTGTCCGGCCAGTCGAGGATCGGCTTGAACTGGCCGTCATGACCTTGCTCGAACAGCAGCACGCGCATGCCGAGGATTGAGCGGCCGCTGAGTTTTTCGCGCAGGCCGTCGGGCACGGTGCCGAGGTCTTCACCGAGGACGATGGCCTGGTGGCGGTGCGATTCCAGCGCCAAGAGGCGTAAGAGGTCGTCCACCGGGTAATACAGGTAAGCCCCTTCCCGGGGCGATGCGTCCATGGGGATCACCCACAGGCGCTGCAGGCCCATTACATGGTCGATGCGCAAGCCACCGGCATGGGCGAAGTTGGCGCGCAACATCTCGATAAAGGCACGGAAACCGTTGCGCTTGAGACCTTCGGGGGAGAACGCGGAAATGCCCCAGCCCTGGCCGGCGCGGTTAAGGATGTCTGGCGGCGCGCCCACGGTCAGGTCGGCCAGCAACTCATCCTGGCGACTCCACGCCTGGCTGCCACCGCCGTCGGCGCCGACGGCCAGATCGGCGATCAGACCGATGCCCATGCCACTGCCCTTGGCGGCTTGTTGGGCGCGCTCCAGGCACCGGGCGATCAGCCATTGGGTAAAGGCGAAGTAGCCGATCTCTTCACGGTTGTCCTCGGCGAACTGTGCCAGCGCCGGGCTGTGCGGCGTGCGCCACTCCTGCGGCCAGTGGCGCCAGTCGAGGTCTTCGCCGGCAGCGGCGCGGGCGGTTTGCACGGCTTCGAAGCGACAGTGGTTTTCCAGGGCTTCACCGCCGGCCTGGCGGAAACTCAGGAAGTCCGCATGTTGCGGATGCTGGCCGTGGCGGAAGTCTTCATACAGGGCGCGCAGCAGGCGTTGCTTGGCGTTGGCGGCGGCGGGCCAGTCGATCAGGGTGTGTTGCTCCAGCGCGTGCAGCTCCTCCTCCAGACCGAGCGCCTCGATGGCGCTGCGCACTTCACGTTCGCCGAGGATGCAGCCGGGCGAGGCATACAAGCTGTTGAGGAACAACCGGCTCGACGGCGAATACGGGCTGTAGCGTCCGGTGTCGGCGCTGAACATCGCGTGCATCGGGCTGATCGCCAGGGCATCCGCACCGCGTTCGGCGGCCGAACGGGCCAGGTGCTCCAGGGCCAGGGTGTCGCCGAAGCCACCATCGCCGAGGCGGCGCAGCGAGTACAACTGGGCACTCAGGCCCCAGGCACGGGCGGGTTGGCTGTCGACGGCTTCGGCTACGCTGTAGCAGTGGGTGGGGGCAACGGCGAGGGTGAAGGTCTGGTCGTTGATGTGCACGCGGTGGTAGCCGAGGGCGATCACGCCGGGCAGCACCGCTTTGCCATCGAGGCGCAGCTCCAGGGTTTCGCCGTCTTCCAGGCTGACGCGGCACAGGGTGTCGGGTTCGAAGTAGCGCGCCAGGTCCAGGCCGTGGCCGCTGTCGATGGTCAGCAGCGGCGGCAGGTGTTTGTCTTGCTGCTTTTGTTCCAGTTCCAACAGGCTGGCGTCTATCTCTGCGTCGGTGTCGGCAGGGTGCCCCAGGCCTTTGAGCACGGCACGCAGGGCATCGGGTGTCACGCGTTGCGGACGGCCGTTGGCGTCGATCCAATCGACGGCAAGGCCCGCACGGCTGGCGAGGATTTCCAGGTTCGCTTCGCTCAAGAGTGTTCTCCAACAGGGGAAAGGCTGACGCGTGCGCTGTACGGCGGCAGTTGCGCGCCTTGCTCAGCGGGCGTGGCGAAAATAACGTGCTGCGGCGCCGGGTGATTCACGGGCGTGGCACTGAGGTTGAGATCGATCTGCAACAGGCTGCCGTCGCCCAGGCGCCAGCGCGCTGTGACGGCGCCGTCTGCCAGTACTTGGGCGCCCAGCGCCACACTGCCCGGCAGGTGCGGCACGAGGTGGCGATGGCGCAGGGTCAGCAGGTGGCGGTAGAGCTGCGCGTGTTCGCTGTCGGCAAACACCGGGGCCGATTGCTCGAAGGTCGGCAGGGCGTTGGGATCGGGAATGCGTTCGCGTCGCTCGGGATCCTGGAACGCGGCGAAGTCGGCAAACTCACTGCGCCGGCCTTCACGCACCGCTTCGGCCAATTCGCCGTGGTGGTCGGTGAAAAACAGAAAGGGTTCCCGGGCGTTGACTTCATCGCCCATGAACATCAGCGGGATCATCGGCGACATCAACAGCAACGTGGTCGCGGCCCTGAGTGCCTGGGGGGTGCAGAGTTGGTGCAGGCGCTCGCCCATGGCGCGGTTGCCGATCTGGTCATGGTTCTGCAAGAACAGCACAAAGGCACTGGGAGGAAGGTGCGCGCTGGGCTCGCCACGGCGATGGCCATGGCGGGTGGTATCACCCTGGTAGATGAACCCTTCGCCCAGGCAGCGGGCCAGCTTGGCGGTGGTGTCCAGGGCGAAGTCGCTGTAGTAGGCGTCGGTTTCACCGGTGAGCAGCACGTGCAGCGCGTTATGGCCGTCGTCGTTCCACTGTGCATCGAAATCGTGCTCCAGCAGGCTGGCCTGGTTGAATTCGTTTTCCAGCACCAGCCATACGTGGCGGCCGGTGTCGACCTGTTGGCGCACCCGCTGCGCCAGTTGTTGCAGGAAACCGGGATTGTCGATGGCGTGCACGGCGTCCAGGCGCAGGCCGTCGAAGCGGTACTCCATCAGCCACATCAGTGCGTTGTCGAGGAAGAAATCGCGCACCTCGCGGCGCTCGAAATCGATCCCGGCACCCCAGGGTGTGTGCACGTCTTCGCGAAAGAAGCCTTGGGCGTATTGGCCCAAGTAGTTGCCGTCAGGGCCGAAGTGGTTGTAGACCACGTCGAGGATCACGGCCAGGCCGTGTTCGTGGGCGCTGTCGACCAGGTGCTTGAGCTGTTCAGGCGTGCCGTACGAGGAGTGGGGGGCGTAGGGTAGAACGCCGTCGTAGCCCCAGTTGCGTTCGCCGGGGAACTGCGCCAACGGCATCAACTCAATCGCGGTCACGCCCAGCTCGGCCAGGCGCGGCAGGTGCTGCTCGACGCCGGCGTAGCCCCCCAGTGCGCCGACGTGCAGTTCGTAGATGACCGCCTCATGCCAAGGGCGACCGGCCCATTGGCTGTGCCGCCATTCGTAAGCAAGGGGGTCGACCACCAGGCTCCAGCCATGCACATCTGCAACCTGGGCTCGGGAGGCGGGGTCAGGCACGTCCTTTTCCCCGTCGATGTTGTAGCGGTAGCGCGTGCCCGCCGCGCATTTTATTTCTACTTCAAACCAGCCCTCTGCCTGCGGCAGCATGGCGACTGATTTACCGTCTTCCAATTCAACGCTGACATAAAACGCGTCTGGCGCCCACAAGGCAAAACGCGTGTGTTGCGCGTCCAGCATGATTGCGCCGTGGGGCCAGGTTTCCAGAGTCCGTAACGGCATCTATAGAGACCTCCCTTGATTACTTGACTGATTTCCCCAGGGCCTTGGCCACAAGTTGTTCGTAGAGTTCTGCGTAGGGTTCGACTGCCTGGCACCAGTTGAACGGTTGGGTCATGGCGCGGCAGCGCATGGCGTTGAGCAGGTCTGGGAAGGCGAAGACCTTGAAGGCGCGGCTCAGCGCTTCCTCATAACTCGCCACCGTGGATTCATTGAACAGGAACCCGGTGACACCGTTCTCGATGGTATCCGCCAGGCCGCCGGTATTGCGTGCCACCGGCAGCGAGCCGAAGCGCTGGGCGTACATCTGGCTCAAGCCGCAGGGCTCGTAGCGCGAAGGCATCAGCAGGAAATCGCTGCCGGCGAACATGCGGCGGGCGTCGGTTTCGTTGAAACCGATGCGTACACCGACTTGCCCGGGAAAGCGCAGGGCCAGTTCACGCATGGCCTGTTCTTCTTCCGGCTCGCCGCGTCCGATGATCGCGATCTGGCCGCCGTTCTCGACAATGAAACTGGCCACTGCTTCGGTCAGGTCCAGGCCTTTTTGATAGACCAGGCGCGAGACCACGGCGAACAGCGGGCCGGTGGAGTCGTGCAGACCGAACAGTTCGCGCACATGGGCGGCGTTGATGGCCTTGCCTTCCCAGTCGCCGATATTGAAGTTGTGGGTCAGGTGTTCGTCGGTGGAGGTTTCCCAACTTTCATCGATACCGTTGGGGATACCACTGAGCAGGCCTTGCTGGGTCTTGGCGGCGAGAAAACCGTCGAGGCCGCAGCCAAATTCCGGGGTGGTGATTTCCTGGGCGTAGGTCGCGCTCACCGTGGTGATATGGCTGGAATACGCCATGCCGGCCTTGAGGAACGACATCTTGCCGTAGAACTCCATGCCTTCCTGTTGCAGGGCGTGGGGCGGGATACCCAGCTCCGGCGTGGAGGCGAGGCTGACCACACCCTGATAAGCCAGGTTATGGATGGTGAACAGGGTCGGTGTGCGTGACCCACGCCAGTGCATATACGCCGGGGCCAGGCCAGCGGGCCAGTCGTGGGCGTGCACCAGGTCCGGGCACCAGTGGATCTGGGCGAGGTTCGCGGCGATATCGGCGGCGGCCAGGCCCAGGCGGGCGAAGCGGATATGGTTGTCCGGCCAGTCGCGGCCGTTGTTGGCGCCGTAGGGCGTGCCTTCGCGCTCGTAGAGTTCTGGGCAGATCAACACGTAGATGACCAGGCCGTCCTTGAGGTCCATGCGCCCGATCTTGCACGGCGGCAGCGCGGCGTGACCGCCCAGCTCACCGATGATATGGATCGGGTTGTCGCTTTCCATCACCTGCGGGTAGCCGGGGATCAACACGCGCACATCATGCAGGTGGGCCATGGCGCGGGGCAGGGCAGCGGACACGTCGCCCAGACCGCCGGTTTTCACCAGGTCGGCAAACTCGGAGGTGACAAACAGGACTTTCTTTCGATTCGGGTTTTGACTCACGACCGGCCGCACAGTGCTGGGCAGGTCGGCCAACGACGTAGGCCCCCCTGCTGGCTGACTGAAACGCTCTCCCTGAGTATCTACTGCGGCACTGATCATAATGCACTCCCATTTTGTTGGTCGGCTAATGGCCCGCTGCCATTAGCTCCGATTGGCCGCATCCTGCGGCCAGGCGCACAAGCACTGTACAAACTGGCAAGGCGTATGCCAGTTGCACGGGTTGTGAAAAAAGATTGGATGGACGGGCATTTGCCGTGAAGCCAATGTGCTCGCCTTACCTTAAAACTGGACCAATGGCAGAGTCTGAAAGTTTCGATTTTTTGCGGGGTTTTTGTTTTGGAACGGACCCATCGGTCATGAGTCTAGGACAGATCCCAGAGCCTGTAGGGTTTCCAGGAAGATTTTGTAGGACAAAATACTTGTAACCAGACATTGAACGGTTATTAACCGATTGGGTGCAGGTTTGTGGTGAGCCCTGCGCTGGGCTGGCGGGCGATTTGGGAGCGCTTCGCGCTCCGGCGCAGGGCAAGCCTGCTCACTACAGGGATTGTGGGTGCTGCTGTGGTGTGGGGTGCCCTGTATTGGTGCGTCAGCTGAGCACGCGAATGGGCGTTGCTTTGGCCCACGCCTGGATCGCCTCAATCATCTGCTGGTAGAACTGCCGGTAATTCTGCTCGCTCACATAGCCCACATGGGGCGTGGCCAGTACATTCGGCAAGTGGCGAAACGGATGCTCCAGCGGCAACGGCTCCTCGGCGTACACATCCAGTGCCGCCCCGGCCAGGCGACCACTGCTTAACGCCTCGACCAGCGCCTGCTCGTCCACAATCGGCCCGCGCGCAGTGTTCACCAGGCGCGCCGTGGGTTTCATCCAGCCCAGCGCTTGGGCATCTACCAGGCCACGGCTGCGGTCGCTGAGTACCAGGTGGATGGTAAGGATATCGGCCTGCTCGAACAGCGCCTGCTTGCTGACCCAGGTTGCGCCAGCTGCGGCTGCACGTTCCGGCGTGAGGTTTTCGCTCCAGGCAATCACGCGCATGCCGAACACCTGGGCGAATTGCGCGACCTTCTGGCCGATGCTGCCCAGCCCGAGAATACCCAGCGTCTTGCCGTACAGGTCACCGCCCAAACCGACCTGCCAGTCGCCAGCACGCAAGGAGTTGGCCTCGGCCAGCAGGTTGCGGGTGGAGGCCATGATCAACGCCCAGGTCAATTCCGGCGCCGCCTGTTTATAGCTGTCGGTGCCGCAGACCTGAATGCCCAGGGCCTTGGCCGCAGGAATGTCGATGGCGGCGTTGCGCATGCCGCCGGTGACCAGCAACTTGAGCCTGGGCAGGCCCTGTAACAGCGCCTGGT
>NZ_JADDUM010000369.1 GCF_015163715.1 Pseudomonas cyclaminis
CGCCGGGCGCCACACCGCATGCTCCACGGTCACCGTCCACAACCGCTGCGCACCTTCAAACGCCGCTACTTCGGGGCCGCTGAGGATCAGCGCGGTGCGCCCGGCAACCTGCAGGACATCACCCGACTCAAAGTCAATAAACAGCAGCCCCGCCACCGGGTTGGCTGCCAGATTGCCCAGGGTGTTGAAGAACAGGTTGCCGGCAAAGTCGGGGATGGTCAGTACATTGCCATCGACGTGCACAAAGCCGGTGTTGCCGCCGCGATGGGACACGTCCACCGAGCGTTCACCCTCAGCGTCCACGTAGCTGGCGACGAAGAAGGTGTCGGCCTGGCGAATCAGCGTACGGGCGCTATCGTCCAGGCGAACGGAGCGTTCGGCCACGGTACCGGGTTTGCGTGCGACGCCATCCACAGGCCGCAGCTGGATGTACTTGGGGCAGTTGCCGAAGGTGTGCACCACGTCTACCGAAAACCCCGCGTGATCCAGGGCGCCGATGCGGCCGTTCATGCGATTGCGGCGGCGGGTGTTGAGGTCAATGCCCAGCACACCCACCGCAGCGCCGAGGCGCAAGGCCGAGCGGGCGGGATCAGTGGCAGACGGCAGGCTGTCGATCTGCAAGTTGTGCGGGTCGGGCGAGTGGGCGAACCCCGGTGCGCCTTCCACCA
>NZ_JADDUM010000037.1 GCF_015163715.1 Pseudomonas cyclaminis
GGCAAGCCCGCTCACTACGGGTCAGGCCGCCTGCGGCTGAACCTGCAACTCACCCGCAATATCCTTGACCAGCCCACTGGCCAAAAACAGTGGCGCCAGGCGCTTGTGCAGTTGCGGCTCGACAAACTCCTTCACCGTCTCCAACGCCAGCGCCCCGCTCAGCGGCAGTTCCGCCTTGGTGTAGGACAACCATGCCTTCTTCAACGCCATCAGCACATCACTTCCCGCCGTGGAGGCAAAGCGGCGCTGGGTGGGTTTACCGTCGAAATTGAAGGTGTGCTGGAACTCATAACCGCTTTCATCGCTACCGCTGGCAACGCAGCGAATGCAAGTGCACGGGCCGTCACCGAACGCGCTGCGCAGGTAGGCATTGAAGTCCACCACGGGCTTGAGTGACAGGCGCTTATCGACCTCGAACAGGTCCCCGGTCATTTTTTCGTCAGTGTTCAACGTGCATTTCCTCGCAGGTCGGTGGCAGTTTTTCAAAGCGCGGCACAATAGCAGCCGGGTGACGTATGGAACAGCATTACCCCGCAATCAGGCTGCGCTTGATCCAGTCGTACAAGTCATTGCCCTCGCTCGACAACTCACTGTTGGCGCGCCGGCACAGGTAGTACTGGCGGCCATCATTGACCTGCAGATCGAACAACTTCACCAACTCACCACTGGCCACATGGGGGGCCACCAGCGGTTCGCGCAACAACGCGCAGCCGAGGCCGGTGAGGGTGGCGGTAAGCGCCAGTTGGCCATCTTCCAGCAGCAAACCATTCAAGGCGGTGGCGTCGAACTCGGCGGCCTCGAACCATTGGCCCCAAGTGCCGCGTTCTTCGTCGTGCAACAGTGGCAGTTGGCTCAGGGCCTCGGGGGTGTCGATGGGGCCGTGTTGTGCCAGGAATGCGCGGCTGCAATAAGGCGTTACTGCACCGCAGATCAACGGTTCACTGTGATAACCCGGCCAGTGCCCGGTGCCGAAGCGAATCGACAGGTCGGCCGCGTCGCTGGGGTAGCTGCGGTGGTTGGCGTAGGTCACGTTGATGTCCAGCGCCGGGTGATCTTTCAGAAACGTCGCCAGGCGCGGGATAAACAGATTGATGCCGAACAAGGGAATCAGGCTGATGGTGACCTGGCGCGTGGCGCTTTTCTCACGCACGTGTTCGGTGGCGCTGCGCAGCACTGCGAAAGCCGAGCGGATAGCGCGGTAGTACTCGCGGCCTTCATCGGTCAGCACTAGGTTGCGGCCCTGGCGCAGGGTCAGCGGCTGCTGCAGGAAATCTTCCAGCAAGTGCAGTTGATGGCTGATGGCCGAGGCGGACACGTCCAGCTCCCGCGCGGCGGCATTGACCCCGCCATGGCGCGCAAAGGCTTCGAAGGTGCGCACGGCGCGCAGGGGAGGGTCATTGGCTAATTGTTCTGATTTATTCATGTATTGAATTAAATACCAAGTTTAATGGCAGATAAAGAGTCATAAATGCCGTATTTTCGGCGTTTATGTCGTTTTTTTAGTTTGATATAACCATATTACTTTCTGATATTTGATAAAAACAGAATAGATGCTTAGTGTGCCGCCCCTGTACGCACTGAGGTCGATGGTTTTCATGGATGGGTTTATCCAACAACTGCTCAACGGTTTGATGACGGGCAGTCTCTACGCGCTGGTGGCCCTGGGTTACACCATGGTCTACGGCATTTTGCGCATCATCAACTTTGCCCACGGCGATGTGCTGATGATCGGCGCGCTGGTGGGATTGTCGGTGATTCGCCTGGTGCAGGCGACGTGGCCGGCCTTGCCGCCGGTGTTCGTGTTGCTGTGCGCCACGCTGGTGGCTATGGCGTTTTGTGCGGTGTTGGCGGTGGTAATCGAGCGCGTGGCCTATCGGCGCTTGCGCCACGCCCCGCGCCTGGCGCCGTTGATCAGCGGTATTGGCGTGTCCTTGCTGCTGCAAACCATCGCCATGCTGGTGTGGACCCGCAACCCGCAAATGTTCCCGCAGTTGCTGCCGCTGGAGCCCATTGAAGTGCTGGCCGGTGCCTCCGAGCACCCGGCAATCACCCATGTCACCGCACTCACCACGATTGCCATCGCGCTGTCGGTGATGGCCGCGTTGCTGGTGCTGGTGGAGCGCACCCGCTTTGGTCGTGCCATGCGCGCCGTGGCAGAAAACCCTCAGGTCGCCAGCCTGATGGGGATCAACCCCAATCGCATCATCGTCATCACCTTTGCCATCGGCGGCGCCTTGGCGGCGTTGGCCGGGATCATGATGGCCAGCAACTACGGCAGCGCGCATTTCTACATGGGCTTCTTGCCGGGCATCAAAGCCTTCACCGCAGCGGTGCTGGGCGGTATCGGCAACCTCAAGGGCGCCATGCTCGGCGGCCTGTTGCTGGGGCTGATCGAAGCCCTGGGCACCGGCTACCTCGGCGCCGCCACCAATGGCGTGTTCGGCAGTAATTACCAGGATGTGTTCGCCTTTATTGTGCTGATCGCGGTGCTGGTGTTCCGGCCTTCCGGGCTGTTGGGCGAACGTCTGGCGACCCGCGCATGATCAAGTCACTGACGACCAATCAACGCGCCAGCCTGGGGTTGTTGCTGTTTGCCGTGGCCCTGGTGCTTGCGCCGTGGATCGTCGGGCACGCTGGCGGCAACACATGGGTGCGCACCCTCGATTTCGCCCTTCTGTACATCATGCTCGCCCTCGGGCTGAACATCGTGGTCGGGTATGCGGGGCTGCTGGACATGGGCTTTATCGCGTTCTACGCGGTGGGTGCCTACCTGGCTGCGTTGCTGTCATCGCCTCATCTGCTGCAACAGTTCCCGGCGCTGCTGGCGCTGTTGCCGGCGGGCATGCACACCTCGATCTGGCTGATCCTGCCGTTGGGCGCCTTGCTGGCGGCGGGGTGCGGCGTGGTATTGGGGGCCCCGACCTTGCGCCTGCGCGGTGATTACCTGGCCATCGTCACCCTGGGGTTTGGCGAGATCATTCGTATCCTGCTGCGCAACCTCGATCGGCCGGTGAACATCACCAATGGCCCCAAAGGTATTTCACAGGTCGACCCGGTCAGCCTGTTTGGCCTGAACCTGGGCCGCACCCAAGAGCTGTTCGGCCTGCGCCTGCCTTCGGTGTATCTCTATTACTACCTGTTCGCCGCGCTGGTGGTGCTGATCCTGTTGGCCTGCATCCGCCTGGAGCGTTCGCGCATCGGCCGCGCTTGGGTGGCGATTCGTGAGGACGAACAAGCAGCCCAGGCCATGGGCGTGAATACCGTGCGCCTCAAGCTGTTGGCGTTTGCCATTGGTGCGGCGTTCGGCGGGGTGAGCGGGGCGTTGTTTGCCTCGTTCCAGGGGTTTGTGTCGCCGGAGTCTTTCACCCTCAACGAGTCCATTGCCGTGCTGGCGATGGTCGTGCTGGGCGGCATGGGGCATATCCCCGGTGTGATTCTCGGTTGCGTGCTGCTGGCGGCCTTGCCCGAAGCCTTGCGCGCGAGCATGGGGCCGTTGCAGCAGGCGCTGTTCGGCCAGGTGCTGGTGGACCCGGAAGTCATCCGCCAACTGTTCTACGGCTTGGCATTGATCCTGGCGATGCTGTACCGGCCCGCCGGGTTGTGGCCCAAAGGAGTGGCACGATGAACGCACCGTTGTTGCAGATCGACAACGTCAACAAGCGGTTCGGTGGCGTGGCTGCGCTGACCGACGTAAGCCTGAGCATTCAGCCCGGCGAGATCTACGGGCTGATCGGCCCGAATGGCGCAGGCAAGACCACCTTCTTCAATGTGATGACCGGCCTCTATACGCCAGACTCCGGACGCTTCCAGCTCGGTGGCTGCGAGTACCAGCCCACCAGCGTGCACCAGGTTGCCCAAGCGGGGATCGCCCGCACGTTCCAGAATATCCGCCTGTTCAACGCAATGAGTGCCCTGGAAAACGTCATGGTCGGGCGCCACGTGCGTACCCGCAATGGCCTGTGGGCCGCCTTGAGCCAACATCGCCGGGCCCGTGAGGAAGAGGCGCAAACCCGCGCCCACGCCCATCGCCTGCTGGCGTATGTGGGCCTGGCCGGCTTTGCCAACTACCGGGCCGACAGCCTGAGTTACGGCCACCAACGCCGCCTGGAAATCGCCCGTGCCTTGGCCACCGAGCCGCGTCTGTTGGCCCTGGACGAGCCGGCGGCCGGCATGAACGCCAGTGAGAAAGTGCAACTGCGCGGCCTGCTGGAAAAAATCCGCGACGACGGCCACACGCTGTTGTTGATCGAGCATGACGTCAAGCTGGTGATGGGCGTGTGCGACCGCATCAGCGTGCTTGATTACGGCCGTGTGATTGCCGTGGGGCCACCTTCGCAGGTGCGCCAGCATCCGGCCGTGATCCAGGCCTACCTGGGAGCCAGTGCCCATGTCTGAACTTCTGTTGCAGATCGACGGATTGCAGGTGCGCTACGGCGCCATCGAGGCCGTCAAATCTCTGGACCTGCATATCGCTGAAGGCGAGCGCGTCACCCTGATCGGGGCCAACGGTGCCGGCAAGACATCAAGTCTCAAGGCCTTGACCGGTCTGCTCCCGGTGGCCGGCGGCGAGATCCGTTTTGCCGGCCGCTCGGTTCGCGGCCAGGCACCTGACCAATTGCTGCGCCAGGGGATCGTCATGGTGCCGGAAGGGCGCGGCATTTTTGCGCGCATGAGCGTGCTGGAAAACCTCCAGGCCGGAGCCTTTCTGCGCCGCGATAACGCGCAGGTGCAACGTGAAATGCGCCAGCTGTTCGAGCACTTCCCTCGCCTGCAAGAGCGCCTGCAACAGTCCGCCGGCCTGCTCTCGGGCGGCGAACAACAGATGCTCGCCCTGGCCCGTGCACTGCTGTCGCGCCCGCGTTTGCTGATCCTTGATGAGCCGTCCATGGGCCTGGCGCCGATCATGGTCGAGAAGATTTTCCAAGTGATCGACGACGTGTGCCGCCAGGGCATGACCCTGTTGCTGGTAGAGCAAAACGCACGGCTGGCGTTGCAAGTGACTGACCGTGCCTACGTGATGGACACCGGGCGCATCAGCCTCACCGGCGCTTCCAAGGATTTGCTGGATGACCCCGAGGTGCGCAGTGCCTACCTCGGTGAATGAATTAACTAACCCCAAGACGCTACCGGACGCCCGGCGTGTTCCGACCCGCCCGAAAAGAAGCAGGAACCTCTCATGACGACTATCAAGAACACCGCATTGATCGCCCTGGCCCTGAGCAGCCTGGCCAGCGCCGTGGCCCAAGCCGACCAGACCGTGCTGATCGGCCTGGCAGGTCCGTTGACCGGCCCTTCGGCACGTATTGGCAAAGACCTGGAGAACGGTGCGCAACTGGCCATCGACCAGGCTAACGCCAAGCACCCGAAGATCAAGGGTGAAGCCGTGACCTTCAAACTGGTTTCCGAAGACGACCAGTCCGACCCGCGCACTGCCGTGACCGTCGCCCAGCGCCTGGTGGATGAAGGCGTGGTCGGCGTGGTCGGGCATTGGAACACCGGCACCAGCATCCCGGCGGCGCGGGTCTACCACGACGCCGGTATCGCCCAGGTGGCACCGGTGGCCACGGGGCACGCCTACACCCAGCAGGGGTTTGACACCAGTTTTCGCATCATGGGCCATGACGACGACGGTGGTCAGGTGGCCGGCGACTACGCGTTGAAGACCCTCAAAGCCCAGCGTATCGCCGTGATCGACGACCGCACCGCCTTTGGCCAGGGCCTGGCGGACCAGTTCGTCAAATCCATCGAAGCCGGGGGGGCCAAGGTGGTGGCCCGCGAATACGTGGACGACAAGACCATCGACTTCAGCGCCGTGCTCACCAATATCCGCAGCCAGAACCCGGACCTGATCTTCTTCGGCGGTGTGGATGCCCAAGCCGCACCGCTGGCGCGACGCATCAAACAGCTGGGTATCAAGGCACCGTTGATGGGCGCCGGTGGTTTTGTCAGCCAGACCTTCCTGCAACTGGCGCAGAACGAAGGCGAAGGCGTGATTGCCTTGGAGCCGGGCTTGGCGATTACGCAAATGCCCGGTGGCAAAGCGTTCGAGCAGGCCTATAAAGAACGCTACAAAACCAACATCGAACTGCATGCCCCGTTTGCCTATGACGGCGTCGGTGTGCTGGTGGCGGCCATTGAAAAGGCGGATTCAGTCGACCCGCAAAAGTACCTGCCGGTGCTGCGCGCCATCCGCTATGCGGGCGTGACCGGCACGATTGCGTTCGATGCCGAGGGCAACCTGAAGCAGCCGTCGTTCACCGTGTACCAAGTCAAAGCCAATCAATGGCAGCCGGTGAGTGTGGCGGGCGGCAACTAGTCGCTCACCACAAAGAGCGCGGTGACCACAGCGGTCGTTTTGAATACATTTTGTGGAGCTGATGGAGGCACACAATGAGCAAACTGGAAGGTGAACTGGGCATTCTCGCCCGGCGGCGTATCGAAGCCGAGATCATCAAACCGATCTACGAGATCCTCAAGCGCGAGCAAGGCAAGCACTTTGCCGCATCTGTGATCGGCGAGGCCGTGGGCAACGCGGCGATCCAGGCCGGCAAGCATTTTGCCGCGCTGGCAGAGCAGGGTGCCGACCTCAAGAGCTTTGTCGAACTGCAAGTGCTGTGGGAGAAGGATGACGCGCTCAAGGTCGAGATCATCGCCAGCGATGCCGAGCACTATGACTACGACGTCAAACGTTGCCGCTACGCCGAGATGTACACCGAGATGGGCCTGGGCGAAATCGGCCATCTGCTCTCGTGCAACCGTGACGAGCTGTTCATCGTCGGCTACAACCCGGACATCGAATTGACCCGCACCCAGACCATCATGGGCGGCGCGCACCACTGCGACTTCCGTTATCGGGCGAAACCTCATGAGTAATTTGGCGCGGGTAAACGGCGAACGCCTGTGGGCTTCGTTGATGGAGATGGCGCAGATCGGCGCCACCGAGAAAGGCGGCGTCTCGCGCCTGGCGCTTACCGATGAGGACCGTCGCGGTCGCGACCTGTTCGTGCAGTGGTGCACCGCGGCCGGTTGTAGCATTCGCGTGGATGCCATGGGCAATATCTTCGCTCGGCGCGCCGGGCGCCAGGACCATCTGGCCCCGGTACTGACCGGCTCCCATGGCGACTCCCAGCCGTTCGGCGGCAAGTACGACGGCATTTATGGCGTGCTCGCGGGCCTGGAAGTGCTGCGTACCCTCAATGACCTCGGCATCCAGACCGAGCGGCCAATCGAAGTGGTCAACTGGACCAACGAAGAAGGCTCGCGCTTCGCCCCGGCGATGATTTCATCGGGCGTCTACGCCGGTGTGTTTGACCTTGAGTACGGCCTGTCCCGCGAAGACAAGGCGGGCGTAACCATCGGGCAAGCATTGCAGCAGATCGGCTACGCCGGGCCCCATCCAGTCGGCGGCCAGGCGGTGCATGCGGCCTTTGAACTGCATATCGAACAGGGGCCGATCCTGGAAGCCCAAGGCATCACCATCGGCGTGGTCACCGGTGCCCAGGGGCAGCGCTGGTACGAAGTGGAACTGACGGGGCGCAGCGCCCACGCAGGCACCACCCCGATGGACCATCGCCTGGATGCACTGCTCGGTTTTGCCCGTGTGGTCGAGGCCGTCAACGGGCTTGGCCTGGAGCAGGGCGCCGAGGGCCGGGCCACGGTAGGCATGGCGAATATATTCCCCAACTCGCGCAATGTGGTGCCGGGGCGAGTGTTTTTCAGCGTCGAATTCCGCCACCCGGACGAGGCGGTGCTGGCCCGCCAGGACCAGCAATTGCGCGACGCCGTGGCACGCATCGCCGACGGTGTGGGCCTGCAGCACAGCGTGAAGCAAATCTTCAAGTACGCGCCGATTGCCTTCGATGCGGGGTGCGTGGAGGTGGTGCGCGCTTCGGCTGAGGCGTTGGGCTACAGCCATCGGCCGATGATTTCCGGTGCAGGGCATGACGCGTGCTACCTGAACCAGGTGGCGCCGACGGCGATGATCTTCGTACCGTGCGTGGATGGCCTTAGCCACAACGAAGCGGAGGAAATTTCCCCCGCGTGGTCGACGGCGGGCGCGGATGTGTTGCTCCAGGCCATCCTGGCCAAGGCCCTGCACATTGCCAGTTAAGGGAAGAACTCACCCGGCGTCGCATCGAACTGCTGCCGAAACGCATTGATAAACGCCGACGTCGATTCATACCCACAGCCCAGCGCCACATCCGTCACGCGCTCGCCTTGTTCCAGGGCGGGCAGTGCGCTCAGCAGGCGCAGACGCTGGCGCCAGGCGCGGAAGGTCAGGCCGGTGTCCTTCAAGAACAAGCGGCTGAGGGTCTTTTCGCTGACCCCCAGTTTTTCGCTCCAGTGCCCCAAGGTGGTCTGTTGTTCCGGGCGCAGGTTCAGGCTGCGGTAGATCTGGCGCAAACGCGGGTCGAGGGGCAGGGGCAGCATCAAGTCCACGTGGGGCGCGGCGGCGAGTTGGTCAAGGACTACTTGGGCCAGGCGCCCATCGGGACCGTCCTCGGCATACTCCACCGGCAGTTCACTGAAGCTGCGGATCAATTCGCGCAGCAGGCTGCTCACCTCCAGCACATGGCAAAGCTGCGAGGCCCAGGCGGTCACACTGCAATCCAGATACAGGCTGCGCATTTCGGTGTGGGGCGAGCTGTACACCCGGTGCGGCATGCCCGCCGGAATCCACACCGCCCGCTGCGGCGGCGCGACAAAACGGCCGGCGCTGGTCTGGATCTCCAGCACCCCGGAAATCGCGTAGGACAACTGCACCCACGGGTGACTGTGGCGTCGGGTCAATGCGCGATTGGGCAAGGATTCAGTACGCCCATACACCGGCCGCGGCAGGCTGGACAGCCCGGGGATACTGCGGCGCACGGTCTTGTCATGTCCTTTAGGCGGCATTTACTGGCTCATTGGCGTTAGTCGGTAACAAGCCGTTACGTTAGAGTCGCGGTGACGCTCTTTGCAACCCCTGGAAGATCCGCTTATGACTCGCCCCCGTTTTCTGCCCGACAACTTCACCCTGACCCTGATCGCCACGGTGATCCTCGCGTCCTTGCTGCCTGCCAGCGGCCAGACCGCCGTGGCTTTCGGCTGGGTCACCAACCTGGCTATCGCGCTGCTGTTTTTCCTGCACGGCGCCAAGCTGTCGCGCCAGGCCATCGTCGCCGGTGCCGGCCATTGGCGCCTGCACCTGCTGGTGTTCAGCCTGACCTTCGTGCTGTTCCCCTTGCTGGGCCTGGCGCTCAAGCCGGTGCTGTCGCCGCTGATCGGCAAAGACCTGTACATGGGCATGCTTTACCTTTGCGCCTTGCCGGCCACCGTGCAATCGGCAATTGCCTTCACCTCATTGGCGCGGGGCAATATCCCCGCGGCGATTTGCAGCGCGGCGGCGTCGAGCCTGTTCGGTATCTTCCTGACGCCGTTGCTGGTGACGTTGTTGCTTAATGTGCACGGTGAGGGCAGCTCCACCCTCGACGCAATCCTGAAAATCAGCGTGCAGTTGCTGCTGCCATTTATTGCAGGGCAAATCGCGCGCCGCTGGATCGGCGAATGGGTCGGGCGCAACAAAGCCTGGCTGAAATTTGTCGATCAGGGCTCGATCCTGCTGGTGGTCTACGGCGCGTTCAGCGAGGCGGTCAATGAAGGCATCTGGCACCAGATCCCGCTGTGGGAACTGGGTGGTCTGGTGGTCGCCTGCTGCGTGCTGCTGGCCTTGGTGCTGGTGGCTTCCAGCGTGCTGGGCAAGGCGTTCGGCTTCAGTCAGGAGGACCGCATCACCATTTTGTTCTGCGGCTCGAAGAAAAGTCTCGCGACCGGCGTACCCATGGCCCAGGTGCTGTTTGCCGGGGCGAGCATGGGCGTGTTGATCCTGCCATTGATGCTGTTTCACCAGATTCAATTGATGGTCTGTGCGGCGTTGGCGCAGCGGTACGCAAACCGGCCGGAGAGCATTCCCGAGTTGATGGGGCGGGTGGAGCCTTAATAGGTTTACCGGGTTGCAGGGTTTGCCTGGGAAATTTCCTACAACTCGACAGGATGCTTCCTTTTCAAGTTCGGACTTTGGCAGGTCACTATGACCTCCTTCGCTCTTGCAAGGAGGTTGAAAAGCATGGCTCATCCCAGCATCCTGGTTTTGGTAAGCCAACGATTTCAGCGCAGCGTGCTGATCAAGATGCTTGATCGGCTGGGCGTGCCGAACGTGCTGCACGCTTGTGATAGCGAACAGGCCATGGCGCAATTGCATGCCTGCGGTGGGGTCGACATCGTGCTCTGTGACTTGGCTGACAGCAGCCTTGATTGTCTGATGTTCCTGCAAAGCGCCAGGCAGGCAGGCCTGGTGCGTGCCGTGGCCTTTTGCAGTGAGCTAAATGCCGAATTAAGTCGGGCTTTGGCCCAATTACGCAGGCTATGCGGTCTGCAGTTACTTGGTGTAGTGAGCCAGCCGTTGCAGTTGTGCGCCCTGCAGCATCTTTTGCGCTCCTATTCTCAGCGCTACCCGTCGTTGGCGAGCCCCTCAGCCCCTGAGACCTTATTTCCCGAGCACGAGATTCGCCAAGGCCTGGCACTGGGGGAATTTCGTGCCTGGTTCCAGCCTAAGTTCATGCTCGGTAGTGGGCATCTGGCAGGGGTAGAGGTGTTAGTGCGTTGGGAGCACCCGGGGCGGGGCGTGCTGTTACCTGCGCAGTTCCTGGCAGCGATACTTGCCTACGATTTGATCGACCAGATGTTCATGCAACTGCTGGAGCAAGGCCTGAACCTTCTGGGGGGGCTGCGCCGCCAGCAGACGCCGCTCGAATTGGCGTATAACCTTCACGCTTCGCAATTGCTCAATAATGGGTTGTTTGGGGATATCCAGCGTGCGTTGCTGCGCCACGACCTTCCCGGCTCCACGTTGTTGTTCGAGCTGGCGGAAAACGGCCTGCTGGATATTTCACCGCGAATCCACGATAACCTGCTGCGTTTGCGGATGTTGGGTTGCGGTTTGTCCATTGACGATTTTGGCAGCGGTTTTTCGTCGCTCAAGCTGCTTTGCCAGCTACCCTTCAATCAACTCAAGCTCGACGGCCAGTTTGTCCGCCACCTGGAGGAACCGCTCGGTCGGGCCATGGTGGCGAGCACGCTGGCACTCGCAAAATCGCTGCACATGAGTCTAGTGATCGAGGGCATCGGCACTCAACGCATCCATGAAGGTGTACTGGCCCTGGGGTGTGAAATCGGTCAGGGCTTTTACCTCGCACGGCCTATGGCAGGTCATCAACTGCTTGTGTGGCTTGAGGCCCACGCCAAGCGGCAGTGTGCGACATTGGGCAGCCCCTGAGCTACCCAAGATATTTCCTGCGCATGAACCACACTCGTGTAGTTTGAGCCGCGTATTGATCGGACCGGTTTTCCAGTGTTTCAGGCGATGGGCACATGCTTCATCGTCCTTTGCAGGTGTATCTGCCAGAGGTAGCTATGTTTAAAGCGATAGTTGTGGACGATCATCCTTTTATTCGATCTTCGGTCAAGATGCTCTTGAAGCACGAGCATTTCGATGTCGTCGGCGAAGCAGACAACGGGGCAGACGCGGTGCAGATGGCACGGGAGCACGAACCTGACCTGATCGTGCTGGATATCGCGATGCCCAAGCTGGACGGTCTGGAAGTTATTGCGCGGATCTTCGCATTGGGTCTCAAGTGCAAGATCCTGGTGTTGACGTCCCAATCGCCGCTGTTTTATTCGATGCGCTGCATGAAAGCCGGCGCAGCGGGTTACATCTCCAAAACCAATGACCTGGATGAGCTGGTCAAGGCAATCAAGGCAATCATGAGCGGGTACACCTTCTTTCCGAACCTGGCAGACAGTTCAGTGCGCCGCACTGATGTCCAAAAGACTGACTTGGAGTTGATCCAGCGCCTTTCTGACCGTGAGCTGACGATTTTGCAACAGTTGTCCCAAGGCTTCAGCAACAAGCAGATCGGCGACTCAATGCTGCTCAGCAACAAGACTGTCAGCACTTACAAAACGCGCTTGATCGAAAAGCTCAACGTGAAGTCGGTGGTTTACCTCGCCGACTTTGCGAAACGTAATAACCTGATCTGATGAGCCTTTTCTTGCGCACATGGATGGCAGTATTGGCAGTTGGCATGGCGCTGAACGGTGCTGCCCAAGCGGACTCGCAGGTGGGCACGTTTCAGGTGTTGGGCCGCTCGCATGTCGATGGTTACAGGGCCGGGCTGAACGAGGCGGACTGGAGCTGGCTGCGCAGCAAGGGTGTATTGATCCTGGGCGATTCCAACCCCGACTATGCGCCTCTGGGCATGGTCAGCAATGACCGGGACTACGAGGGCGTGACCGCCGACTATGCGCAGCTATTGAGCGAGCTGCTGCGCGTTCGGGTGGAGGTACGCCGATATGCCACGCGTGCCGAGGTGATCGATGCGCTCAAGCGAGCAGAGGTGGATTTTCTGGGCATCGCCAACGGCTACGAAGCCGCCGACGCAAGCCTGCTGCGTTCGACTGCCTATGCCCAGGACATGCCGGCGTTGGTGACGCGCTTGGGTGACAGCTCTGGGCTACCGCCGGACCTGGCAGGCAAGAAGATTGCGATGTTGTATCACTACCTTTCACCTGAAGCGGTAAAGGCGTTTTACCCTAAAGCCAGTTTGCAATTGTTCCCCTCGACATTAAGCGCCATTGGTGCGGTGGCTTTTGGCAGTGCCGATGTGTACCTGGGCGATGCATTGAGCGCCAACTTTCTGATCAACAAGAACTATCTGAACAATGTGCAATTGGCTGACTTCTCCCAGATAGAGGCCAGCAACTTCTCGTTCGCCATGACCGAGGACAATACGCGGATGCAGCGCGTGCTCAACAGTGCGCTGGCGGCAATTCCGGTCAGTGAACACATGAATATCCAGCGCCGCTGGAGTGCTGGCGGCAGCAGTATGCCCGGTCGTACGGCGTTACATTTCAGCGCCAGTGAGCAACGCTGGATGGATGCACATCCATTGGTGCGGGTCGCGATTGACGACAGTTTCCTGCCGTTGTCGTTTTTCAATCAGGACGGCGAGTTTCGTGGCATCAGTGCCGACGTGCTGGCGAAGGTCTCACTGCGTACCGGCTTAACGTTTGAGGTGCAGCGCGCGGTGTCGGTGACAGACATGCTGGCGCAAATTCGTACCGACAAAGCCGACCTGCTGATTACGCTGACGCCCAGCACCGACCGTGAGGGGGTGTTGCGCTTTACACGGCCCTACCTCAATACATCTTATGTGCTGGTCAGCGGCACCGATCCTTCCAGCCCGAGCACCCTGGACGACATGGCAGGCAAGCGGCTGGCGGTGATACATGGCAATCCGGTGCGGGACTTCGTGATCGAGCACTATCCCAAGATTGTGTTGGTGGAGGCGAGTAACGCCCAGGCAGTGATGGCGATGGTGGCCAATGGCAAAGCGGATGCGGGGGTCAATTCGCTGATCATTGCCCGCTACATGATCTCGCATCAGTACCGCGATCAGCTACGTATTACCAGCACCGTGGGCACGCAACTGGCGCGCACGGCGTTTGCCACCCCTCGCGGCGCCCTGGAACTGTACTCAATCCTGGAAAAAGCCTTGCTCAGCATTCCTCCCGAAGAGCTGGATGAGGTCACCAACCGCTGGCGCAGCGAGATTGCCGTGGATGACAGCTACTGGCTGCGCAACCGCACAGTGATCATCCAAGGGTTTGCCCTGGCGGCCGTGTTGTTGCTGGTCGCGATTGCCTGGATTACCCATCTGCGCAGACTCATGCGCAAGCGCAGGCAGGCTGAAATTGCCTTGAATGACCAGCTGGAATTCATGCGGGTATTGATCGACGGCACACCGCACCCGATCTACGTGCGTGATCGTCAAGGGCGCTTGATGGTGTGTAACAGCGGCTACCTGAGTGTGTTTGGCGTAGACCGCGAAGCCGTCATCGGCAAGACCGTGATGGACGGCGTGCTCAGCAACCCCAATGAGGCGTTCGGTTACCATCAGGATTATTTGCAGGCGATGGAAGACGGGGTCCCGCGTGTGCAGGACCGCAGCCTGACGATGGGCTCGGGCAAGGTATTGATGATCTATCACTGGATGTTGCCGTACCGGGGGAGCGACGGTGAGGTCAACGGCATGATAGGCGGCTGGATTGATATCAGCGAACGTCAGCACCTGTTGGAAGCCCTGCGGGATGCCAAGGACCATGCAGACGATGCCAGTCGCGCCAAGACCACCTTTCTGGCCACCATGAGTCATGAGATCCGCACGCCCATGAACGCGATCATCGGCATGCTGGAACTGGCGCAGAAAAAAGCCGATCAAGGCTACATGGACCGCGTCTCCATCGACGTGGCGGCCAATGCCGCCCACGGCTTGCTGGACTTGATCGGTGACATCCTCGACATCGCCCGTATCGAGTCCGGCCGGCTGTCCCTGGCGCCGGAGCGGGCCAATCTGCTGGAACTGATTGAGTCAGTGGCGCGCATCTTCGAGGGGTTGGCGCGGCAAAAACAATTGCGGTTGATCCTCGACCTGGACACCACCCTCAACTGCCAGGTGCTTGTGGACCCGTTGCGGTTCAAGCAAATCGTCTCCAACTTGGTGAGCAACGCGATCAAGTTTACTGACGTGGGGCATGTGCGACTGCGGGTCAGCACCGAACCGACCGGCAATGGGGAACGGTTGGCGGTCTGCCTGCGGGTCGAGGACAGTGGCAGTGGCATTTCCCTTGACGATCAGCAACGGCTGTTCACCCCCTTCAGTCAGGCCGGTAGACATGCGCAGTCGGCGCGCAGTGGCTCGGGCCTGGGGCTGATGATCAGTCGCACGCTGTGCGAGATGATGGGCGGGACCCTGACGTTGAGCAGCGTGTCAGGGCAGGGCACCCAGGTGGAGGTTCGTATTGATTTGCCAACCCTTGAACCGGTTGATGTGCCCCCGATACCCTCTGCGCCGCTCCTGCAGGCTGCCCATGCGCTGAATGTCTTAGTGATCGATGATTACCCGGCCAATCGTTTGTTGTTGTCCCAGCAACTGAGTTTCCTGGGGCACCGCGTAAGCGACGCCGCAGACGGTGCCCATGGCTTGCGTGCCTGGCGCAACCAGCATTTCGATGTGGTGATTACCGACTGCAGCATGCCGATCATGAACGGTTACGAACTGACCCGTGCAATACGCGATGAAGAGCGCAGCAGGGGATCCGCACCCGGGATGATCTTGGGGTTGACGGCCAATGCTCAGCCTGAGGAGCGGGCTCGTTGCCTTGAGGCTGGCATGGACGATTGCCTGTTCAAGCCCATCAGCCTCAGTGATCTGAGCGCACGATTGACGTCTGTGGTGCCCGCCGTCGTCATTCCAGCGGATCCGGGACCGTCACCGACTATCGAAGGCATCGACCTGACCAGTCTCGAACAGCTCAGCCGTGGTGACACCGTTGCCATCCGCGGCCTGCTGCAAGACTTGGCGACCAGCAACGCCCAGGATATGACTCGGTTGATCCAGTTGTTTACCCAGCACGACCTGACTGGGTTGAGCGATCTGGCGCATCGCGTCAAGGGCGGCGCAAGGATCATCCAGGCCTCATGGTTGATTGAGTGTTGCGAGGTGCTGGAAGTGGGTTGCAAAGGGTTGAACTCAGCGGTGCTGACTGAAGCGGTGGATGCGTTGCAGCAAGCCATGGAGTTGCTGGAGCAACGGTTGGAGATTTACTTGAACTGAGGCTCCACGCACGCTGAAAAAAGCCGCATCCACGATGCGGCTTTTTTTCGGGCGTATGAACGTCGCGCCTTAAATTGTGAGTAGGAATTTTCCTACATGTCAGAGGGATGTGTACTACAGGATCGGGGTGCGATTCACCGGAAGATGCACTCGTCGCACAAGACATGTGTTTTGTTCGCTGGTCATCCGCTTCAGCGTTTGGCAGCCCAACAAGGCTTGGCGACGGTGTTCATAACCTTCCTTCTGGAGCAGTACCATGAAAGTTCAAGCACTCACCCTCGCCGCCGTGTTTTGCGCAACCGGCGCCCAGTTCGCCAATGCGGCTGATGGCACCATCAATTTTGCCGGCGAACTGGTCAGCCAGACCTGCACTATTTCCGTTGGCGGTGTGGTCAGCCCGGCTGTCGCTACCGTAACGCTGCCGACCATTTCCAACAGCTTGCTTGACGCCGCCGGCAAGACCGAAGGCCGTACCGGTTTTGATGTCACCTTGAGTGGTTGCACGGGTACGGCAACCACCGCGGCTGCGTTCTTCAACGCCGGCGCCACCGTCGATCCGGCCACCGGCAACCTGAAGAACACGACCGGCACCGCTACCCTCGTGCAGCTGCAATTGATCGACGCGGTGACAGACGCTGTCATCCAGGCAGGTAACACCAACCAAAAGACCAAAACTTCCCGTAACACCCTTGCTTCCGGCGGTGTGCGTATGGATTACGCCGTGCAGTACTACGCGACCGGGGCGGCGACCTCCGGCACAGTGCTCAGCTCCGTGACCTATAACATCGACTACAACTAAGCCGCTTTCACGTCAGCGCACCGGGATCCGGTGCGCCGATGTGTGGCGGGCGAGGAGTGTTATGCCGTACGTGAAAAAAGCTCGTTTCAGTGTTTGGTTGATTCTGGTCTCGCTGGTCTGCTCCCAGGCCGTTGCCGGTGTAGTGATCACCGGGACTCGCCTGGTGTATCCGGCAAGTCAGCAGGAAATCACGGTCAAACTCAACAATAACGGGCTCAAGCCAGCACTCGTGCAGGCATGGGTCGATACCGGGGATGTGCAGTCCAGCCCTACCAGTTCCAAGGCGCCGTTTGTGCTCTCGCCGCCGGTCTCCCGTATTGATCCGAACAAAGGCCAAAGCCTGCGCCTGATGTTTACCGGCGCTTCCTTGCCGGCCAATAAAGAGTCGGTGTTCTGGTTCAACATTCTGGAGATACCACCCAAAGCCGAAGGCCCGGTGGAAATGAATGTGCTGCAAATGGCCTTTCGGTCCCGGATCAAGATTTTCTACCGCCCCGACAACCTGCCAGGCTCGGCCAGCGACGCGCCGCCACAAGTGGAGTGGAAAGTGGTTGCCGACGCCGCAGGCTATGCCTTGCGAGCCTTCAACCCAACGGCTTATCACGTATCCCTGGTGGAGTTGACGTTGGTGGCCGGCACCCAGCGTTACGAGGCCGGCGGCGGTATGGTCGGCCCGGGTGAGAGCACCGTGTTTGCCTTGCCTGCTCTGAAGTCACCGCCGGGCGTTTCGGCACAGGTTGAGTTCAACGCGATCAACGATTACGGCGCCATTGTGCCGACCCGCCAGCCGCTCAAGCCCTGATCTTCACGCGACCGTTTCTGCGCACGAGTAACTTATGACGACTATTCCACGCCTGGCCGAGCGCCCTCAGGTGCGCCCTCGTTTTGCCTTCAATCCAGTGACCGCAATGCTGATCAAAGCCCTGGCCATGTTGCCGGGTGTGATGATCGCTCAAGGGGTGTGGGCCGAAGACGTACAGTTCAACGATGCTTTTTTGCCCGCAGGCTCCCGCAGCCTGGACCTGACTCCCTACGAGAAAGGCAACCCGGTCCTGCCCGGCGAGTATCGCGCAGACATGGCGATCAACGGCAAGCTTGTCACTCGTCAGGATATTCGAATCAATGCGGCCCAGGACGGTAGCAATCCGATGGTCTGCTTCAACCGAAGCATGTTGGAACTGCTGGGTGTGGATATGCACAAGCTGTCGCCTGAAGCCTTGGCGAGCCTGGAAAGCGGGGCACCGTGCCTGGACATTGGCCTGTTGATCGACAGTGCCACTGCCAGTTTCTCGCCGTCGACGCAATTGCTGGACATCAGCATTCCGCAAATCGCCTTGCGTCGTGATGCCAGGGGTTATGTCAGCCCGGAGCTCTGGGACCGTGGCGTCACCGCCGGCACCCTGAGCTACACCTTCAATGGCAACCACAACAGAACCGACTTCGGTAATTACGACTCGGCTTATCTGGGGCTGAACGCCGGCTTGAACCTGGGCGACTGGCGCTTGCGCCATAACGGCTCGATGAGCTGGCAGAAGGAAGCGGGGCAAAACTACCAGACCCTCAATACCTATGCACAGCGTGATGTCACGAGCCTGCGCAGCCAACTCACCGTGGGCGAATCCAATACCAGTGGCGAGATTTTCGACACCCTGGCGTATCGCGGTGTGCAACTGGGCACGGACGATCGCATGTTGCCTGAGTCACAGCGCGGTTATGCGCCCGTGATCCGGGGTATTGCCCGCACCGGAGCACGGGTTGCGGTCCGCCAGGCAGGCAATCTGCTTTATGAAACCACGGTGGCGCCTGGGGCCTTTGTGATTGATGACCTGTATTCCACCGGCTACGGCGGCGACCTGGACGTGACCGTTTATGAAGCCGATGGCAGTGAACAACGCTTTATCGTGCCTTACGCCGCTGCGGCGCAATTGCTGCGTCCAGGCACTTCACGCTATAGCGTCACGGCCGGTGAGACCCGCAACAACTTCACCTCAAGCCAGGCCAGGTTGGTGCAGGGCACCTATCAGTTGGGCTTGAGCAATATCTTCACCGGCTATACCGGCGGCCAAGCCAGCGACGATTACCGTTCGCTGCTGGGTGGCTTGGCATTCAGTACGCCGATCGGCGCCATGTCGATAGACGTGACCCAGGCCCAGACCCAGTTCAAAGGCGGCCAGGACAGCGGCCAAAGTGTGCGCATGAGTTACAGCAAAAATATTCTGAGCACCGGCAGTAACTTTGCCGTGGCGGCAACACGCTTCTCCACGGAAAAATACCTCGACTTCAGTGGCGCCACGCTGTTGCTGGATGCTGAGCGCAACGGTATCGACACCAGCCTCTATGCCCGGCCACGCAGCCGCTTGTCCCTTAGCGCCAACCAGAGTCTGGGGCCTTGGGGGCAGGTGGCATTCAGCGGGTTCTCGCAAGACTACTGGAACCAGCCGGGGCGGGATGTGCAGTACCAGTTCAGCTACAACAAGCAGGCCGGACGGATCAGTTATGGCGTGAGTGCCAATCGCAGCCGAGTCGGCTTGGGGGAGATGGATAACAGCCTGTTATTCACTGTGAGCATGCCGCTGGAGTTTGGTTCTTCCACCAACCAGCCGCAATTGTCGATGCGTGTATTGCGCGACACCAACAGCCAATACAGCCAACAAGCGACCCTCAGCGGCAGCGCCGGCGTGGATCGCCAGTACAGCTACAGCCTGACCGGCGGCCATGAAGGAGCCACCAACTCTAACAGCACGTCGGTCAACGGCCAGTACACCGGGCCCAAAGCCATGGTCGGTGCGACGGTCAGCCGTGGCGAGGGTTATGACAGCCTGTCCCTGAATGCCAGTGGCAGTGTGGTCGCTCACCCTAACGGCGTGACGTTCACGCCTTATCGCGGTGAAACCCTGGCGGTGGTCACTGCCGAAGGCGCTGAGGGGGCCAAAGTGGTTGGCTTCCCTGGTCTCAAGCTCGACGGCCGGGGTAATGCGGTGGTGCCGTACCTGCGCCCTTATGAGCTGAACGAGGTCGCCATTGACCCGATAGGCACCTCGCTGAACGTCGAACTCAATGAGACCAGCCAGCAAGTAGCGCCGCGCGCCGGTGCAGTGGTGGCCCTCAAGTACGGCACCCGCAATGGCCAGGCCCTGCTGCTCAACGTGACCCTGAGCGATGGCAGCCCGCTACCGTTCGGCGCCAGCGTGATGGATGACCGTGGCGTGTCGGTAGGGGTGGTCGGGCAGGGCGGGCAATTGTATGCACGGGTCAAGGACGGTGCCCGCAGACTCTTGATCAACTGGGGTAGTCAGGCCAGTCAGCAATGTGCATTGCCATTGCCTCCCGGCACCAGCGATGGCAAGCAACTGCGACAGGTAGATGCGGTGTGTTCAGTCGGTCAATCAGATAATCGCGTTGCTTCTGTGAGCAGTGCAGGAGAGCAAAAATGATGGTGTTTAAACGTGTATTCACAGTGGCCGCGTTGTCACTGGTAGCGGGCGCAGCGATGGCTGAGTGCAATTACTTAACCCCCGCCGGCAGTCTGGTTCGCACCCAGCCGTTGTTGGGTGGCAACCTGACGGTGGGCCGCGATGTGCCCTTGGGTGCGGAGATCTATCGGCAAACCTTCACGTCGTCGGCCAACTTCACGATCAGTTGTTCGGCCGGCATTTATAACATTGAGACGCGACGCTCGTTGCCTGTCACGCCTTTGCCGTTGTCCAACTGGGCTGGGACACCCTATGGCGGTCACGTGTATCAGACCGGGGTGCCCGGAATCGGCGTGGCCCTTTGGTATGCGGGCAACGCCATGCCTTTTTCCCTGAACACCACCAATTGTGGCGGCGGGACGAATGCGTGCAACGTGAATATTACCGGCCCTCTGGCCTTTGACATGTCATTCATAAAAATCGGTGACGTCTCTCCCGGGACGATACAGGGCTCATCCTTGCCGACCATGACCCAGTCTCGCGTCAGCAGCAATAACCTGGAGGTTCAACGCGTCAACTTTTCCGGCAGCATCAACATCGTGTCGCGCACCTGTTCCACACCGGACGTCAACGTGCCGATGGGCAGCCATATGCTCAACGCGTTCTCCGGTCTTAATTCCTTTACGCCGTGGAAAGATTATTCCATCGCGCTGAACAATTGCCCGGCGTTCAACGGGTATTACCAGACCACCGGCCCTCGTTGGGCCAGTGACGGCACGGCCAGCAACCTCGACTCGCGCAAGAATAACGTGCTGCAAGTGCGCCTCGATCCAACCCGCACGCCGCTCAATGCCGCCCTGGGCATCCTGAGCCTGAACCCCAGTGCTCCCGGCAATGATCCCGCCGCCACGGGCGTGGGTGTCCAAGTGGCTGACAATGCGGGCACGCCAATGCCGCTGGCCACGTTGCGCGCCAGTGGCATCACCACGCGCGCCCAGGAAGGAGCCAGCTACAGCATTGCGCTGAAGGCCCGCTACATTCAGACCGCAAGCAGCGTCACTGCCGGCCCGGCGAATGCCACGGCCACGTTCACCATCAATTACTACTGAGCCCCTGGAGGGTGTTCGAAAACTTCCTCAAGACTTCGGAGGTTTTCACGCAAATTGTCCTGATCAATTGCGCACCTTCATGCCTCCTATTAGCCCGCGAGAGTGCCGTTATGTCCTTCCTATCGCTTCGGGTACTGGTACTCGAAGATCACCTTTTTCAACGCTCGGTGGCCGTCAATCTGCTCAAGAAAATGGGCTGCGGTGAAGTCCTGGAGGCGGGAGATGGCGCTGAAGCGCTTGCTGTGCTGAAAGAGACAGGCCCCGTGGACGTGGTGGTGTGTGACCTGCAGATGGATGGCATGGACGGTCTGCAGTTCATTCAACGCATCAGTGCGACGGGCCAAGTCGGGGCAATCATCATCAGTAGCGGCCTGCCGGGCGACATCCGTCGCGCCGTCAGCCAGATGGGCGCGCTGCTCGACGTGAACGTGCTGGGGAATCTCGGCAAACCTTTGCAATTGGAGACGTTGCAGCCGTTGCTTCAGATGGCTTTGCACTCCCGGACCGTAACTCCCCGGGCGCTGCCGGGATGGGAATTGGCCGACGAACAACAGGTGCGCCGAGCCATTCTGGACCAACAACTGGAAGCCTATTACCAACCCAAGTTCGATTTGCGCAGCGGCGCCGTGACCGGTGTAGAAGTGCTAGCTCGTTGGAATCATCCCATTCTGGGCGTCCTGTCACCGGCGGTATTCCTGCCGGCGTTGGAGCGTGCCGGTCTGCTCGACGCGCTCCTGTTTAGCATGATGCAACAAGCGCTGGCCGTTCAATGTCGCGCTTTGGATCAGGGTATGGCCCTGAATGTGGCTTTCAACCTGCAAACAGCACAGTTGGCTGAGGTGGGTCTGCCCATGCGCATCAAGCGGATACTGGCCAGCTACCAGACACCTTACGCCAGCGTAACCTTCGAACTGACCGAGAGCGGTTTGCTGGAGGTCCCGGCGGTCTCCCTGGAAAACCTGGTGCGCTTGCGCATGATGGGTTGCCGTTTGTCGATCGATGACTTCGGTGCCGGGTTCTCTTCGTTGCAGCGTCTGTGCCAGTTGCCCTTTAACGAAATCAAACTCGACGCAGAATTCGTCCGAGGTTTGCTGCACGAGCCGCGCTGCCGGGCGGTGATCGAAAGCACCCTCGCGTTGGGGCGCACCCTTGGCATGTCTGTGGTGATCGAGGGAATTGAAACCGCCGAGCAGCGTCAGGCATTGCTTGAGTTGGGCTGTATCCAAGGGCAGGGGTATTGGCATGCACGGCCCATGAATGGCGCCGATCTGCTGCGCTGGTTGCAACGCAGTGCCGAACGCCCGTTATCCACGACCTTTGCCGGAAGCTGCCCATGATCAACAAAGCGTTGCGCATCATGATCGTCGATCCCGAGCACGTTCAGCGGCTGCGCCTGGAGCAGGATTTCAACCGCCAGGGCTATTACGCCATTGCGCCGGTATCGGGTTTGGACGACATGGTCACCCTGCTGGATTATGGCGACCGTGGTTTTGACTGGGTACTGATCAACGCCAACCTGAACCTGGAAGCGGGAGGCGACTTACAAACGTACTGCCTTGATCAGCCCCTGATGCGACAGGTTTGTATCTACGACCTGGCGCCGCAACGGCTGGCGATCCTGGACGCGACGATCAAAGGTAGGCGCGTGTTCAATGCGGTGCAACTGCCGGAAGGGGCGCCCATCGGCCCGTTTGTGAGTGCCGCTGCTTCAGCCTGTCTATCAGTCATTCCTTAAAGCGACGAAATACCTAAAGTCTGCCCGCGAAATGTCGACTACTGGGTAATAACCCAAGAAGGTACGTCGACATGAACAGTATGCGTATGACCGTGCTTACAGGCGTCGTTGCGGTATGGGGGGGCACCTGCATGGCTGCATCCCAAGGTGTCATTCACTTTAGCGGCAGCATCGTCGAGCAGGGGTGCTCGACGTCGGCGAGCAGCGGCTCGATGATGGAATTGAAGGGTTGCCCTGTGGCAAGCCGTGGCAGTCAGTTCGACGTACGGCCGGTCACCACGGTCAACGCCGTGGGCAATGCCTCGGGCAACGTGAGGCTGGTGGCCGACAGCGGCAGCGGGCGATATTACGACCAGCGGTATCTGGTGGTAGACAGCACCGGCAAGCCCATTCAGTCGGGGAACTATGTGGTCACCGTGACCGCACCGTGACAAAACTGAAGGTATTTTGAGGGGGATGAGCGTCAACAGCCGGCCGAGAAACCTATAGAATGTCGGGCGGCGGCGCTTGTCCTGGGTGGCCGCTCGATCATCGCCAGAGTACCTCGCCCTTCAATGAGCATTTCAGCCGCAACCCCCCAAGCCAATTGGCAACCGGTCATCGCCCTCGCGCTGGCCGCGTTTGTGTTCAATACCACCGAATTCGTACCGGTCGGCCTGCTCAGCGCCATCGGTGCGAGCTTCGACATGCCCGTGTCCAGCGTCGGCCTGATGCTCACCATCTACGCCTGGATCGTATCCCTGACCTCGCTGCCGGTGATGCTGCTGACGCGCAACGTCGAGCGGCGCAAATTGCTGATCGTGCTGTTCGGCATGTTTATCGTCAGCCATATCCTCTCCAGCGTCGCCAACAGTTTTGGCTTGCTGATGGTCAGCCGCGTCGGCATTGCCTTGTCCCATGCGTTGTTCTGGTCGATCACCGCGTCCCTGGCGGTGCGCCTGGCGCCGGAAGGCAAGCAGGTGCAGGCCCTGGGGTTGCTGGCGACCGGTACGTCCTTGGCGATGGTGTTGGGGATTCCCCTGGGTCGCCTGCTCGGCGAGGCCATGGGCTGGCGCACCACCTTCCTGGTCATCGGTGTTTTCGCGGCCGGGCTGGTGTTCTGGCTGGCGCGCACCTTGCCGCCGTTACCGAGCCAGAACTCCGGCTCCCTGCGCAGCCTGCCGCTGCTGTTCAAGCGCCCGGCGCTGGTGGCGCTCTACGTGCTGACGGCGCTCACGGTGACTGCGCAATTCACCGCCTACAGCTATATCGAACCCTTCGTCGAAGGCGTGGCCGGCATGGATGGCGGCGCCGTGACCCTGATCCTGCTGGTCTTCGGCGGCGCGGGCATCATCGGCTCGTTGCTGTTCAGCCTGGTGCACCGCTTCAACCCGCACCTGTTCGTGGTCGGCGCAGTGTTTATCCTCGCCGCGTGCCTGACGCTGATGCTGCCCTTGAGCGGCGCCGAGTCGTACCTGGTGATCCTGAGCATCTTCTGGGGCATGGCGATCATGGGCTTCGGCCTGGCCATGCAATCGAAGGTGCTGGTACTGGCGCCGGACGCCACGGATGTGGCCATGGCGATGTTCTCCGGCATCTACAACATCGGCATCGGCGGCGGCGCCCTGATGGGCAGCTGGGTCGGCAGCCACTTCGGCTTCGCCTGGATCGGCGTGGCGGGCGGGTTGCTGGCGGCGGTGGCGTTGGCGGGGTATTGCCTGGCGATTCGCAGGTTTGGGACGGGTGTGGCGCATCACTGAGGCGCCAAGCGCCACCCGTAAAGAACCAGACAAGTCTTACACCCCCCTTTGATACCCATTGCTACCGTCGCCCGGGACCGTCCACGTCCCTGTGGTGACGGCACTTGAACAGCAATGGAGTCACGTGTGCAAAAACGATTGACCGCAGAGTTCCTGGGTACTTTCTGGCTGACGTTCGGCGGCTGTGGCAGCGCCATTCTGGCGGCGGCATTTCCCGAGTTGGGCATTGGTTTTGCCGGGGTGTCCCTGGCATTCGGCCTCACCGTCCTGACCATGGCCTACGCGGTAGGCGGTATCTCCGGCGGCCATTTCAACCCGGCGGTGACTATCGGCCTGTGGGCCGGGCGCCGTGTGTGCGCGGCTTATGTGCTGCCGTATATCGCGGCGCAGGTGATTGGGGCTATTGCGGCGGCTGCGGCGCTGTACGTGATTGCCAACGGCCAGCCCGGTTTCGAAGTGGGTGGTTTCGCCGCCAACGGCTACGGCGAACTGAGTCCGGGGCTGTTCGATATGAAGGCCGCATTATTGGCTGAGGTGATCGCGACGTTCTTCTTTGTGCTGATCATCATGCGCGTGACCGCACCGGGCGCGGTCGCGGGTTTTGCGCCGATTGCCATCGGCCTGGCACTGACCTTGATCCACTTGATCCTGATCCCGGTGACCAACACTTCGGTGAATCCTGCGCGCAGCACCGGTCCGGCGCTGTTCGCCGGCGGCGAGTACCTGTCGCAGCTCTGGTTGTTCTGGGTGGCGCCCATCGTAGGTGGCGTGCTGGGCGCCTTGGCGGCACGTGGGTTTACGGTAAACGAACCAGCGCGCTGAGGGCGCGCTTCCCAGGTGGGCTGCGTTACAGCGCAGCCAACACCGCCTCCAGCTTCTCCTGATCCCGCGCAAACTGCCGAATCCCTTCCGCCAGCTTCTCAGTGGCCATCGCATCTTCATTCGACGCCCAACGGAACTGCGCTTCGTTCAACGGCTGGCGCGCTTCGCCCGGCGCGCCCGGTTGCAGTTTGCGCTCCAGCGGGCCGTTATCTTCGGCGAGCTTTTGCAACAGGTCCGGGCTGATGGTCAGGCGGTCGCAGCCGGCCAGTTGTTCGATCTGGCTGAGGGTGCGGAAGCTGGCGCCCATCACCACAGTCGGGATGGCGTTGGCCTTGTAGTAGTTGTAGATGCGCGTCACTGACTGCACGCCTGGGTCTTCGGCGCCGGTGTAGTCCAGGCCGGTGTTCTTGCGGTACCAGTCGTAGATGCGGCCCACGAATGGCGAAATCAGGAACACCCCGGCATCGGCACAGGCCTGAGCCTGGGCGAAGGAGAACAGCAGGGTGAGGTTGGTCTGGATGCCGGCTTTTTCCAGGCGTTCGGCGGTGCGGATGCCTTCCCAGGTGGACGCCAGTTTGATCAGCACACGGTCCCGGCCGACACCGGCCTGGTCGTACAGGGCGATCAACTGGTTGGCCTTGGCCCACAGCGCGTCTTCGTCGAAGGACAGGCGGGCATCAACTTCGGTAGAGATGCGCCCCGGAATCACCTTGAGAATGCCGCAACCCACCGACACCGCGAAACGGTCACAGGCCAGGTCGACATCGCCTTTGGACACGCTCACCGCGTTACGCAGCAACTCGGCGTATTCCGGGATGGCGGCGGCCTTGAGCAGCAGCGACGGGTTGGTGGTGGCGTCCACCGGGCGCAGGCGGCTGATGGCTTCCAGGTCGCCGGTGTCGCAGACCACGGTGGTGAATTGCTTGAGTTGTTCGAGCTTGGACGTCATGAGCGGCTGTCTCCAAAAAAAGGTTATTGGTTGAGGGCCTGTGCGGTATCCAGGTCGGTGATCAGGATGTCCAGATAGCCGCCCTTGAGCGCGCCACGAATCGCCTGGACCTTGTTCAGCCCGCCGGCCAGGCCGAGCACGCGGTGGATCGAGCGCAGCTTGGGCAGCGCCACCGACACCACGAATTCTTCATCTTCTTCCAGCACCGGTTTGCCCTGGGCATCGAAGTAACGCAGGCAGATATCACCCACCGCGCCGCGCTCGGCCAGCAGGCGCAGCATGTCTTCGGTGTAGTAGTTGCCGCTGTTGCGCAGCAATTGCGAGGGCTCAAGATCGCCGATGCCGACAATCGCCAGGGTGATGCTGTCAAAGCGTTGGAGCACTTCCTTGACCTCTTCCATCTGCACGATGCGCTGCTTGCTCTGCACCGACTGCTCGATACTTTGGGACGGCAGCAAATACGCCGGGCAGTTGAGCAGGGTGGCCAGGCGTTGGGTCAGCAGCGTGGCTTCGAACGCGCCTTTGTTGCCGACGCCGCCCAGCAGTTGTACCACTTCCTCGGCACCTTGCTTGCCCGACTGCGCATGCAGGTGGCCGACCATGGCGCGGATGGTGCTGCTCCACGAGGAAATACCGATATGGTCCTGGGGCGACAGGCTGGTTTCCAGGTAGTGGGCAGCCGCCGAACCGATGGCTTGCTTGATGCTTTCGTCATTGCCGGGCTCGGTGGCTTCCACCACGATCACCCGGCGCACGCCGTAGCGGCGTTGCAGTTGGGTTTCCAGCTCCAGGTGCAGGCCTTGCAGGCGCATCACGCTGATCTTCACGACGCCTTCTTGCAACGCCCGGCGCAGGGCGCGGCTGATAAAGGACTGGGACAGGTCCAGTTGCGTGGAGATTTCGGACTGCTTGAGCCCTTCTTCGTAATAGAGGCTCGCGATCTTGGTGATCAGGCGCTGTTCTTCGATCTGGCTCATGAAGGCCTCAGTGATGACATCAATGCGGGTGAGGATACCAAACCCTTAAGACATGATCAGGCCGCCGTCGATATTGATCGCCTGACCGGTCAGGTACGCCGCGTCATCCGAGGCCAGGAACGCCACCAGGCCCGCCACATCCGAGGGCTTGCCGGCACGGCGCAGGGGGATGTTCTGGACCCATTCGGCCATCAACTCGCCCTTGCCGTAGCGCTTTTCGTCGGTGCTGAGAATCTCGCCCCACACGCGGTCGTTGTAGTCCCACATCTCGCTTTCGATGATGCCGGGGCAAAACGCGTTGACCGTGATGTTGTGCGGCGCCAGTTCCAGAGACAGGCTTTGAGTGATACCGATCACGCCCATTTTGCTCGCGGCGTAGTGGGGCGTGTAGATAAAGCCCTGGCGACCCTGGCCGGACGAGGTATTGATCAACCGCCCGCTGCCTTGCTTGACCATGTACTTGGCCGCCTCCCGGCACCCGAGCCACACGCCGGTGGTGTTGACTTGCAGCACCTTGTCGAAGTCGGCGCGGGGCATTTTGTCGTAGTGGTCGATGGTGATGATGCCGGCGTTCTGTACCGACACGTCGATGCTGCCGAAGCGGGCGTGGCCTTCGCGGTAGAGGCGTTCGATATCGCTTTCGTCGGTGACATCGATGCCAAGGGCGAGGGCGTTCACGCCGTATTCCCGGGCCAGTTGCTCGGCGGTGAAGGTCACGCGCTCCAGGTCATTGGAGGCCAGCACCAGGTTGGCGCCTTCCTGGGCGAAACGCTCGGCAATCCCGGCGCCGATGCCACGGCAGGCGCCGGTGACCACTACAGTTTTACCGCTGAATCGTTGCGACATGATCAACTCCTACCAGCACACAAAGCCGCCATCGACCAACAGGTCGACACCGGTGCAGAAAGACGAGGCCTGGCTGACCAGAAAGATCGCCGGGCCGACCATTTCGTCCACGCTGGCCATGCGGCCCATGGGCGTGGTCTGTTCAAAGATCTTCACCTGGTCGGCCACTTCCGGGCGCGAGTTCATCGGCGTGGCGGTGTAGCCCGGGCTGATGCAGTTCACGCGCAGGCCCTTGTCGGCCCATTCCATCGCCAGGCTTTTGCTCAGGTGAATCACCCCGGCCTTGGAGGTGTTGTAGTGCGCCTGCAACAGGCCGCGATTGACGATGCTGCCGGACATGGAGGCGATATTGACAATGGCGCCTTTGCCACGCGGGAGCATCACGGCGGCCTGGGCCTGGCAACTGAGGAAGATGCCAGTGAGGTTGATGTCCAGGGTGGTCTGCCAGCGTTGCAGTTCCAGGTCCTCGGCGGCCTGGGCGTTGGCGATGCCGGCGCAGTTGACGGCCACGCTGAGTTCGCCGAGTTCTTGCTCGGTTCGTGCGACCGCCGCATCCAGCGCGGCGCGCTCGGTGACGGTGCCGCTCAGGGCCAGGGCGCGCCGGCCCAGGGCCTGGATGCGCTCAACGGTGCTGGCGATGCCGGGGCTGCCGGGCAGGTCAAAACACGCCACGTCGGCACCGGCTTCGGCCAAACCTACCGCGATGGCTTGGCCGATGCCGCTGCGGCGCCGGTGACAAAGGCGACTTGGCCCTGAAGACTGAAAAGTTGCATGGAAAACTCCGTTATTTGAAAGCGCCGCTATCCAATGTGGGAGGGGGCTTGCCCCCCCGATGAGGCCATCAGCCTCACAACAGAATTCAAAACAGGTGCTTTATGACAGCAGCCAATGTTTACCAACAACGCCCCACCACCGGCGCCAAGGCCGAGTCCTCGCTGCACCACGCCGACCTCCCCAGCCTGGTCGGCAAGGGCCGCAAGAACGCCGGCGTGACCGTGCGGGAAAAGAAACTCCTCGGCCACCTGACCATTCGTGGCGACGGCCATGATGCCGCCTTCGCCGCTGGTGTGCACAAGGCCCTGGGCATCGAACTGCCCGGCGCCCTGCAAGTCATCATCAAAGGCGAAACCAGCCTGCAATGGCTCGGCCCGGATGAGTGGTTGTTGATCGTGCCAAGCGGTGAAGAATTCGCCGCCGAGCAAAACCTGCGTGCCGCGTTGGGCGATTTGCATATCCAGATCGTCAACGTCAGCGGCGGCCAGCAGATTCTTGAACTGAGCGGCCCGAACGTGCGCGACGTGCTGATGAAATCCACCAGCTACGATGTGCACCCCAACAACTTCCCGGTGGGCAAGGCGGTGGGCACGGTGTTCGCCAAGTCGCAACTGGTGATTCGTCACACCGCTGAAGACACTTGGGAACTGCTGATCCGCCGCAGCTTCTCGGATTACTGGTGGCTGTGGCTGCAGGACGCCGCCGCCGAATTCGGCCTGAGTGTTCAAGCCTGAGGAATGACCCATGAGCCGCGCCCCTGATACATGGATTTTGACTGCCGACTGCCCCAGCGTGCTCGGCACGGTGGACGCGGTCACCCGCTACCTGTTCGAGCAGGGTTGCTACGTCACCGAGCACCATTCGTTCGATGATCGCCTCTCGGGCCGGTTTTTTATTCGAGTGGAATTCCGCCAGCCCGATGGCTTCGACGAGCAAGGTTTCCGCGATGGCCTGGCCACTCGCGGTGAAGCCTTTGGCATGATCTTCGAGCTGACGGCGCCGAACTACCGGCCAAAAGTGGTGATCATGGTCTCCAAGGCCGATCACTGCCTCAACGACCTGTTGTACCGCCAGCGCATCGGCCAGCTGTCGATGGACGTAGTCGCGGTGGTGTCCAACCACCCCGATCTGAAACCTTTGGCCGACTGGCATCAAATTCCCTACTACCATTTCCCCCTCGACCCCAACGACAAACCGTCCCAGGAGCGTCAAGTGTGGCAAGTGGTGGAAGATACCGGCGCCGAACTGGTGATCCTTGCGCGCTACATGCAAGTGCTGTCGCCGGAGCTGTGCCGCAAGCTGGACGGTAAGGCCATCAACATCCACCACTCGTTGTTGCCGGGGTTCAAGGGCGCCAAGCCTTACCATCAGGCGTACAACAAGGGCGTGAAACTGGTGGGCGCCACGGCGCATTACATCAACAACGACCTGGACGAAGGCCCGATCATCGCCCAGGGCGTAGAAGTGGTGGATCACAGCCACTATCCCGAGGACTTGATTGCCAAGGGGCGGGACATTGAAGGGCTGACATTGGCGCGGGCGGTGGGGTATCACATTGAGCGGCGGGTGTTTTTGAACGCCAATAGGACGGTGGTGCTCTGACTGGCGCCATCGGGGGCAAGCCCCCTCCCACAGTGGAATGCATTCCAAATGTGGGAGGGGGCTTGCCCCCGATGAGGCCCTTACAATCAACACAAGAAACAGCATCTGTAACCCGAGCATTTAACGCGCTGCCCCTAGGGCAACGCAGTTCCATAAAAACAACAGCGAGGTGAAAGCATGTCTGGTAATCGTGGTGTCGTGTATCTCGGCAACGGCAAGGTCGAAGTACAGAAAATCGACTATCCCAAAATGCAGGACCCCCGTGGCAGGAAGATTGAGCACGGCGTCATCCTGCGCGTGGTTTCCACCAACATCTGCGGCTCCGACCAACACATGGTGCGCGGCCGCACCACTGCCCAGACCGGCCTGGTGCTGGGTCACGAGATCACTGGCGAAGTGATCGAAATGGGCAGCGGCGTCGAAAACCTGAAAATCGGCGACCTGGTCTCGGTACCGTTCAACGTCGCCTGCGGCCTGTGCCGCTCCTGCAAGGAACAACACACCGGCGTGTGCCTGAGCGTCAACCCGGCCCGTCCGGGCGGTGCCTACGGCTACGTCGACATGGGTGACTGGACCGGTGGCCAAGCCGAATACGTGCTGGTGCCTTACGCCGACTTCAACCTGCTCAAACTGCCGGACCGCGACAAGGCCATGGAGAAAATCCGCGACCTGACGTGCCTTTCCGACATTTTGCCGACCGGCTATCACGGCGCCGTGACCGCTGGCGTTGGCCCGGGCAGCTCCGTTTACATTGCCGGTGCCGGTCCCGTAGGCCTTGCGGCTGCCGCTTCCGCACGCTTGCTCGGCGCGGCGGTGGTGATCATCGGCGACGTCAACCCGATCCGTCTTGCCCACGCCAAGGCGCAGGGTTTTGAAATTGCCGACCTGTCCACCGACACGCCGTTGCACGAACAGATTGCTGCGCTGCTTGGCGAGCCCGAAGTGGACTGCGCCGTCGATGCCGTAGGCTTTGAAGCACGCGGCCACGGCCACGATGGCGTCAAGGCCGAAGCCCCGGCCACCGTGCTCAACTCGCTGATGGGCGTGGTGCGTGTAGCGGGCAAGATCGGTATCCCTGGCCTGTACGTCACTGAAGATCCAGGTGCCGTCGACGCCGCCGCCAAAATGGGCAGCCTGAGCATTCGTTTTGGTCTGGGCTGGGCCAAGTCCCACAGCTTCCACACTGGCCAGACGCCGGTGATGAAGTACAACCGCCAGTTGATGCAGGCGATCATGTGGGACCGGATCAACATCGCCGAGATCGTTGGCGTGCAGGTGATCAGCCTGGATGACGCGCCGCGTGGGTACGGCGAGTTTGATGCGGGTGTGCCGAAGAAATTTGTGATTGATCCGCATAAGTTGTTTAGTGCGGCGTAGTTGATAGATAGGGCGACTTAGAGTCGCCCTTGTTTTGTGGAGATCAGGCTTTTATTAATAGCCAACTGATAAACATCGTCAGGGCTGATAGATGGGTAATGAGTGAGGGTATAACCATCCAGCATCTGAGGCGTCTCGGGATCTTTTCAACATCTGCCGTGAGTATCAGGTTTCTCCATTGAAATAATTTTGGCAGAAGAATAACCGCGGCCACGACATATAGACGCACGTGTCTTCCCTCAAAGGGTAAGCGGCGCAGAGTAAGTCGAGTCCCGACGATGTATGCGCTGCATTGCAGATAATGTTCTGCTGCATCGAGCTTATCGAACATGACATAAAAGTTGAGTGGGAGGCTGAGTAGCATGATGGCTCCTGACAACATGCCAATAGATACCGGGTCCATTCAGTCTCCCCAGGTTTTGTAGAGAAAGCTGCCCGCATCTATGCCTACGTCGCTCGCGGCGGAGCCTAGGGCGAACCCTCCTGCAGCGCCTCCTACGATTGCACAAGCCAGGGCCCCAGCGCCGGCTGTAGGTATGCCAAAAACAAGCATGCAGGCACCCATCCCGATAGCCGCGCCAATGTTTCCTCCTGCGTATGCACCACCAAGGCCAAACACCAACTTGCCTCCTTCAACATACTTTGCCTGCGCACATTCTTGCTCACGCCCGGTGGAGCAAGCCTCCGATATTTCCAGCGTCGTTGCTCCAATATCCAAAGCGATCCCAATATAAGTGCCTTTTTTCAAGATCTCCGAGGCCCTAGCTACTCGCTTGACAGTCTCTTCGTACCCGCGAATCTCCCCGTGATGCCAATAACTCTTACTGGAAATACCCAGCATCTTTTTAATCGAACCTTCATTTTTCAGGCCCGTGCCCAACCTTGCCAACCCCGAAAGTTGACCATCCAGCCTCGCAAATAACGCTCTGCGCTTAACCAGAAACTCATTCCTCGCACCCGCAGTGGCGTTCTTCAGGTATTGCTTATGCAATTCATCGATTTCCTTGAGCGTCTGCTCGATCTGCGTCAGGTGCTTGCTCCAAGCACCGCTCACACTGCCGATACCCAAAGACGCATGGGACATGATGGCCTGTATCTGATCGTAGTTTTTGATCAAGAGTTGATCAGTGGCGGAATGCGCGAACAAGGCATGTTTGATGTTAGCGGCTGATTGCATCAAGCGAGCTTCTTCAGCTGTACAGGCAGCAGTTCGGCTGTCCCCGATAATGACCAACTGCCCAGGCAGCACGACGGTGTTGCGAATGTGCTGGTTGAGGATGTCGAACTTGGTTTGGGTATTTGGGTTGAGCGAAAGGCCAAGTTTGAGCAGCGGATAAGGCTGCGGCCGTTCATTGATAAATGCATAGGCTCCCTGCATTGCGTGCACCTCCAGGACTGTGGCGCACGACTATAAGAAGGCGCTACAAGCGAGGTAAGACGCATGCAGGGGCGGTTTTAACGTTTCGGAAATGGACTACTTAAGTCCAGGCGAATGCCTACGATTGCAGCCGTCTGTAGATCACATCCAGCAGATCACACCCATCGCAGCGGGGAGGGGATGGCGCTGTCGTGGACGACCGGGGAGCTACAAGCGCCATCCTCCGCCATGAGCAAGCCATCCAGCCGATGAAGATCAAATGTGGGAGGGAGCTTGCTCCCGATGACGGTGGGTCAGCTACACATAGGCGGCCTGACACTCTGCCATCGGGGGCAAGCCCCCTCCCACACGGGTTTACGCTGTCAGCGGGTAGCCAGTGCGCCTTGATAAACCGTCGGGCCTGTCGGCTGCTTGGTCACCGACCCACCTTTGGTCTCCGCACTTACCATCAACTCCACCGGCTGACTGATGCTCGCCTGCTGGCGCGGGTTCAAGCCGATGATGCCTTGGCCATCCTCCGGCAGCAGCCCCAGCGAAACCGGCTGGCCACCTTCGGGCAGGGCCCACAGTTCCAGGCTTTGGTCGGGTGCCGGGGCCGTGGTGGCGATGGGTTCGACTTCGAGGTAGTCCTTGTGCGCTCTGATTTGCGCGGCCGGCTGCTGGGTGGTGGTCACCAGGGTGGCGGCGGACTTGACGTTGTCCTGAGTGTAGAGCGCGCCGCCGAGGCCGCAGAGGAGGGCTAAGCAGACGCCGATAAACAGGCGGGTGCGGTTCCAGAATGGGGGCTTCTGTTCAATCACTGTGGGGCGTGTCGCGCTCATTGAGATTTTCCTGACAGGGCTTTCACACTTGTCATGGACCCCGATAGGCGCGATGGGTTCCTGGCCCCGGTTCAGCTCACAGTGATGCCAATTGGCCTTGATACAGCACCGGCCCGGTTGGTTGACCGGTCGGCGAGCCGCCGCGGGGCTCCAGGCTCACGGCCAGGGTCAGCGGCGCTGTCAGCAGCGCTTGCTGTTCCGTGCTCAACTGGATTCGCCCCTTGCCGGCAGCTGGCACCAGCCCCAGTGAGATGGGTTTGCCACCGGGCGGGATGACCCACAGTTCCAGGTCTCGCGTCGGCTCCACCGCCGCCAAGGCCAGCGGTTCGATTTGCAGGTGGTCGCTGAACGCCTGGATGTGCAGGGCCGGTTGCTGGTCGGCGGCGACCAGCGTGGCGTTGTATTCCACGGATGTGTCGCGCTGGTAAAGCAGGCCGACCAGCACCGCGAGCACGATCCCAAAGGCTGCCGCCAACAGGCGCAGGTTCATCCAGAACGGTTTCTGCGCCGGCACATGCAGCACTTGCGGCTCGATCCGTGCGTTGATGACTGCCCACACATGCTCAGGCACTGGCCGCTCGGGCAGGGCGCCGGTCAGGCTGGCAAGCGCTTCCTGCCAATGGCCCAGTTCGACGCGCAACGCGGCATCGTCCAGCAAGAGCGCATCAAACCGCCGACGGGCGGTGGCGGGCATCAGGCCGATGGCGTAGTCGGCGGCGAGGGCGCGGCGCAGGGCTGTGGTTTGGTAGTTCATGATTCAAGGCACCTGCGCAGGCGCTCCATACCGCGGCGAATCCAGGATTTGACCGAGCCCAGCGGCGCGGCCAAGTGTTCGGCCAACTCCGAGCACGACAGGCCCTGGAAGTAAGCCACAGTGATCGATTGACGCTGCATGCCGTCGAGGGTATCGAGGCAGCGGTTGAGGGCGCGGGCGTCGCGTTCGCTGTCGAGCAGGTCGTGGGCGCTGGGGCCTTCGTCGGGCAGGGCGTCTTGTTGACCGTCGGCCAAGGGTTGTTCGCGGCGTTTACGCAGTTGGTCGATGGCCAGGTTGCGGGTGATGTTGATCATCCAGGTCATCGGCGCAGCCATGTGGGCTTCGTAGCGCGAGGCGTTGTACCAGATGCGTATGAAGGCTTCCTGCAGCACCTCTTCAGCCAGATCCTGGCGGCCCATAAAGCGCATGGCAACGCCGTGCAGACGTGGCGATACAGTGCGATAGAGCGTTTCAAACGCCTGGCGATTGCCCAAGGCGCATTGGGCCAGCAGGGGCCGCAACGGGTCAGCATCGGTGAGGGTGATAGGGCTTCTCCAGGCTCTCGTTCGAGGGCGACGGGACTGCGCACGGTAGGCAGAGGTTAGTTCAGCTTGGGCATTCATTCCATCCTGCTCCGGGCGGGGTATGAAGCCTATACGTAGGGTAGGGCGATTCGGATGCGGGTGTGGGAACAATCCCCCGGAATGCCCAGTCAAACGCCTGCTTTCGCACCTACATCCAGAGGTTGTTTCAATGAAGATTTCACGCGGTTTCGCCCTTTCCTGCCTGATGACCCTGGCGGCCACCCCGGTGTTTGCCGCAGGCTTCAGCCTTGGCGACGCGGCCAATGCCATTTCCGGTATGCAGGGCGGCAACAACAAAGCCGCTGCCGCCGCGCCGTCGTCCGAGACGGCCGGCCTGCTGAGCGCCCTGACCTCGCAACTCAATATCACCCCCGAACAAGCCGTTGGCGGTACTGGTGCCATGCTGGGCCTGGCCAAGAACAAACTGAGCGGCAACGATTACTCGCAGTTGGGCAGCAGCGTGCCTGGCCTGGATCAGCTGTCGGGCAACAATGCCCTGGGCAGCCTCGGTGCCTTGAGCGGGATGCTCGGCCAGACCGGCGGCAGCAAGACCAGCGGCTTGGACGGCCTGCTGGGTAATGTGAAGGACACCAACGACCTCAGCACCGCGTTCAGCGCGCTGGGTATGGACAGTGGCATGATCGGCCAATTCGCCCCGGTGATCCTGCAATACCTGGGTGGCCAGGGTGCCAGCAGTTCCGTGCTGGGCAAGCTGGCCCAGGCCTGGGGCACCGGCAGCTAAGCAGATTCCGCGCGCAGTTGCCCGATGCGCGCGTCCTTCTCCTTCCAGAGCTGGTTGACCCAGTTCTGGACGGTCTGGCGAAACGCCGGGTCGTTCTCGTAATCCCCCTGCCACAACGCCGGATCCAGCTCACGGGTGCGGATATCGATGATCACCTTCGGCACTGCGCCGCTGATCAAGTCCCAGAACCCCGGAATCTTCTGCTGCGGATAGACCACCGTGACGTCGAGGATCGCGTCCAGTTGCTCACCCATCGCCGCCAGCACAAACGCCACGCCGCCCGCCTTGGGCTTGAGCAAGCTGTCGAACGGCGAATCCTGCTGCTTGTGCTTGGCCCTGCTGAACCGTGTGCCTTCCAGGTAATTGACGACCGTCACCGGCTGGCGCTTGAACAGCTCACAGGCCTGCTTGGTGATCTTCAAGTCCTGCCCCGCCAGCTCCGGATGCCTGGCCAGGAACGCCTTGCTGTAGCGCTTCATGAACGGGTAATCCAGCGCCCACCAGGCCAGGCCCAGGAAGGGCACCCAGATCAGTTCTTTTTTCAGGAAGAATTTGAAGAACGGTGTACGCCGGTTAAGCGCCTGGATCAGCGCCGGAATATCCACCCAGGACTGGTGGTTGCTGATGACCAGGTACGAGGTGTCACTGCGCAAGTCGCCGCCGCCGCGAATCTCCCATTGGGTCGGGATGCAGCAGGCGAAGATCAGTTTGTCGATTTCGGCCCAGGTCTCGGCGATCCACATCACCGCCCATGACATGTAGTCACGCAAGCGCCCGGGGCCACCAGCTTGAGCAGGGCGAACACCAGCAAGGGGCCGATCAGGATCAGCGTATTGAGTAACAGCAGCAGGGTGACCAGACAGCCGGTGAGCAGGCGGCGCATAAGCAACTCTTGGGATCTTGTGGACGGGCCATGATAAGCAAGCTGAGTCTAGAGGCCAAATCTCAAAACGCCTGACGAATGTTTCACAAGGCACCCGGTAGGGTGGGCTGACTAACTAACAGTCACTTTTGCGGTCTAGAATCCGCCTACTTAATTCAAGGAAACCACCTACGTGAAATCTATCCTTGCCTTGCTTGCCCTCGTTGCGCTGCCTGTCATGGCCGCCGAGCCGACCCTTTACGGTCGCTACGAATACATCCAGTTGCCGGAGATCGGCGAAACCTTCAAGGCCAAGATGGACACCGGCGCGCTGACCGCCTCGCTGTCGGCCCGCGACATCGAGACCTTCACCCGTGATGGCGACGACTGGGTGCGCTTCCGCCTCGGCGGCAAGGACGCTACCAACAAAGTCTACGAACACAAAGTCTCGCGCATCAGCAAGATCAAGAGCCGCGCCGACGAAGACGACGACAAGGACGAAGCCAGCGTGGCCAAGCGCCCGGTGATCGACCTGGAAATGTGCCTGGGCGACGTCAAGCGCACCGTCGAGGTCAACCTCACCGACCGCAGCAGCTTCAACTACCCGCTGCTGATCGGCGCCAAGGCCCTGCGTGAATTTGGCGCAGCGGTAAACCCGGCCAGTCGGTACACTGCCGACAAACCGGACTGCTGACAGACCCAAATGCCCCACATCCTGATTGTCGAAGACGAAGCGGCGATAGCCGACACGCTGATATTCGCCCTGCAAGGCGAGGGCTTCACCACCACCTGGCTGAGCCTCGGCCAGGAGGCATTGGCCCATCAGCGCCAGAGCCCAGCCGACCTGATCATCCTCGACATCGGCCTGCCCGACATCAGCGGTTTTGAAACCTGCAAGCAATTGCGCCGTTTCACCGAAGTGCCGGTGATGTTCCTCAGCGCGCGCGATGGCGAGATCGACCGGGTGGTGGGGCTGGAAATCGGCGCGGATGACTATGTGGTCAAGCCGTTCAGCCCGCGGGAAGTGGCGGCGCGGGTCAAGGCGATCCTCAAGCGGGTCGGCCCCGGCGTTGCACCGGCGGTGTTCCAGGTAGACCTGGAGCGCATGCAGATCCACTATCGCGGCCAGCCCCTGAGCCTCACGCGCCATGAATTCCGCCTGCTGCAGAGTCTGCTTGAGCAACCCGAGCGGGTGTTCAGCCGCGAGCAGTTGCTCGATGCGGTGGGCGTAACGGCGGATGCCGGCTACGAGCGCAATATCGACAGCCATATCAAAAGCCTGCGCAGCAAACTGCGTAGCGTGGCGGCGCAGGCCGAGCCGATCCAGACCCATCGCGGTCTGGGCTACAGCTACAGCCCGAGCAACAGCTGATGCGCCTGGGGCTACGGATTTTCCTGGTGTACGCGCTGTTTATCGGGCTTACCGGTTATTTCGTGCTCAGCACCGTGATGAAGGAAATCCGCCCCGGCGTACGCCAGTCCACCGAAGAAACCCTGGTGGACACCGCCAACCTGCTGGCCGAGATCCTGCGCGACGACGTAAAAAACCGCACCCTCGGCCAAAGCCACTGGCCGGAACTGCTCAAGGCCTACGGCACCCGCCAGCCCGGCGCGACCATCTGGGGCCTGCCGAAAAACCAGGTCAACCACCGCATCTATGTCACCGACGCCAAAGGCATTGTGTTGCTCGACTCCACGGGCGAAGCAGTGGGGCAGGACTACTCCAAGTGGAACGATGTCTACCTGACCCTGCGCGGCGAGTACGGCGCCCGCTCCACCCGCAGCGCAATGGATGACGCCACGTCATCGGTGATGCACGTGGGCGCGCCGATCCGTGACAACGGCCAGATTATCGGCGTGGTCACGGTGGCCAAACCCAATAGCTCATTGCAGCCTTATGTGGATCGCACGGAGCGGCGGTTGCTGTGGTACGGCGCCGGATTGGTCATCCTGGGCCTGCTGTTGGGCGCGCTGTTGTCGTGGTGGTTGAGCGTTGCGCTACGGCGGCTGACGGCCTATGCCGAGGCGGTCAGCGAAGGCCGGCGTGCCGAGTTGCCCCATTACCGTGGCGGCGAGTTGAAGCAGTTGTCCACCGCCGTGGAGCACATGCGCACGCAACTGGAGGGCAAGGCCTACGTCGAACATTACGTGCACACCCTGACCCATGAATTGAAAAGCCCGCTGGCGGCGATTCGTGGCGCGGCGGAGCTGTTGCAGGGCGACATGACCCGTGAGCAGCAGCAGCGTTTTGTCGGCAATATCGACAGTGAAAGTGCGCGCCTGCAGCAGTTGATCGAGCGGCTGCTGAACCTGGCGCAAGTGGAGCAACGCCAGGGCCTGGAAGAGCAGGTGAGTATCCCGCTGGCAGCCTTGGTCGACGACGTGCTCAAGGCCCAGTGTGCGCGAATCGAAGGCGCCGGCTTGCACGTGGAGCAGACGATTGCAGCGGAAGTGAAGGTGTTCGGCGAGCCCTTCCTGCTGCGCCAGGCACTGGGCAATCTGCTGGAAAACGCGTTGGATTTCACACCGCCTGGCGGCCTGTTGAAATTCGCGGCGCAGACGCACCACAACGCGGTGCAGGTGAGCCTGTTCAACCAGGCTGCCCCGATTCCCGACTACGCCTTGCCGCGCCTGAGCGAGCGCTTTTATTCGCTGCCACGCCCGTCCAGCGGACGCAAAAGCACGGGCCTGGGCCTCAACTTTGTCGAGGAAGTGATGAAGCTCCACGGCGGCGCGTTGCAGATCGGCAACGTCCCCGGCGGCGTGCGCGTGGAACTGCATCTCCACACAGTCTCCACATTACCCACATAAAACCCCCACACACGCGGCCCACTCTCCTTCCATCAAAACAGGGAGAGACCCATGAACCGCAGCCTGCTTTTCAAACTTGGCGCGATTGCGCTGCTGATCCTGCTGTTGCTGATTCCGTTGCTGATGATCAACGGCATCATCAGCGACCGCCAGCAACTGCGCGACGGCGTACTGATGGACATCGCCCGCAGCTCCAGCTACGCCCAGCGCCTTACCGGGCCGGTGATGGTAGTGCCGTATCGCAAGACCGTGCGCGAGTGGAAGCTCAATGAAAAGCTCAACAAGCGCTACGAAGAAACCCGTGAAGTGCGCGGTCGTTTGTATTTCCTGCCGGAGCGTTTTGAACTCGACGGCAAGGTGCAGACAGAGCTGCGTGCACGGGGTATTTACCAGGCGCGACTGTTCCATGCCGACAACCGCATCAGCGGGCGTTTTGTGCTGCCGGAGCAGTGGGGCATCACCGAGAACTACGCCGATTACCGCTTTGAACCGGCGTTTCTGGCAGTGGGCATCAGCGATATTCGTGGCATCGAAAACGCACTGAAACTGGAACTGGGCAGCCAGCGCCTGGAGTTCTCACCGGGTAGCCAGGTGGGTTGGCTGGGTGAAGGTGTGCACGTCGAACTGCCGGCGCAGGACAACAAGAAACCGGCCGCCATGGACTTCGCCTTTGACCTGCGCCTGCAAGGCACTGAACAACTGCAAGTGGTGCCGGTGGGCAAGACCAGCCAGGTGTCGCTGGCCTCAAATTGGCCACATCCGAGCTTTATCGGCAACTTCCTGCCGGCCCAGCGCGAGGTCACCGACCAAGGCTTCACGGCCAACTGGCAGACCTCGTTTTTCTCCACCAACCTTGAAGAAGCCCTGCGCGGTTGCCTTTCCGAAAACAGCTGCGAGGACTTCAACAGCCGCAGCTTCGGCGTGAACTTCATCGATCCGGTGGACCAGTACCTCAAGAGCGACCGTGCGATCAAATACGCGCTGTTGTTTATCGCCCTGACCTTTGCCGGCTTCTTCCTGTTCGAAGTGCTCAAGAGCCTGGCGGTGCACCCGATTCAATACGCCTTGGTGGGCGTGGCGCTGGCGTTCTTCTACCTGCTGCTGTTGTCGCTGTCCGAGCACTTGGGCTTTGCCCTGGCGTACCTGATTTCGGCGAGTGCCTGTGTGATGTTGATCGGCTTTTATGTGTGCCACGTGCTGCGCAGCGTCGTCCACGGCCTGGGGTTTTCGGCGGGGTTGGCGACGTTGTATGGCTTGTTGTACGGACTGTTGAGCGCCGAGGATTACGCGCTGCTGATGGGGTCGTTGTTGCTGTTCGGTCTGCTGGGCACGGTGATGGTGCTGACGCGTAAGCTGGACTGGTACGGCGTGGGCAAGCGCAAGGTGGTTGAGCCACTGCAGTTTGACCTGGAGGCGGTGCAATGATCGGGTTGCGCGAGGATCAGCAAGAGCGGGCGCTGTTGGTGAGCAAAATCAACACGCTATTTCCAGTGTGGCGAAGGGCAGTTGTGGCAAGCCCGCTCACCACAACAATCGGGCTCACCACAGGCGAGCCAAGCGGTCCGCTAGACCGGTGGCTGGGTCTGCTGCATCGACGGCCGCTGGCTGATCTCGGCGTACCACGCAGCTAGCTTGGGATTATCCAACCGCCATTGCATGTCCGGATGGCGAAAGTCCAGGTAACCCAAGGCGCAGGCCACGCTGATGGCGGCGATGTCGAAGTGGCTGGTCAGTTCGGCAATCGCGTCCTGCTCCAATTCGGCGAGGGCGCGACGGATCTTGTTGCGCTGCTCGTCGAGCCACGGGGCCCAGTGTTTTTCTACCGGGCGCAGGGTGGTTTCGTAGCGCACCAGCACGGCGGCATCCATGATGCCGTCGGCCATCGACGCCAGGGTCAGGCGGCGCCAGCGGGCCGAGCCGTCGCGGGGCATCAGCGGGTTGCCTACATGCTGGTGGTCCAAGTAATCGAGGATCACCCGGCTGTCGTGCAATACCGTGCCGTCCGCCAGGCGCAGGGCCGGGATCTTGCCCACGGGGTTGCCTTGCACCACCTGAGCATCCGGGTTGACCGGGGTCGGCATGCACCCTTGCAGGGCGACGCGATCCTGCTGGCCGGTTTCGATCAGCAGCACGCGGACTTTACGCACGAAGGGTGAAGCCGGGTTATGAAACAAGGTCATGCTGGGAGCGGACATGGGCATTCCTCTGAATAGGCTGGAGCTAGCCTAGAGGGTTGCGCGGTGGCTGGCGAGGGGGATTGTGGGTGTTTTTATGGGCCTCATCGGGGGCAAGCCCCCTCCCACACTTGAACAACCCCCAGGCACCCATTGCGGCAGGTATGCCCAGCCCGAGCCAACTCAACGAATCCCACAACCCATCCCCCAGCAGCGCCGCAAACAACCCGGCGGCGCTGAGCAGGCCAATCCCCAGCGGAAAGCCAAACACTTTCCAGAAGTTCGACTGACGCGGCTTCATGCCTTGCCTGCCTTGCGTCGCACGATCCACAGGTAAATCCCGCTGACCAGCACCACGATGGTCAACACATCCAGTACCGCCCACAGGATCTTCATCGGCATGCCGCCGTAATCACCGAAGTGCAGCGGCTGGGACATGCCCATGGCGTCCATGTACCAGGGCCGTTCGGCGATGGCGGTGACGGCCAGGGTGCTGGCGTCGATCAGCACCGGCGTGAGCAGGTGCGAGGTCAGGTGCGTACTGCCCTTCATGAACACCGCGTAATGGTGCTCGCTGGAAAAGCGCGTGCCGGGGAAGGCGATAAAGTCCGGCCGCATGCCCGGCGCGCCTTGGCGGCGATGGTCAGCAGTTCCGTTGCGGGCGCACGCAGGGTCAGCGGCGGGGCATTCTTGTAGGGTTCGATCATCGCGCTGAGGCTGTCCTGGCGCCAGGCGGCGATGATCAGGTCGGCGCAGGCGCTGATCACGCCGGTCACGCCTACCACCAGCGCCCAGGTCAGGGTGACCACGCCGATCAGGTTGTGCAGGTCGAGCCAGCGCAGGCGGGTGGATTTGTCCTGGCGCACGGTGGCGAACTTCAAGCGACGCATAAACGGCAGGTACAACACCGTGCCGGAGATGATCGCCAGCACAAACAACACGCCCATGAACGCCAGCAGCAACTTGCCCGGCAGCCCGGCGAACATATCCACATGCAGGCGCAGCAGGAACAGCGTGAAACCGCCATTGGCCGAGGGCATTTCCACCGCATCGCCGGTGCGCGCGTCGAGCATGAAGGTGTGGGACGAATTGGGCTCGGTGCCGGCGGTGGCGGCCATGATCGCGATCACGCCGTTCTGATCGTCCTCGTCCCAGGCCAGGTATTGCATGGCTTCGCCGGGCCGATGGGCCTCTGCTTTAGCGACAAGCTGCTCCAGGTTGAGCTGCGGCGTATCGGCAGGCATCTGTGCCAGCGTGGGCTCGTTGCCCAGCAGATGGTCGATCTCATGGTGAAACACCAGCGGCAGGCCAGTGAGGGCGAGCAGCAGGAGGAATACGGTGCAGATCAGGCTGGTCCACGTGTGGAGGAAGGACCAGCGGCGGATGGTTTTGCTTTTCATTTTCTAGCCTTATACACACCAAAGCCGCCCACGGGGCGGCCTGGTTGTTAACTCAGCCGATTACCACTGGTAGGTGGCGCTGGCGACTACGCTGCGTTGGTCGCCGAAGTAGCAGTAGTTGGCGTCACAGGTGGAAAGGTAGTCCTTGTTGAACAGGTTGGTAGCGTTCAGCTTTACCGAGGCACCTTTCAAGCTGTTGTCCAGGCGGCCGAGGTCGTAATGCACCGCACCGTCGAACACGGTATAGGCATTGGCCTTGCCCAGCCAGGTGTTGGCTTGGTCACCGTAGGTGTTGCCGGTGTAGCGTGCGCCAAACCCAATGCCGAAACCGTCGAGCACGCCGGTGTGCCAGGTGTAGTCGGTCCACAACGAGGCTTGTTGGTTGGGCATCAAGGTGAGGCGGTTGCCTTTGTAGATACCTTTTTGCACCTCGGATTTAGCCAGGGTGTAGGCGGCGATGACCTTGAGGTTGTCGGTCACGTCAGACACTGCTTCCAGTTCCAGACCCTTGACCTTCACTTCGCCGGTCTGACTGTTTATTTGCTGCCCGCCAGCGCCGAGGGTGGTGACCTGCACGTTCTTCTGAGTCAGGTCGTAGACCGCCGCGCTCAGCAGGGTATTGGAGCCGGGTGGCTGGTACTTGATACCCAGTTCCCACTGCTTGCCTTCCGTCGGTTTGAACGTCTGTGTCGCCTTTGTATCGGCATTGCTCGCGGGTTGGAACGACTCGGCGTAGGACAGGTACGGTACGAAGCCCGAGTCGAACACATAACTCAGCGCCGCGTTGCCGCTGAAGTGTTTGATACGGTCGGTGTTGGTGGCATCGCTGTCGTTGAAGTAGGTGGTGCCCTGATGCACCCAATCTTCACGCCCGCCCATGGTCAGGCGCCAGTTGTCCAGGGCCATCTGGTCTTGCACGTAGAGGCCGGTTTGCACGGTTTTCTGGTTGTAGTCGTAAAAAGGCTTCACGTTGGTCGGGCGTACGGTCGGCACGGTGTTGACCGGGTCGAAGATATTAATATTCGAGGCGGTACCGTAGATCGCACGATAGGAGGTGTCGGTACGCTGGTGGTCCAGGCCGAGCAGCAGGGTGTGAGTGACGTCGCCGGTGGCGAAGTCGGCCTGGAAGTTGTTGTCCACAGCGAACTGGCTGATGTCCTCGTCAACGTTGGTGGTGGACCGGCTGATACTGCCCGCGGCATCAGCCGGGGAGAACGCATAGGAACCCACGGTCAGTTGCTGGAACGACAGGTCCGACTTGGTATAACGCAGGTTCTGCTTGAACTGCCACGTATCGTTGAAGCGATGCTCGAAGGCATAACCGAGCGCGTAGTAAGTACGGTCGTAGAACTCGTAGTCCGGGTCGCCGAGGTTCTTGTGGTGGGAAACCTCACCGTGGGGGGAACTGATTTTGGTGCCCTGAATCGGCATGAACTGGCTGGTGGTGCCGGTATCGTCGCGGGTGAACTGCGACAGGAAGGTCAGCTTGGTATCCGGGTCGATGTTCCAAGTCAGGCTAGGCGCAATGTTGTAGCGCTTGTTATCGATGTGATCGACCTGAGTACCGGCATCCCGTACCACGCCGCTGACGCCATAGAGGAACTGGCCTTCATCGTCGATCTTGCCGGTGCTGGCGAAGTTGATCTGGCGGTAGTTGTCGCTGCCGTATTGCACCTGGATTGCATTGCTCTGTTCGGCACTTGGACGGCGGCTGACCATGTCCAGCAAGCCGCCTGGCGGGGTCTGGCCGTACACCGATGAGGCCGGGCCGCGCAGCAGGGCGAGGCGGTCGAGGTTCCAGGTTTCGGCTTTCGGGTTGGCATACACGCCGCGTGGCAGTGGCAGGCCGTCGAGGAATTGGGTGGGTTCGAAGCCGCGTACGCGCATCCAGTCGTAACGGGTGTCGCTGCCGTAGCTGGCGGAGACGATACCGGGCATGTACTTCACCGCGTCGTCCAGATTCTGCACGTTACGGTCTTGCATCTGCTCGCGAGTGGCGACGGAGATCGAGCGCGGTGCCTCGACCAGTGCCGTGTCGGTCTTGGTACCGGCGGCGGTGCGTTTGGCCAGGTAACCATCCACCGGCCCCCAAGCACTTTCGCTGTCGCCCTGACCAATGATGCTGGTCTCTGGCAACGCCACAACCCCCTCGGGAATCGCTACCAAGGTAAACGTCCCGGCGGCGCCCTGTTCCAGCTGCAACCCAGTGCCACGCAACGCCTCACGCAGTGCCCCTTGCGCATCGAACTGGCCCTGGACCGGTGCCGAGGTCTTGCCCGACGCCAGCGCCGGGTTGAGGGTCAGCGCGAGGCCGGCCTGGCTGGCGATCTGGTTCAGGGTGGTAGCCAGCGGGGCGGCAGGCAGGTTGTAGGCGCGCACGCTGGACGCCTGTTCGGCGGCGAACAGCGAGGTGCTCGCCAGCGGGGCGCTGAGGGCAATGGCCACGGCTAACAGGCTGGGGCGCAACAAGGTGTCTAGCGTGCGGGACATAGGGCGGCTCCTGAATGGAAGTAATTCGCAATTGCCTATGTGCCGAACGAGAATCGAAAAGTGATAGGGCAGGCTGAAAATATTTTTTGTGGGGGGCTTGAGGACCTCATCGGGGGCAAGCCCAGCAACCACAGACCCTACGGCTTACCCTTGACCGTCACCCACCATGGCGTGTGCTGTTCGATCCGCACCGGCAGGGTCGGCAGCAGGGCGTTGAGCGCCAGGGTGGTGTCGTGCAGCGGGAAGCTGCCGGTGATGCGCAGGTCCGCCACGTCTTTGTCCACGCCCAGGTAGCCGGCGCGGTAGCGGCTGAGCTCATCCACCACATCGCCCAGGCGGGCGTTGTCCACCACCAGCATGCCGCGGGTCCAGGCGTCGGTGGCGGGGGTGACGGCAAGTGCGGGGCCGAGGCCGTCGCTGCGCATCAGCACTTGCTGGCCTTCCTTGAAAACCTGCTCTTGACGCGCTGCTTCCGGCTGCGCCGCGACGGCTGATTGCAAGACGCTCAACCGCGTGGCGTCGTCCTCACGCTTGACGATAAACCGCGTGCCCAGCGCTCGCAGGCTGCCGTCGCGGGTTTGCACGTAGAACGGGCGCGCATCGTTGTGGCCGGTCTCGACGAGGATTTCGCCTTCCTGCAACACGATCAGCCGGCGTTTTTCATCGAAGCGCACGTCGATGGCACTGTGGGTATTGAGGTTGATCCGGGTGCCGTCCGCCAGTTTCAGCGTGCGCTGTTCGCCGGTGGCGGTGCGCTGGTCGGCCAGCCAATAGTGGATCGGCACATAGCGCTCGCCGGCAAACAACGCCAAGCCGCACACCAGCGCGATACTCGCCAGACCAGTGCCGAGCTTGCGCACGCGCTGGCGAATGCCTTCGCGCGACTGCAATAACGCCGCCCGTGCCGGGCCCGAGGCCACGCCGAAGCGTTGGTCGAGCATGCCCAGTTGGCGCCAGGCGCGAGCGTGTTCTTCGTGGCTGGCCAGCCATTTGCTGAACTCTTCGCGTTCCACGGCGCTGCCGTCGCCGGAGTCCAGGGACAACTGCCAGGCAATCGCCGCATCCAGCACACGGGCCGACACCGGCTTGGCGCTGATCGCACTCACGTCGGCTCGCCGTACAGCGCGATATAGCACTGGCGAATGCCCTGGGCCAGGTACTGGCGCACGCGGGGCACCGACACGCCGAGGCGCTGGGCGATCTCTGCGTGGCCCAGGCCGTCGAGACGGTTATAGAGGAAGGCGGCGCGGGCCTTGCTCGACAGCTTGCCGAGCAGGCGGTCGATGGCCTTGAGGTCTTCGAGGATCAGTTGCTGTTCTTCCGGGGACGGGTGTTCGCTTTCCGGGATCAGCATCAATTCGGTGAGATAGGCCTGTTCCAGGGCGGCGCGACGGAAGTAGTCGAACAACAAGCCTTTGGCGATCGCCACCAGAAATGCCCGAGGCTCGCGGGGTTCGCGCAACTCGTCACGGCCCAGCAGGCGCATGAAAGTGTCCTGGCTCAGGTCTTCGGCGCGGCTCGGGCAGGCCACATTGCGCCGCAGCCAGGCCAGCAGCCAGCCACGATGGTCGCGATACAACGCGCCAACAAGCTCACTGTGTGGGGTCTGGACCGACGACAAGGCATCACCGAATAAACAAGGGGTTTAAACTAACGAGAATTATTCGCGATTGTGTCAGAGGCGTGGGGTGGGCGCAATTGGCGTCCGTCGGGTTGAAGGCTTAATGACATCTGATTGAAAAATGAGCGTGCCTGGTAAGACATGCTCTGTGTGGTGGGGGGCTTTCTGTGGTGAGCGGGCTCACCACAATAAAAGCCCACTCAACACAATAAAAGCGCGTTCACCCAAACGTTATTTATTCGCGTGCTTAGAAAGAGGGCGCCTGCTTGCGGCGTTTCCATTGGCTCAAACGCTCCTGCAGCGCGTGTGGGGAGTCGATGTGCTGCTGTCGCGCACGGCTGAACAGAATCAGCATCAACTCCGCCGTGGCCAGGGCATCGGCGCTGGCGTGATGGCGTTCGCCCACGTGCAGCTGGAAATGGTTGATCCAGTCATCCAGCCCGGCTTCGCGGATATGCGCCTCGGGGCACAGCAGGGCAGCGATGTCGGCCACATCCAGGAACGGGTGCGCCAAGCGATAACCCAGGCTGTCCTTGAGTGCGCGGCCCAGCATGTGCTGGTCGAAGGGCGCATGGAAGGCCAGCAACGGGCTGTCGCCGACGAATGCCATGAAGTCCAGCAGCGCTTCTACCGGATCACTGCCGGCGGCGATGGCGCTGGGGCCGAGGCCGTGGATCAACACGCTGGGGCTGAGTTTGGTGTCGGTGCGTTGCAGGGTGCGCTCGAACAGCTGGGAGAAATCCACCGCGCCGTCTTCAATCACCACCGCGCCGATGGACAGCACCTGGTCACGGTTGAGGTTCAGGCCGCTGGTTTCCAGGTCCACCACCACCCAGCGTTGGGCGCGCAATGGGGTGTCGCCCAGCGGCACCGGCTTGGACAGTTGCTCCAGGCGCCGTTGTTGCGCGGCATCGAGTCCAGGCTTTTTCGTACGTAGCCAGTCGAACCAACTCACAGTTGGTACCGCAACGTCAGGCTGCTTTGCAGGCGCTGGGCCTGGCGCAGGGATTCACGCAGGATGCGGCGGTCGAGGTGGTTGAGGCTGTCGGGGTCGACGCGATTGGAATACGGCTGGTTCTCGCGGGTCTGCAACTGGTGCTGCTGCATGCGCGTTTGCTGGATAAAGTGGTACGCCTCTTCATACGCGGCGCCGTCCAGCGGCTCGATGACCTCCTTGGCCACCAACTGGCGCAGGCGCTCCAGGGTGTTGTTGGCGTGAATGCCATTGGCCAGCGCCAGCAGGCGCGCACCATCGACGAATGGCGTGAGCCCCTGCACTTTGAGGTCAAGTGTGGCCTTTTCACCGCTTTTGCGTGTCAGCACGAATTCACGGAAACGCCCTACAGGTGGCCGTTGGCGCAAGGCGTTCTCTGCAAGCATGCGTTGAAACAGCCGGTTATCCGCCACCTGATCCAGAACGCTTTGGCGCAAGTGCTCGCAACCCTGTTCATCGCCCCACACCACCCGCAGATCAAAATAGATGCTCGAACCCAACAGGTTCTCCGGCGTCGCCTCACGAATAAACGCCGCAAACCGTCGCGCCCATTCCGCCCGCGACAGGCACAGCTCGGGGTTGCCGGCCATGATGTTGCCCTTGCACAGGCTGAACCCGCACAGCGCCAGGCTCTGGTTGATCTGCTGCGCCAGGGGCAGCAACCGACCGCGAATCTCGGCGGCTTCCACCGCGTCCCTGGCCTCGAACAGAATGCCGTTGTCCTGGTCGGTGTACAGCGTTTGCTCACGACGGCCTTCGCTGCCGAAACACAACCAACTGAAGGGCACGCCGGGGTCGCCTTTTTCGGCGAGGGTCAACTCGATCACCCGGCACACGGTGTGATCGTTGAGCAGGGTAATGATGTGAGTGATCTGGGTGGATGACGCGCCATGGGCGAGCATTCGCTCGACCAACTGGCCGATTTCCCCGCGAATCGCCACCAGATTCTCCACCCTGGGCGCGTTGCGGATGGTGCGGGCCAGGTGCACCAGGTCGACCCGTTGCAGGGAAAACAGGTCGCGCTCGGACACCACGCCACACAGACGCTGGTCCTTGACCAGGCACACATGGGCGATATGCCGCTCGGTCATGGCGATGGCGGCGTCGAAGGCGCTGTGGTCCGGGGTCAAGAAGAACGGCGCCTGGGTCATATGACTGTCGATGGCCTGGTTGAAATCGCTGGTGCCGTCGGCCACCACCTGGCGCAGATCGCGCAGGGTAAAAATCCCCAGGGGCGCCTGGTGCGCGTCGACGATCACAATGCTGCCCACTTGTTGCTCGTGCATCAGCGTCACCGCTTCGCGCAGCGGCGTGTCCGGGCTGCACATCACCGGGTGGCGCATGGCCAATTCGCCCAGGCGGGTGTTCAACGAATATTGAGTGCCGAGGGTTTCCACGGCTTTTTGCTGCACCTGCTGGTTGACCTGATCCAACAGGCTGCTGACGCCACGCAGGGCAAAGTCACGAAACGGGCTGGAGAGGGCGAACAGCTTGATAAAGGCCGGCTTGTTCAGTTGCAGGCAGAAGGTGTCTTCGGCGGCTTTATGCTCAGTGCGCGTGGCCCGTTCGCCCAGCAGCGCGGCGAGGGGGAAGCACTCACCGGTGGTGATTTCGAAGGTGGTTTCTGCCGAGTCCGGCCGCTCGCCCACGACGCGGCCTTGCTTGACGATGTAGAAGTGCTCCACCGGCCCGCCCGATGGCTTGAGAATGCTCTCGCCGGGGCCGAAGAAGCGTAATTGGCACTGTTCAACCAAAAACGCCAGGTGCGCATTTTCCATTTGATTGAATGGCGGGAAACGTTGCAGGAATTGCAGGGTGCCGTGGATGTTCTGCAACACGGCGGTTTTACCCGCCTGCGTGAAAGCATCAGCTTTACTCATAACAGTGACCGCAGTTTTTTTGTCGTTATCGTCCTGCATGGTCGGCTCCTACGCGGTGGGTGCCCATTGGACGTAAGTCTAGGTCGATGAAAACAGCGTAGAGCTAGGGAAAAACCTTACATGAATATCGTCCAAACCCCGTAGAACACCCACTAGGCAAACTTTCCGACGAAGTGCACATTGATCGCCCTTCCGCAGATGTCTGACGAGTGTGCTGGGGGATTGATGAAAACTGCTGAGAACCGTATGTCCGACCACGATATTTTGAGTGATGCCGAGCGCGAGGCGCTGAGCGCCGTGATGCTGGAGCCTGATTTACCGCCGCAACGTGTGTTGATCGTCGATGACGACAAAGACGCACGGGAACTGTTGGCGGAGATCCTGGGGCTGGACGGTATTCGCTGCATGACGGCCGAGAGTGGCGAGGCTGCGTGGAGTTTATTGAAATCCAGCAGCTCCATCGGTTTGCTGATCACCGACTTGCGCATGGCACCGAGCAATGGCCTGGAGCTGATTCGCCAGGTGCGAGAATCCACCCGTGCGGCGCTGCCGATCATCATCATGTCCGGCGATGCCGAAGCCCCGGATGTGATTGATGCGATGCATTTGAGCGTGGTGGACTTTTTGCTCAAGCCGATTGATAGCGTGAAGTTGGCGAAGTTGGTGAAGCGGGAGTTGGGGATGGCTTCCTGAGCGTGTCGGTAGCTGTGCCGGCCTCATCGGGGGCCAGTCTGGTCACTACAAGCCCCAATGAAAAAGCCCTGATCTCACGATCAGGGCTTTTTCATTTACAGGCCGTTTTTAGCCTTGAACTCCCGACGCCGACGGTGCAACACCGGCTCGGTATAACCGTTGGGCTGCTTGGTCCCCTCGATTACCAACTCCACCGCTGCCTGGAACGCGATGTTGCTGTCGAAATCCGGAGCCAATGGGCGGTACAACGCATCCCCGGCATTCTGACGGTCCACCACAGGCGCCATGCGCTTGAGGCTTTCCAGCACCTGGGCTTCGTTGACGATGCCGTGGCGCAGCCAGTTGGCGATGTGCTGGCTGGAGATGCGCAGGGTGGCGCGGTCTTCCATCAGGCCCACATCGTTGATGTCCGGCACTTTGGAGCAGCCGACACCCTGGTCGATCCAGCGGACCACGTAACCGAGGATGCCCTGGGCGTTGTTGTCCAGCTCGTTGCGGATTTCTTCCTCGGACCAATCGGTGTTGCTGGCCAGGGGAATCGTCAGGATATCGTCCACCGAGGCGCGCTCGCGTGTGGCCAGTTCGGCCTGGCGGGCGAACACGTCGACCTTGTGGTAGTGCAAGGCATGCAGCGCAGCCGCCGTCGGCGACGGCACCCAGGCCGTGTTGGCACCGGCCAATGGGTGGGCGATTTTCTGTTCGAGCATCGCAGCCATCAGGTCGGGCATCGCCCACATGCCTTTACCGATCTGCGCACGGCCTTGCAGGCCGGTGCTCAGGCCGATATCGACGTTCCAGTTCTCGTAGGCGCCGATCCATTTTTCGGCCTTCATGGCGGCCTTGCGCACCATCGCGCCCGCCTCCATGGAGGTGTGGATCTCGTCGCCGGTGCGGTCGAGGAAGCCGGTGTTGATAAACACCACGCGCTCGCTGGCAGCCTTGATGCAGGCTTTGAGGTTGACCGTGGTGCGGCGCTCCTCGTCCATGATCCCGACCTTGAGGGTGTTGCGCGGCAGGTTCAGCACGTCTTCGATGCGACCAAACAGCTCGTTGGTGAACGCGGCTTCTTCCGGGCCGTGCATCTTCGGCTTGACGATGTACACCGAGCCGGTGCGGCTGTTCTTGCGGGTGTTGTTGCCGTTGAGGCTGTGGACCGCCGCCAGGTTGGTGACCAGGCCGTCGAGGATGCCTTCCGGCACTTCATCGCCGTTCTTGTCGAGGATCGCGTCGATGGTCATCAGGTGACCCACGTTGCGCACGAACAACAGCGAACGGCCGTGCAGCGTCACATCCTGACCGTCCACACCGGTGTAGACACGGTCGGCGTTCATGGTACGGGTGAAGGTCTTGCCGCCCTTGGCCACTTCTTCGGCCAGGTCGCCCTTCATCAGGCCGAGCCAGTTGCGGTAGATCACCACTTTGTCGTCGGCATCCACCGCGGCGACGGAGTCTTCGCAGTCCATGATGGTGGTCAGCGCGGCTTCCATCAGCACATCTTTGACGCCGGCGGCATCGGTCTGGCCGACGGGAGTGCTGGCGTCGATCTGGATTTCGAAGTGCAGGCCGTTGTGTTTCAGCAGGATCGCAATCGGCTCGGCCGCAGGGCCCTGGAAACCGATCAACTGGGCATCGTCACGCAGGCCACTGTTGCTGCCGCCCTTGAGGCTGACGATCAGCGTGCCGTCGACGATCTTGTAACCGGTGGAGTCGACGTGGCTGCCGGCGCTGAGCGGCGCGGCTTCGTCGAGGAAGGCGCGGGCGAAGGCGATAACCTTGTCGCCACGCACCTTGTTGTAGCCCTTGCCCTTCTCGGCGCCGTCGGCTTCGCTGATGGCGTCGGTGCCGTACAGCGCGTCGTACAGCGAACCCCAGCGCGCATTGGAGGCGTTGAGGGCGAAACGGGCATTCATCACCGGCACCACCAACTGCGGGCCGGCCATGCGGGCGATTTCGTCATCGACGTTTTGGGTCGAGGCCTGGAAGTCTGCGGCTTCTGGCAGCAGGTATCCGATGTCTTGCAGGAAGGCTTTGTAGGCCACCGGGTCGTGGGCCTGGCCGGCGTGGGTCTGGTGCCAGGTGTCGATACGCGCCTGGAAATCATCGCGTTTGGCGAGTAGGGCTTTGTTCTTCGGCGCCAGGTCGTGGATGACCTTGTCGGCGCCGGCCCAGAACTGGTCGGCAGTGATGCCGGTACCGGGAATGGCTTCGTTGTTCACGAAGTCGAACAGGACTTTGGCGACCTGCAGGCCACCGACTTGAACGTGTTCAGTCATTGCTTGCCTCACTCTGCGGAGCTTATGCGCTTTTTCAGATTTTCATTATGTAGTGCACGGTTGGGCATACTACATGATGACTTGCGGTTGTGAAAATTAGACTAAATACGTCGTTTAGCGACCCACTTTGGTCGTACGGTCACAGCGGAGAACGGGATGTTCTCAAAAAACTATTGGATTGTTCCAGATAAATATAAAAATGGTACACGATTTGTTTTCGGGGGCCCCGGGTCCACCTTGTAGATTGAATTCAGAGGGCTTCGCCATGGACCATCTTGTACTCACAATTATCGCCGCCGACAAACCCGGCCTGGTCGAGCGCATCGCGCAGAACATTGCCGCCCACGGGGGCAACTGGCTGGAAAGCCGCATGGCCCATATGGCCGGGCAGTTTGCCGGGATCCTGCGGGTCAGCGTACCAGCGGAAAGCCGTCAGGCATTGTTGGGGGCGCTGGAGGACTTATCCACACACGGCATTCGCGTGCTGGTGGGTGAGGGCAGTACCGGGCAGGCTTCGGCGTCCAAACCGATTGTGATGACGCTGGTGGGCAATGACCGTTCGGGCATCGTGCGTGAGATCACGGCATTGTTGAGCCAGCAAGGCGTGAACCTGGAGCGCTTGAGCACGGATGTGCGCCCGGCCCCCATGAGTGGCGACCCGCTGTTCACCGCCGAAGCGTTGTTGCAGGTGCCGCCGTCGTTGTCCCTGGAGAGCTTGCAGCTATCCCTGGAAACCTTGGCGGATGACTTGATGGTGGAGCTGCGCAACGAGGAATAATCTGTCCACAGGGTTATGCATGGAAAACTTGCATGGGCCTGTGGATAACCTTGGGGTGAATGCCTGCAAGCCACGCTGATCGTGGCTTGCATGGCGTTGTACGTTATTTGATCAGCGTTTGCGCACGGTCAGCCAGGCATCCACGCTGTAGACCACCAGGCCAGCCCAGATAAACGCGAAGGCGATCAGCGTGCTGGGCGCCAGGTGTTCGCCGAACAGCAGCACGGCCTCCAGCAACACCAGGGTCGGTGCGACGTACTGCAAGAAGCCCAGCGCCGTGTAAGGCAGATGCCGTGCAGCGGCGTTGAAGCACACCAGCGGGACCAGCGTCACCGGGCCCGCAGCCACCAGCCACCAGGCTTCGGAAGTACTCCAGAACTCCAGTTGCGCACTGTGGGCCGAGGGGTTGAACAGCAACCATGCGACGGCAATCGGCACCAGCATCCAGGTTTCCACCACCAGCCCCGGCAGCGCCTTGACCGGCGCCTGTTTGCGGATCAGGCCGTAGAAGCCAAAGGTCAGCGCCAACACCAGTGACACCCACGGCAAACTGCCCACCTGCCACACCTGTTGCGCCACACCCACTGCGGCCAGGCCCACGGCCGCCCATTGCAGTCGGCGCAGGCGCTCACCGAGAAGCAGCATGCCCAGCAGCACATTTACCAGCGGGTTGATGTAGTAACCCAGGCTCGCTTCCAGCATGCGCCCGCTGTTCACCGACCACACATACGTCAGCCAGTTGCCCGCAATCAACGAACCGCTGAGGGCCAGGATCGCCAGGCGCTTGGGGTTGTCGCGCAGCTCGCGGAACCAGCCGGGGTGCTTCCACACCATCAACAGCAAGCCGCCGAACAGCGCCGACCACAGCACGCGGTGCACGATGATCTCGGCGGCGGGTACGCTGGCGATGGCTTTGAAGTAGAGCGGGAACAAGCCCCAGATGACATAGGCGCTGAGGCCCAGGATGTACCCCTTGCGGGGGTTGGCGGCGTGCATTGCAGAGTCCTTGTTCTAGCAGTTAAAACAGTTTCAATGGTTCTTCGTTGAGGGCTGAGAGTTGCTCACGCAACGCCAGCACCTGATCGCCCCAATACCGCTCGCTGCCAAACCACGGGAAGCTGTGGGGGAACGCCGGGTCGTCCCAGCGCCGTGCCAGCCAGGCGCTGTAGTGCATCAGGCGCAAGGCGCGCAGCGGTTCGATCAGCGCCAATTCACGCGGGTCGAAGTCGTGGAATTCCTGGTAGCCGTCCATCAATTCCGACAGTTGGCCCAGGCATTCCTGACGGTCACCGGCGAGCATCATCCACAGATCCTGCACCGCCGGGCCCATGCGGCAGTCATCCAGGTCGACGATATGGAACATCTCGTCACGACACATCATGTTGCCGGGGTGGCAATCGCCGTGCATGCGGATGTTCTTGTGCGGGGTGGCCTTGTAGACGTCTTCCACGCGCTTGAGCAGGTCGCGGGCCACAGACTCGTAGGCCGGCAGCAGGCTTTTTGGAATGAAATTGCCTTCAAGCAATGTGTTGAGTGAGTCGTGACCGAAGTTCTTCACACCCAGGGCTTCACGGTGTTCGAACGGGCGGGTGGAGCCCACCGCGTGCAAACGGCCGAGCAGTTGCCCGAGGCGATACAGTTGATCAAGGTTGCCCGGCTCCGGCGCACGGCCGCCACGGCGAGGGAACAGGGTGAAGCGGAAACCTTCGTGTTCGAACAGGCTTTCGCCGTTGTGGATCAGTGGCGCGACGACCGGCACATCGCATTCGGCCAGTTCGAAAGTGAAGCGGTGTTCTTCGAGGATCGCGTCGTTGGTCAGCGCTGGGGGCGATAGAACTTGGCGATCAAGGGTTCGGAGTCTTCGATGCCCACCTGATACACGCGGTTTTCGTAGCTGTTGAGCGCCAGGACACGAGCATCGCTGAGGAAACCGATGCTTTCGACGGCGTCGAGCACCAGGTCAGGGGTGAGGGTTTCAAACGGATGGGCCATGGGAACTCCTGCGGGCAGCAGGGCGCCGCGTCCGGCCGGGTATGGTAACGCACCGGGCTTGGGATAGGTGGAGCCTGTGCTATCGCCTTCGGGGGCAAGCCCCCTCCCACATTTGAAATGCGTTCCCATGTGGGAGGGGGCTTGCCCCCGATGGGGTCCTATCAGGCGCCGACGATCCCGCCATCATCCCTGCGAATCGCCATCACCGAAGACCGCGGCTTCCCATTCGGCAGATGCTCCGGCCACGTCGAACCGCCGGTTTCCCCCGGATGCTGGATCCCCACAAACAGGGTTTTCTGGTCCGGCGAAAAGCTGATTCCCGTCACTTCACAGGCCACCGGCCCGACCATGAAACGGCGGATTTCGCCGGTCGCCGGGTCGGCGCAGAGCATCTGGTTATTGCCCATGCCGGCGAAGTCGCCCGCGTTGCTGTAGTCCCCGTCGGTGAGGATCCACAGGCGCCCGGCCTTGTCGAAACCCAGGCCGTCGGGGCTGTTGAACATGTTCTGCGGGTTGATGTTGGACGAGCCGCCCTTGGGCTTGCCCGCGTGTACGCCGGGGTTGCCGGCCACCACAAACAGATCCCAGCTGAAATCGGCCGCGCCGTGGTCTTCGGCATTGGCTTTCCAGCGCAGGATCTGGCCGTAGACGTTCTTCTCCCGTGGGTTGGGGCCGCCCACGGGTTGGCCGTCTTCGCCGCGCTTGGCGTTGTTGGTCAGGGTGCAATAGACCTGGCCATCGGTGGGGCTGACCACGATCCATTCCGGGCGGTCCATGCGCGTGGCTTTGACCACGCTGGCGGCCAGGCGCGCATGGATCAGCACTTCGGCCTGATTGGCAAAACCGGTGCTGGCGTCGATGCCGTTTTTCCCGTGCGTCAGCTCAACCCATTGGCCTTTGCCTTTTGGATGGTCGGCATCGCCATCGCCCGCGTCGAAGATCGCCACATACAAGGTGCCGTGGTCGAGCAGGTCTTTGTTGGCCTTGGGGTTCTTGTGGTTGATCTTGTCGCGGCTGACGAACTTGTAGATGAACTCACCGCGCTCGTCGTCGCCCATGTACACAACGGCGCGGCCATCGCGGGTTTCGGCGAGGGCGGCGTTTTCGTGTTTGAAGCGGCCCAGGGCCGTGCGTTTGGCCGGGGTGGATTGCGGGTCGAACGGATCGATTTCCACTACCCAGCCATGGCGGTTGAGTTCGTTGGGGTTCTTGGCCATGTCGAAGCGCGGGTCGTGCAGGTGCCAGTTGATCTCTTTACTGGCGGCCACTACGCCGTAGCGTTTCTGCCCCGCGTCGAAGGTTTGTTGTGGGTTGCTGCTGCCGAAGCAGTCGGTGAAGTTCTCTTCACAGGTCAGATAAGTGCCCCACGGTGTCATGCCGTTGGCGCAGTTCTGGAAGGTGCCGAGGGCTTTCCTGCCGGATTTGTCGGCGCTGGTTTTCAGCCAGTCGTGGCCGGCAGCGGGGCCGCTCAGGCGGATCGGCGAGTTGCCGTGGATGCGGCGGTTGTAGCGCGAGTCCTGGACGAACTGCCAGGTGTCGCCCTTGCGCCGCACTTCGATCACCGACACGCCTTCGCTGGCCTGGGCCTTGTGCACGTCTTCGGCCGATTGCGGCGCGCGCCGTGGGCGTAGAGGTAGCGGTAGTTGGTGTATTCGTTGTTGATCGCCATCAGCGCGCGGTTGTCGTCACCGGGGAAGGCGAAGAGGCTCATGCCGTCGTTGTTGTCGCCGAATTGTTGTTCCTGCGCCTTGGCCGTGCCGTTGCCGGATGGGTCGAAGGCCGGCGCGCTCTTGTGCAGCGGCTGGCCCCAACTGATCAGCACCGAGGCGCTGTAGCCCGGCGGCAAGGTGATGGTGTCGCTGGTCGCGGCGGCGATGCTGGCAAACCCCAGCAGCGGGCTGGCGGAAGTGGCATTCACGGCCAGCGCGCTACGGCTCAGCAGGTTGCCGCCCAGGAACATCGCGGCACCGCACAAGGCGCCGGCGCCGATAAAGCGGCGGCGGGTGAGGCCAACCATCTGTTCAAGGTCGGTGGCTTGGTTTTCTTCTAATAGGCTCATCTCAGGCTCCCTGCGGTTTTTGCAGACACCTTAAGGAGCGGGTGTGACGAAGTTGTTGCAGTTTGAAGAACTCTGCAGCTCAGACCGGCGTGCCGAGCAATACATGACTGGGGGCAAATTGCACGTGGATTGCCCGGCCTTCGGCAGCGTCCAGGTCCTTGAGTACGGCGGGCTGCGCCAAGGCGCATAAAACCTGGCCATTGGGCAGGGCGATGCGCACTTCGCTGGGGCCGTCCTCGGCGTGGAGAATGGCGTCGACTGTTCCGCTCAAGCAATTGTGTCCGAGTGTTGCAGTGCTGTGCGATGCGAGCAATTCCAGCCAGCCGGCCTTGATCAGCGCGACGACTTCCACGCCGATCTCCAGCTCCAGCCGTTGCGTACTGTCGTGGGTGATTTGGGCTGTGAGGCTCAGCCCACCCGCAAGTTGCAAATGAATCAGATCATTGCGGCCGTGGCTTTCAATCGCGCTGACCTGGCCATGCAACTGGTTGCGCGCACTGGTGCGCAGCATCAGGCGGCCCAGCAGATTGAAGTCACTGGCCGCTTCGTCCGAACCCAGCACCTCGGCCTGTAACGCTTGCAGGCGTTGGTAGAGGCGCAACACCCGTTCGCCTTCGGCGGTGAGTTTGGCACCGCCACCGCCCTTGCCGCCGACACTGCGTTCTACCAGGGGTTTTTGCGCGAGGTTGTTCAGTTCATCGATGGCATCCCACGCGGCCTTGTAGCTCAAGCCGGCACTTTTGGCGGCGCGGGTGATGGAGCCCTGTTCGGCGATGTGCCCCAGCAGCGCGATGCGCTGAGGGCGGCGGACGATATGTTGGCTGAGCAAAGTCGGGAGAGACATGGGCATACGCTGTATTGGGATGAGCGGACGTTGCGGCCGAGTGGCATGAGAGTCAAGTGCCAGGCTTGGGGGTGCGGGCCAGGCAGTACACATCCACCTGCCGCGCGCCGGCGCTGATCAACAGCCGCGCCAGGCTGTGGGCGGTAGCGCCGGTGGTGAGGACGTCGTCCACCAGCGCGAAGTGGCGGTCTTGTACCTGCGCGTCGGGGGCCAGGGCAAAGGCGTTGAGCAGGTTGCGTTTGCGGCTCTTGGCGTCGAGGTTCTGTTGCGCCAGGGTTTCGTGGGGGCGCAACAACACGTGTTCATTGCAGGGGAGAGTCAGGTCGGCGCTGAGCCAGCGCGCCAGCATCAGCGCCTGGTTATAACCGCGCTCACGCAGGCGCTGGCTCGCCATGGGCACCGGCAGCAGTGCGTCCGGGCGAATGAGTTCGTGGTTGTCGAAGCGATGTTGCAGGTATTTTCCCAGCAAGTGCCCCAGCAGATGCCCAAGTGGCCAGCGTGCCTGGTGCTTGAAGCGGCTGATCAGGGTGTCCACGGGAAAGCTGTAGGTCCAGGGTGCGATTACTTGTTTAAAGGCGGGCGGTTGTTTGAGGCATTGGCCGCAGATCAATCCGTCCATCGCCAGGGGCAATGCGCAGGTTTGGCAGTGCTCCATCAGCCAGGGCAGCTCGGTTTCGCAGACGTTGCACACACAATCGGCTGTTTCTGTGGCTTCGTCGCAGATTAAACAGGTCTGTACGGTTTTTGACCAGATGTAAACTTGGTGTTTGTATCCAGGTTGACAGTGCATGAATCTTCCTTAAATATGCCGAGCATCCGTGTCGCGCCTGTGGGTATTGCCCTTCCCGCAGCGAAAGCCCAAGCATAATCAAGGAATCGCCCATGAGCGCCAGCATCACCGCCACCTTGCGTCACGATTGGTCCCTGGCCGAAGTCAAAGCACTGTTCGTGCAGCCGTTCAACGACCTCTTGTTCCAGGCGCAGACCGTACACCGTGCGCATTTCGACGCGAACCGTGTACAGGTGTCGACCTTGCTGTCGATCAAAACCGGCGCCTGCCCGGAAGATTGCAAATATTGTCCGCAGTCGGGCCACTACAACACGGGCCTCGAAAAAGAAAAACTGATGGAAGTGCAGAAGGTCCTCGAAGAGGCCGCTCGCGCCAAGGCCATCGGTTCGACCCGCTTCTGCATGGGCGCCGCCTGGAAACACCCGTCGGCCAAAGACATGCCCTACGTACTGCAGATGGTCAAAGGCGTGAAGGCCATGGGCCTGGAAACCTGCATGACCCTCGGCCGTCTCGACCAGGACCAGACTGAAGCCCTGGCCCAGGCTGGCCTCGACTACTACAACCACAACCTGGATACCTCGCCGGAGTTCTACGGCAGCATCATCACGACCCGCACCTACAGCGAGCGCCTGCAAACCCTGGCCTACGTGCGTGATTCGGGGATGAAGATCTGCTCCGGCGGCATCCTCGGCATGGGCGAGTCCCTCGACGACCGCGCCAACCTGCTGATCCAGTTGGCCAACCTGCCGGAGCACCCGGAGTCGGTGCCGATCAATATGCTGGTGAAAGTGGCCGGTACGCCGCTGGAAAACGCCGAAGATATCGACCCGTTCGACTTCATCCGCATGCTCGCCGTGGCGCGCATCCTGATGCCGCAATCCCACGTGCGCCTGTCGGCCGGTCGTGAAGCCATGAACGAGCAGATGCAGGCCCTGGCGTTTTTCGCCGGTGCCAACTCGATCTTCTACGGCGACAAGCTGCTGACCACTGCCAACCCGCAGGCCGACAAGGACATGCAACTGTTCTCGCGCCTGGGCATCCTGCCGGAAGCCCGTGAAGAGCACGCCGATGAAGTGCATCAGGCGGCGATCGAGCAGGCGTTGGTGGAGCAGAAGAGCACCGAGCAGTTCTACAACGCTGCCGTCTGATTCGGACCCAGTAGGAGCCGGCTTGCTGTGGTGAGCAGGCTTGTCCCGCGCTGGGCTGCGAAGCAGCCCCTCCGACATTCGCGACTGAGTTAAACCTGTTAAACCGAGGCCTGCATGTCTTTCGATCTCGCCACGCGCCTCGCTGCCCGCCGTGCCGAACACCTTTACCGTCAACGCCCTTTACTCCAGACCCCTCAGGGCCCGGAAGTGGTGGTCGACGGCCAACCGTTGCTCGCCTTCTGCAATAACGACTACCTGGGCCTGGCCAATCATCCGCAAGTGATCGAGGCCTGGCGCGCCGGGGCGTCCCGTTGGGGCGTGGGCGGCGGTGCTTCGCACTTGGTGGTCGGGCATGCCACGCCGCACCATGAGCTGGAAGAGGCGCTGGCCGACCTGACCGGTCGCCCGCGTGCGCTGCTGTTTACCACCGGCTACATGGCCAATATGGGCGCGGTCACGGCGTTGGTAGGGCAGGGCGATACGGTGCTGCAAGATCGGCTCAATCACGCGTCTTTGCTGGATGCGGGCTTACTGTCTGGGGCGCGCTTCAATCGCTACCTGCACAACGACGCGGCCAGCCTGGCCAAGCGCCTGGAGAAAGCCACGGGTAATACGTTGGTAGTCACCGATGGCGTGTTCAGCATGGACGGCGATTTGGCTGACTTGCCCGCGTTGGCCCGTGAGACCAAGGCCAAAGGCGCCTGGCTGATGGTGGACGACGCCCACGGGTTCGGCCCGCTGGGCGCCAACGGCGCAGGCATCGTCGAGCATTTCGGCTTGAGCCAGGAAGACGTGCCCGTATTGGTCGGCACCCTGGGCAAAGCCTTCGGTACTGCGGGCGCGTTTGTGGCGGGCAGTGAAGACTTGGTCGAAAGCCTGATCCAGTTTGCTCGCCCGTATATCTACACCACCAGCCAACCACCGGCGCTGGCCTGCGCCACCTTGAAAAGCCTGGAACTGCTGCGCACCGAGCATTGGCGGCGTGAACACCTCAACGGCCTGATCCGGCAGTTCCGCCACGGCGCCGAGCAGCTTGGCCTGGACCTGATGGACAGCTTTACGCCGATCCAGCCGATCCTGATCGGCGACAGCGCCAGGGCCGTGCGTTTATCCCAGATGCTGCGCGAGCGTGGCCTGATGGTCACCGCGATCCGCCCACCTACTGTGCCCGTCGGCAGCGCCCGTTTGCGCGTGACGTTAACGGCGGCCCACAGCGTGGCGCAGGTGCAGCTATTGTTAAACGCATTGGAAGAGTGTTTCCGCTTGCCAGGCGCCCTGGAGCCCGACCATGCGTGATCGACTGATATTGCTGCCCGGCTGGGGCCTTGGCGTATCGCCGCTGGAACCGTTGGCCGCCGCATTGCGTGGGCTGGACGAGCATCTGCACGTACAGATCGAGCCGTTGCCGGCGCTGGACTCCAGCGACCTCGGCGAATGGTTGGATGAACTCGACGCCACCTTGCCGGACAACACCTGGCTCGGCGGTTGGTCACTGGGCGGCATGCTGGCCTCTGAATTGGCGGCGCGACGCGGTGAACGCTGCTGCGGCGTGCTGACCCTGGCGAGCAACCCGTGTTTTGTCGCCCACGACAGTTGGCCGAGCGCGATGTCCGCCGAGACCTTCGATGCGTTTCTCGCCGGGTGCCACGCGGACTCCCAGGTCACGCTCAAGCGCTTCGGCCTGTTGTGTGCCAAAGGCGCCGCAGACCCTCGCGGGCTCGCGCGTTTGTTGGTCAGCGGCGCGCCGAATACGCCGTCCGCCGTGTTGATGACCGGTCTTGAACTGCTTGCGCAACTGGACACCCGCGAAGCCTTGCTGGCCTATCGCGGCCCGCAGCTGCATCTGTTTGCCGGTATGGACGGCTTGGTGCCCGCCGAAGCCGCCAGCGACCTGCTGGCGCTGCTGCCCGATGTTGAAATCGGCCTGATTGAACAGGCCGGTCACGCGTTTCTTCTGGAAGACCCCCACGGCGTAGCGGGGGCCATTCAGGCTTTTTTGCATGAGTGTGTTGATGACTGATCTATCTCATCCCCTTCTGCCGGGTGCCTTGCCAGACAAGCGCCAGGTGGCGGCGTCGTTTTCCCGTGCGGCGGCCAGTTACGACAGCGTCGCCGAGTTGCAGCGCGCAGTGGGGCACGAACTGCTGTCGCGCCTGCCAGCAGCGTGTGCGCCGCGCCGTTGGCTGGATATGGGATGTGGTACGGGGTATTTCAGTCGCGTGCTGGGGGATTTATTGCCCGCCAGCCAGGGCGTGGCCCTGGATATTGCCGAAGGCATGCTCAACCATGCGCGGCCCTTGGGTGGCGCGCAGCACTTCATCGCGGGGGATGCCGAACGCTTGCCGCTGAAAGCCGAGCGCTTTGAGCTGCTTTTCTCCAGCCTTGCGGTGCAATGGTGTGCGAACTTCGATGCGGTGCTCAGCGAGGCCCATCGCGTGCTGCAACCGGGCGGGGTGTTGGCGTTTGCCAGTTTGTGCGTGGGCACATTGGATGAACTGCGCGAAAGCTGGCGCGCCGCCGATGGCCTGGTGCACGTCAACCGTTTCCGCACCTTCGAGGCTTACCAGCAACTGTGCGCGGCCAGCGGTTTACGCGTGGTCAGCCTGGAGCGCCAGCCCCATGTGCTGCATTACCCGGATGTGCGCAGCCTGACCCATGAATTGAAGGCCCTCGGTGCACACAACCTCAACCCCGGCCGCCCCGGCGGGTTGACCGGTCGGGCGCGGATTGTGGCACTGGTCGAGGCTTATGAGCGGTTCCGCCAGGCCCAGGGCCTGCCGGCGACTTATCAAGTGGTGTACGCCGTACTGGAGAAACCTCAATGAGCGTCGCTTATTTCATTACGGGCACCGACACCGATGTCGGCAAGACCACCGTCGCCGCCGGCCTCCTGCATGCCGCCCGCCAAGCCGGCAAAAGCACTGCCGCCGGCAAACCCGTGGCCTCCGGTTGTGCAGTGACCCCCAACGGCCTGCGCAATGCCGATGCCCTGGCGCTGCTGGCCGAATGTTCATTGCCGTTGAGTTATGCCGAGGTCAATCCGGTGGCGTTCGAACCGGCCATAGCCCCTCATCTGGCGGCGCGGGAGGCCGGTGTTTCGCTGACGGTGCAATCGCTGCTCAAGCCCATGCAGCAGGTTCTGGCGCGGCGAGCGGATTTCACCTTGATCGAGGGCGCGGGCGGTTGGCGCGTGCCGCTGGCTGACCAGGCCAATCTGTCGGACCTGGCCATCGCGCTCAAACTGCCGGTGATCCTGGTGGTGGGCGTGCGTCTGGGCTGTATCAGCCATGCCTTGCTCACCGCCGAAGCCATCGCCCGGGACGGTTTGGCGCTGGCGGGTTGGGTCGCGAACATCATCGACCCCAAGACCTCCCGTCTGGAGGAAAACCTCGCCACCTTGGCCGAACGGTTGCCCGCACCGTGCCTGGGGCGCGTGCCCAAACTCAAGCATGCCGGCGCCGAAGCGGTGGCGGAATACTTGCAGTTGGACTTGCTTGACTGATTTTGGCTATCGCCAAGGCATTATGCCATTAGGGTTTTTGACGGGCGTTTTGTTACGTTCTCTGCTTCAATCAGCGTTCATGATTCTCTAAAGGCAGGCATACGCCATGGAAATCTCTGGAAGCAGCGCGTTTTACTCGGGCCTGAATACCATTCAGTCCGGGCAAAGCCGTGTCGACCAGGCCGCTGGCAAGATCGCCAGTGCAGCCACCAGCCAACCTTCGGATGCCCAGAATGATCGCTTGCAGGCGGTCAACCGTGGCCAGCCGACCAACTCCGCCAGCAATATGGTGGAACTGGCCGAAGGCAAGTTTCAGGTGGAGCTGGGCGTCAAAGTCGCCAAGGCTTCCGACGAAATGCTCGGTACCCTGATCGACACCTACGCCTGATCTAAATCTGGGAGGGGGCAAGCCCCCCTCCCATATTTGCCATCCTTCACCCTGATCAATCTCTACTCCCATTTGATGTGGCATCTCGCCGCAGGCCTTGTTGCGCCTGGATTGATGCACGTCATGACAAACGGCATCTGACCGACGCTTGACATCCCCAGGTCGTAAACGTATGTTTCAAACACCTGTTTGACCGCCACAACACATTCCATGCGGTTGTTCATTCCAGCTACATCAGCAGAGGTTTATCGCTATGCCTGACTACAAGGCCCCCTTGCGTGATATTCGCTTCGTTCGTGACGAACTGCTCGGTTATGAAGCGCACTATCAGAGCCTTCCGGCTTGCCAGGACGCTACTCCGGACATGGTTGACGCCATCCTTGAAGAGGGCGCCAAGTTCTGTGAACAAGTGCTGGCACCGCTGAACCGCGTAGGCGACATCGAAGGGTGCACCTGGAGTGAGTCAGGCGTTAAGACGCCGACGGGTTTCAAAGAAGCCTACAAGCAATTCGTCGAAGGCGGCTGGCCTAGCCTGGCCCACGACGTGGAGCACGGCGGCCAAGGCCTGCCGGAATCCCTGGGCCTGGCGGTGAGTGAAATGGTTGGCGCCGCCAACTGGTCGTGGGGCATGTACCCAGGCCTGTCCCACGGCGCGATGAACACCATCTCCGAGCACGGCACCCCCGAGCAGCAAGACGCTTACCTGACCAAACTGGTGTCGGGCGAGTGGACCGGCACCATGTGCCTGACCGAGCCACACTGCGGCACCGACCTGGGCATGCTGCGCACCAAGGCCGAGCCTCAGGCCGACGGTTCCTACAAAGTCTCCGGCACCAAGATCTTCATCTCGGCCGGTGAACACGACATGGCCGACAACATCGTCCACATCGTACTGGCCCGCCTGCCGGACGCACCGGCCGGCACCAAAGGCATCTCGCTGTTTATCGTGCCGAAGTTCCTGCCCAACGCCGACGGTTCGGTGGGTGAGCGCAACGCGGTGACCTGTGGTTCCCTGGAACACAAGATGGGCATCCACGGCAACGCCACCTGCGTGATGAACTTCGACGCGGCCACCGGTTTCCTGATCGGCCCGGCGAACAAAGGCCTGAACTGCATGTTCACCTTTATGAACACCGCTCGCCTGGGCACCGCACTGCAAGGCCTGTCCCACGCCGAGATCGGCTTCCAGGGCGGCCTGAAATACGCTCGCGACCGTCTGCAAATGCGCTCCCTGACCGGCCCGAAAGCGCCGGACAAGGCTGCTGACCCGATCATCGTGCACCCCGACGTGCGCCGCATGCTGCTGACCATGAAAGCCTTCGCCGAAGGCAACCGTGCGATGGTGTACTTCACCGCCAAGCAAGTGGACATCGTCAAGTACGGCACCGACGACGAAGCCAAGAAACAGGCCGATGGCCTGCTGGCCTTCATGACCCCGATCGCCAAGGCGTTCATGACCGAAGTCGGCTTTGAAGCGGCCAACCACGGCGTGCAGATCTACGGCGGCCACGGCTTTATCGCCGAGTGGGGCATGGAGCAGAACGTTCGCGACAGCCGCATTTCGATGCTGTACGAAGGCACCACCGGTATCCAGGCGCTGGACCTGCTCGGCCGTAAAGTGCTGATGACCCAAGGCGAAGCGCTCAAGGGCTTCACCAAGATCGTGCACAAGTTCTGCCAGGCCAACGAAGGCAACGCCGCCGTTCAGGAATTCGTGACACCGCTGGCTGCACTGAACAAAGAGTGGGGCGAGTTGACCATGAAGGTCGGCATGGCGGCGATGAAAGACCGTGAAGAAGTCGGCGCTGCCTCGGTGGATTACCTGATGTACTCCGGTTACGCGTGCCTGGCTTACTTCTGGGCCGACATGGCCCGCCTGGCGGCTGAAAAACTGGCTGCCGGCACCACCGAAGAGGCCTTCTACACCGCCAAGCTGCAGACCGCGCGCTTCTACTTCCAGCGCATCCTGCCGCGTACCTTGGCGCACAAGGCAACCATGCTGTCCGGTGCCAACAACCTGATGGACATGAAAGAGGAAGACTTCGGCCTGGCTTACTAAGCCTCACCGGGTTTACCTGAAACCGCCGCTTCCTTTGGGAGCGGCGGTTTTTTTATAGCGGATAAAAAACACAGCGCGGCGCTCAGGGATTGCCGCCGGCTGCCGTTACAGTGATGGCAATGTGATACATGGCAGGCAGGGTGTGCTTAACTGTTCCGGCCAAGGCACATCGCCATCATTTTTTGCGGGTCGGAGTTTTACCCTTGTCACGCGTGTCCGCTGTACGTTTCAGTCATTTTCTCCCTTCGTTGCTGCTCTTGCTGGCCGGGCTCTCGGCTGCGTACGTCAAGGACCTCAACGTCTTCTTCACATCATTGTTCAACGTGTTGCCCACCTTGGTGCTGTTGCTCGGCGGTTCGTACTGCGCGGTATATCGCCGTCAGCGTGAGCTGTTTTTGATGATCACGGTGTACATCGCCTACTTCCTGCTCGATACCCAGACCGATTTCTATCGCGACAACGGCCGCGTGCGCGAAGACGCGGCGGTGGTATTTCATCTGTGTTGCCTGTTGTTGCCGCTGCTGTTCAGCATCTACGCGCTGTGGCAGGAGAAGACCCATTTGTTCCGCGACTTCGTGGCCCGCTGCGCCGTGTTGCTGGCCATCGGCAGTGTGGCGCTGGCCCTGGAACAAAGTTTTCCCCAGGCGGTACTGAACTGGCTGGCAGAGATTCGCTGGCCGGCGCTGCACGGCACTTGGATGAGCCTGATCCAGTTGTCCTATCCGATGTTCCTGATCGGTTTTCTGACCCTCGCCGCGCAGTACTGGTACCAGCCGCGCCCGTTGCATGCGGCGCAGTTGGTCGGGCTGCTGGGGCTGTTCTGGATGTTGCCGAAAACCTTCATCCTGCCGTTTACCCTGAACATCATGTGCAGCCAGGTGATGCTGATGATTGCTGCCGGCGTGGCCCACGAGGCCTATCAAATGGCGTTCCGCGATGAGCTGACCGGCCTGCCGGGGCGCCGCGCCCTCAACGAACGCATGCAACGGCTGGGGCGCAACTATGTGCTGGCAATGACCGACGTCGATCACTTCAAACGCTTCAACGATACCCATGGTCACGACGTGGGTGACCAAGTGCTGCGTCTGGTGGCGAGCAAGCTGTCCAAGGTCAACGGCGGCGGGCGTGCCTATCGCTACGGTGGTGAGGAGTTCGCCGTGGTATTTGCCGGCAAGACCCTGGATGAGTGCATGCCGCACCTGGAAGAAATCCGCGAAATTGTCGCCAATTACGACATCAAGCTGCGCAACGCGGACCGTCCCCATGATGATCAGCAAGGCCGTCAGCGCCGGGCGGGCAGCGGCGCGACAAGTGTGTCGGTGACCGTCAGCATCGGCGTGGCCGAACGCCAGGCCGAGCAGCGCACGCCGGAAGAAGTCCTCAAGTCTGCCGACCAGGCACTCTATGCCGCCAAGGGCGCGGGGCGTAACTGTGTGATTGCCGCCGGGCAGACGCGCCGTGGCGCAGTGCGCATGGAAAGCGCTACCGGTTGAGTAATGGCGCTGTATTCAGCGGTTCTACAGTGATTGTTTGCGGCGTGCGCCGGCAGTAGGTTGAGACCATCTGCTGCCGGAGACATGACCATGCCTGAGTACAAAGCTCCCCTGCGCGACATGCGCTTTCTGATCGACAACGTGTTCGATTTCCACGGCCACTACGCCGCGCTGGGCGCAACCGACGCCAGCCCGGACATGGTCAGCGCGATCCTCGAAGAAGGCGCCAGATTCTGCGAGAACGTGCTCTCGCCGCTCAACCGCAGCGGCGATGAAGAAGGCTGCCATTTCGATAATGGTGTCGTCACCACGCCCAAGGGGTTCAAGGAAGCCTTCGCCCAGTACGTCGAAGGCGGCTGGCACGGCGTGGCGGCGGACCCGGCCTACGGTGGCCAGGGCTTGCCGCAATCCCTGGGCCTGGTGCTCAGTGAGATGATCGGCTCCAGCAACACCTCCTGGGGTATGTACCCCGGGCTGACTCACGGCGCCATGTCGGCGATCCACGCCCACGGCACCCCTGAGCAGAAAGACACCTTCCTGGGCAAACTCACGGCCGGTGAATGGACCGGTACCATGTGCCTCACCGAAGCCCATTGCGGCACCGACCTCGGCCTGATCAAGACCCGCGCCGTGCCACAGGCGGACGGCAGTTATGCGGTCACCGGCAGCAAGATCTTCATCTCGGCCGGTGAGCACGACATGAGCGCCAACATCATCCACCTGGTGTTGGCCAAACTGCCGGATGCGCCGGCGGGCACCAAGGGCATCTCGCTGTTTATTGTGCCCAAGTTCCACGCCGATTCCGGCGAGCGCAACGCGGTGCACTGCGGGTCCATCGAGCACAAGATGGGCATCAAGGCCTCGGCCACCTGCGTGCTGAACTTCGACGGTGCCAGGGGCTTTTTGATTGGCGAGGCGAACAAAGGCCTCAACTGCATGTTCACCATGATGAACCACGCGCGGCTGGGCACCGGCATGCAAGGCCTGTGCAACGGCGAGGCAAGCTTTCAGGGCGCGATCAAATACGCCAACGACCGCCTGCAAATGCGCTCGCTCACCGGCGCCAAGGCTCCGGACAAAGCCGCCGACCCGATCATCGTGCACCCCGATGTGCGCCGCATGCTGCTGACCATGAAAGCCTTCAACGAAGGCAACCGCGCACTGACCTACTTCACCGCGCAGTTGCTCGACACTGCGCACTTGAGCAGCGACGCCGCTCAACGCCAGGACGCTGAAGACCTGTTGGCGTTTCTCACGCCCATCTGCAAGGCGTTTATGACCGACACCGGGCTGGAAGTGACCAACCACGGCATGCAGGTGTTCGGCGGCCACGGCTATATCCGCGAATGGGGCATGGAGCAACTGGCCCGCGATGCGCGGATTGCGCCGATCTATGAAGGCACCAATGGCATCCAGGCGCTCGACCTGCTGGGCCGCAAGGTATTGGGCAGCCAGGGCAAGTTGCTGCGCGGCTTCACCAAAATTGTGCATAAGTTCTGCGCAGCGAATGCTGAACATCCACAGTTCAAGGCCTTTGTGGCACAGCTCAATCAACTGAACGGAGAGTGGGGCGAACTGACCACCCAGGTCGGTATTGCCGCGATGAAAAATCCTGACGAAGTGGGCGCCGCTGCCGTGGATTACTTGATGTACAGCGGCTACATCATCCTCGCCTACCTGTGGCTGCGCATGGCGATCGCGGCGCAGGCCCACGACGATGTCGAGTTTGCCAAGGCCAAGCTGGCGACGTGCGAGTTCTACTTCAAGCGCTTGCTGCCGCGTACTGCAGCGCACCGCGCCGCTGTGGAAGCGGGCAGCGAATGCCTGATGAGTCTGCCCGCGGAGGCGTTTGCGCTGTAGTGACTTAAAAATACCACTCAGTCACAAGTGGACCCTATGTGTCTGAAAAGTTGTTCGGGTACACTCGGAGCCTGTAAAACCGATCCTATCGAATCACTTTTCACGTTCTCACGAGGTTTGCCATGGCTGATTACAAAGCGCCGCTGCGTGATATGCGCTTCGTCCTCAACGAAGTTTTTGAGGTCGCCAACACGTGGGCCCAATTGCCGGCATTGGCAGACACCGTCGACGCCGAAACCGTCGAGGCGATCCTCGAAGAGGCCGGCAAGGTCACCGCCAAATCCATTGCCCCGATCAGTCGCGGCGGCGATGAACAAGGCTGCCGCTGGGACAACACGGCGGTGTTCACCCCGGACGGTTATCCACAGGCCTACAAAACCTACACTGAAGGCGGCTGGGTCGGCGTCGGCGGCGATCCAGCGTTTGGCGGCATGGGCATGCCCAAAGCTGTGTCGGCGCAGGTTGAGGAGATGATCAACTCGTCGAGCCTGGCGTTTGGCCTGTATCCAATGTTGACGTCCGGTGCGTGTGTGTCGATCAACACCCACGCCAGTGAAGAACTCAAGGCAGCCTACCTGCCGAAGATGTATTCCGGCGAGTGGGCCGGGTCCATGTGCCTGACCGAGGCCCATGCCGGCACCGACCTGGGGATTATCCGTACCAAGGCCGAGCCGCAGGCGGATGGTTCCTACACGATCAGTGGCACCAAGATTTTCATTACCGGTGGCGAGCACGACCTCACCGAAAACATCATTCATCTGGTCCTGGCCAAGCTGCCGGATGCGCCGGCCGGTCCTAAAGGCATTTCGCTGTTCCTGGTGCCGAAGTTCATGGTCAACGCCGACGGCAGCCTGGGCGCGCGCAACCTGGTGAGCTGTGGCTCCATTGAACACAAGATGGGTATCCAGGCGTCCGCCACCTGCGTGATGAACTTCGACCAAGCCGTGGGTTACCTGGTGGGCGAGCCTAACCGCGGGCTGGCGGCGATGTTCACCATGATGAACTACGAGCGTCTGGGTGTGGGTATCCAGGGCCTGGCGTCCGGCGAGCGTTCCTATCAGAACGCGATTGAATATGCCCGTGACCGTGTGCAAAGCCGCTCGCCGACCGGTGTCCAGGCGAAAGACAAAATCGCTGACCCGATCATCGTCCACCCGGACGTGCGCCGCATGCTGCTGACCATGAAAGCCGCCAATGAAGGCGGCCGTGCGTTCTCCACCTACGTGGCAACGCAGTTGGATATCGCCAAGTTCAGCGAAGACGCCGCGGCCCGTGAACGAGCGGATAACCTGGTGGCATTGCTGACGCCAGTCGCCAAGGCATTCCTCAGCGACCTGGGTCTGGAAACCACGGTGCTCGGCCAGCAGGTGTTTGGTGGCCACGGTTACATCCGCGAGTGGGGCCAGGAACAATTGGTGCGTGATGTGCGCATCACCCAGATCTACGAAGGCACCAACGGCATTCAGGCCCTGGACTTGATGGGCCGCAAGATCGTGGGTAGCGGCGGGGCGTTCTACACCTTGTTCGCTGACGAGATCCGCCAGTTCGTCGTTGAGTCAGGCCCAGGGTTAACCGAGTTCACTAAACCGCTGAGCGCGGCGGTGGATAACCTGGATGAACTGACGGCCTGGGTACTGGATCGCGCCAAGAGCAACCCGAACGAAATCGGCGCGGCCTCGGTGGAGTATTTGCATGCGTTTGGATACATGGCCTACGCCTACATGTGGGCGCGTATGGCCAAAGCCGCATTGGGCAAAGAGGCTGAAGAAGACTTCTACGCCAGCAAGCTGGGGACGGCGCGCTTCTACTTTGCACGCCTGCTGCCGCGTATTCACTCGCTGAGCGCGTCGGTAAAAGCCGGTAGTGAATCACTGTTTTTGCTGGATGAGGCACTGTTCTAAGGGGTTGGAGGGCGTGTAAGCATTCTCTTACATGACGTACTGCTATTCGTCCTCTATCGCCAAATTGGATCCACGGATAATCTACTTCACATGGACGTCGCGCAGGAAGCGCAAAGCAACAACACGGACACGTAGGATTCTGCCAGGACGGCGGAGTGAAATGGATGTCAGGGAAACAGTCTGCAAAGCCCCGCTTCGGCGGGGTTTTCTTTTGCCTGCGAAAAAGTCAGGCCGGCGCCTGCGGGGCATTCATCACGTCTTCGAGCAAGGTGCGCAGCAACGCCACCGTCGCCTGTTGGCGCTGCACATCACGGCAGACCAAGCCTACTTTCAGCGGTACCCTCGGTTCACTCAAGGGTTTCCACAGCAGCATCTGACTGTTGTGTTCGTCCTGGGAGCGCCCCGGCAGCACGGTTGCCAGTTTGGTATGGGGCAGGCTGTCGAGAATACCCACCATGGTATTGAGCTCAGCCTGTACTTGCGGTCGTCGCCCAAGATTGGCGAGCTGGCCCTGCCAGATCTGCCTGATTTGAAACTCTTCTCCCAATAGCAACATTGGCAACTCTGCGGCTTGTTTCAGGGAGACTTTTTTGAATTCACGCAGGGGGTGATCGTCTGGGATCACCACTTTCAGCTCATCTTCATACAGCAGCACGCCGTGCAGCCCTGGCTGACGCGGCGGCAGGTAGCTGATGCCAATGTCCAGCGAGCCGTTGAGCAACCGCCGTTCAATCTCAATCCCGGTGAGTTCATAGATCTGCACCACCAGGTGCGGCTGGGCCTTGCGCACGCGCTCAAGCATCTGCGGCACCAGGCTGGTGTGCACGGTTTGCAGCACGCCGATGGCCAAGGTGCGCAATGCCTGGCCCTTGAAATTGCGGAGCGCCTCGACGGCTTGCTGCATGCCATCGATCAACGGCAGCGCATGGTTGTACAGCGTGTGGGCGGCCAGGGTTGGCAGCAGACGCTTGCTGCTGCGCTCGAACAGACTCACATCCAGGTTCTGCTCCAACTGGCGAATCTGTTGCGAGAGGGCCGGTTGAGAGATCGACAGACGCTCGGCGGCACGGCCCACATGGCCTTCTTCATATACCGCGACGAAATAACGCAGTTGCTTGAAATCCATAAGTCTTTCTTATCGAAAAAGCTGGAAAATCGAAATGGCCGTTGGCCTGGGAGACGCCTAGTCTAGCGCCTATTCGCAGGGCTTACAGGGCCGGATCGGGTAATGAACAGTGTTTGTGTTGATAGGGTTTACATAGGCAAGTCAAAAAATCAAAAGGCGGTGTCGGCACCAGGCTCGGTTGCTATCGGGAGGGATCTGTGAACTTGTTCTCTATCCGCCGCCCCGCCCCAAGCCTGGACGATCTGATCTTGGACGCGCAGCACGATGATCCGTCCGGCGAATCCTTGATGCCCACTGTGGCGCGGCCGCCGCACGTTTTTGTGCGTGGCCAGGGTTCCTGGTTGTGGGACAGTGACGACCGCGCCTATCTGGACTTCAGCCAAGGCAATGGCGCCAACAGCCTCGGCCACAGCCCGCAGGTGTTGATCAAAGCCTTGAGCGAACAAACCCATGCGCTGATCAACCCCGGCATGGGCCTGCATAACCGCGCCCAACTCAACCTTGTCGACCGCTTGTGCCACCGCACCGGCAGCGACCAGGCTTATTTGCTCAACAGTGGCGCAGAAGCCTGTGAAGCGGCGATCAAGTTGGCACGCAAATGGGGCCAACTGCATCGCGGCGGCGCCTACCGCATCATCAGCGCCAGCAACGGGTGCCATGGCCGCAGTTTCGCGGCGCTTGCTGCGTCGGCCGGTAGTTTGGAAAACCGCTTCGAACCTCAACTGCCGGGTTTCAGCCATGTGCCGTTCAACGACCTGCCGTCCCTGCACGCTGCTGTCGATGCACAAACCGTTGCCATCCTGCTTGAGCCGATCCAGGGCGCCAACGTAACCCCCGCGACCGAACACTACCTCAAGGGGGTCGAGCGCTTGTGCCGTGAATTGGGGATCCTGCTGATCCTCGATGAAGTGCAGACGGGCCTCGGTCGTTGTGGCACGTTGCTGGCCGAACAACAGTACGGCGTACGTGCCGACATCATCACCCTCGGCAAAGGCCTGGGCGGCGGCGTGCCCCTCGCGGCGCTGCTGGCGCGGGGCAAGGCTTGTTGTTTCGAAGTGGGCGAATTGGAAGGCACTCATCACGGCAATGCATTGATGGCTTCAGCCGGCGCGGCGGTACTCGACACTGTGCTGGAGCATGGTTTTCTTGAGCACGTGCGTGAATCCGGCCTTTATCTGGGCGAATGCCTCGCCCGCCTGGCCTACCGCTACGATCACGGCCAACCGCGTGGCCAGGGCCTGATGTGGGGCCTGACCTTGTCGGATGATTCTGCTGATGCCGTGGTAAACGCCGCGTTGCAAGAAGGCCTGATCCTCAATGCCCCGCAACCTGACTGCCTGCGCTTCACGCCGGCGTTGACTGTGAGCAGAAGCAACATCGACGAAATGCTCCTGCGCCTGGCCCGCGCCTTCTCCCGCGTGCGCACCGCACAACTGCAGTGCCGCAAGGGCATCGCTGTTTAACCCCATTTTTCTGAACCGTCTCGCGGTATACGCGGCGCCTCCGACCTGATTTTTTTGGCTGGGGGCGTTTTTTTGTGTGTGAAATTTTTGGATTGAAAGCGTTGATTGATTGCCTGTGAAAACAATGGCTTTTTAGCGAGCGTCGGCAAGGACTGTCGATGGGGTGTGAAGGTTATTTTCGCACGCTATTTCTTATGTGTACCACTGGGTGGTATGTTTTATGGGAAGGGATATCCATGAGACTCAGGTTGTTCAAAACCCGCAATTTTGCCAATGCGGCCAGCAAGGCTTGGATTTGTGATTCGGAGTTGAGTGAGGCATTCCGCGAAATGCTCAGAGGACAAGCTGACAATTTGGGCGGTGGGGTTTGGAAGAAGCGCCTTAATCAAAACCGTCATCGCGCTATTGTCTTGGCCAAGGGCAGGCATTTTTGGGTTTATCAGCTTCTGTTTGCCAAGCAGGATCAAAGCAGTATCAGTCAGAGCGAGCTGGCTTGGTTTCGATCGCTGGCTAAGACTTATGAACATTTCAACGAAGCACAGATTCAGCAGATGCTGGACCTCAAGGAGTTTGTGGAGATAGATCATGACTAAGAAATATAAAAGTGAGGCGTTTGAGTCTATTCATCAATCCGCCGTAGCACTTTATTCAATTGGGGCCATCAACAAAACCACCCTCCGTGAATATGACGAAGCTTGCTTATCAGCAGTCCCGGAACAAATCCCGGCCGAACAGATCAAGCTACTGCGTGAAAACAGCCATGTAAGCCAACCTGTATTCGCCCGTTACCTGAACACCAGCGCGTCCACGGTAAAAAAATGGGAGTCGGGTGAGAAACAACCCAGCGGGATGGCGCTCAAGCTTCTGAGCATCGTGCAAAAGCATGGATTGGAAATCCTGGCCTGAGGGTGGCCCAGTGCCAGATTCCACTGAACCCTCACGAGCGCCCAAGGTCGATTAGCTACACGGCTCACACGAGCCGATTTTTTGGAGCTTACCCATGGACATCATTCGTATCATCATCGCCATTCTGCTGCCGCCATTGGGTGTGTTCCTGCAAGTAGGCTTCGGCGGCGCGTTCTGGTTGAACATTCTGCTGACCTTGTGCGGTTACTTCCCAGGCATCATCCACGCGGTGTACATCATCGCCAAGCGCTGAGGCCGCTAGCCTTTGGCAATGAGCCGTGAATTGCGTTCATTGCGAAAGGCCAGTTGCTCGATGGTCTGGGTGGCGTGTTCGGCCTCTTCCCGCGCTTTAAGGATGATGCCGTGTTGCTCGGACTTGCTGCACACCGGGTCGGCATTGCTCGCATCCCCCGTGAGCATGAAGGCCTGGCAACGGCAGCCGCCGAAATCCTTTTCCTTTTCATCACATGACTTGCACGGCTCGGGCATCCAGTCGTAGCCGCGAAAGCGGTTGAAGCCAAACGAGTCGTACCAGATGTGCTGCATGCTGTGATCCCGCACATTCGGAAACTGCACCGGCATCTGTCGGGCGCCGTGGCAGGGCAGGGCGGTTCCGTCTGGCGTCACGGTAAGAAAAATACTGCCCCAGCCATTCATGCAGGCTTTCGGGCGTTCCTCGTAGTAATCCGGTGTGACGAATATCAGCTTGCACGGGTGCCCTTCGGCTTCGAGCTTGGCGCGGTATTCGTTGGTGATGCGTTCGGCGCGTACCAGCTGTTCCCTGGTCGGCAGCAACCCCACCCGATTGAGCTGTGCCCAGCCGTAGAACTGGCAGGTGGCGAGTTCGACAAAGTCGGCTTCCAGCGCAATGCACAGCTCGATGATGCGGTCGATCTTGTCGATATTGTGCCGATGGGTGACGAAGTTCAGCACCATCGGATAGCCGTGGGCTTTCACCGCCCGAGCCATTTCCAGTTTTTGCGCGAAGGCTTTTTTCGAGCCGGCCAGCAGGTTGTTCACCTGTTCGTCGCTCGCCTGGAAGCTGATCTGGATATGGTCCAGGCCGGCCTTCTTGAAGTCGCTGATTTTCTGCTCGGTCAGGCCGATACCGGAGGTGATCAGGTTGGTGTAGAACCCCAGCTTGCGCGCCTCGGCGATCAACTCCGCCAAGTCCTGGCGCACCAGCGGTTCACCGCCGGAAAAACCCAACTGCGCGGCGCCCATTTCCCGGGCCTCGCGAAATACCTTGATCCACTGCTCGGTGCTCAGCTCCTTGCCCTGCTCGGCGAAATCCAGCGGGTTGGAGCAGTACGGGCACTGCAACGGGCAGCGGTAGGTCAGTTCGGCCAACAGCCACAGCGGCAAACCGATAGCCGGTTTTTCAGGCAAGGGTGATCCAGTGCTCAGCACGGGCGACCTCCATGAATTGCTCGATGTCGTCACCCAGCTCAGGCACGCCGGGGAATTGCTGATCCAGCTCGGCGATGATCGCCGCCACGTCGCGCTCGCCATCGATCAAACCGCCGATCAACGCGGCGCTGTCATTGAGCTTGATCATGCCCTCCGGGTAGAGCAGCACATGGCCCTTTTGCGCGGGCTCGTACTGGTAGCGATAACCCTGGCGCCAGGTCGGTATTCTGCTGCGATCAAAGCTCATAGGGTGATCCCTTTATGCCAGACCCGCTGCTCGGTCACGCTGTGATACGGCGGGCGTTTGAGTTCGTAGGCCATGCTCATGGCGTCCAGCATGCTCCACAGGATGTCCAGTTTGAACTGCAGGATTTCCAGCATGCGCTCCTGGCCTTCACGGGTGGTGTAGTGCTGCAGCGTAATCGCCAAACCGTGCTCCACATCGCGACGGGCCTGGCCCAGGCGAGTGCGGAAGTATTCGTAGCCGGTTGGGTCGATCCACGGGTAATGCTGCGGCCAGCTGTCGAGGCGCGACTGGTGGATCTGCGGCGCGAACAGTTCGGTCAGCGAACTGCTGGCGGCTTCCTGCCAGCTGGCGCGACGGGCGAAGTTGACGTAGGCGTCCACCGCAAAGCGTACGCCGGGCAGTACCAATTCCTGGGAACGCAATTGATCCGGGTCGAGGCCGACAGCCTGGCCCAGGCGCAGCCAGGCTTCGATGCCACCGTCTTCACCGGGTGCACCATCGTGGTCGAGCAAGCGCTGGATCCACTCGCGACGAATCTCGCGGTCCGGGCAGTTGGCCAGGATCGCGGCGTCCTTCAGTGGAATGTTTACTTGGTAGTAAAAGCGGTTGGCGACCCAGCCCTGGATCTGTTCGCGGCTGGCGCGGCCTTCGTACATCGCCACGTGGTACGGGTGATGGATATGGTAGAAGGCACCCTTGGCGCGCAAGGCCGCTTCGAATTCGGCGGTGGTCAACGCTGTGTCAGTCATGTCGTCTGCTCCTACAATTCAATGCTCATGCCGTCGTAGGCCACTTCGACATTGCGTCGCACCAGCTCCGCCCGCTCGGGAGAGTCTTCATCGAGGATCGGATTGGTGTTGTTGATATGGATAAGCACCTTGCGCTGCTCGGGCAACTGCTCCAGCACTTCGAGCATGCCGCCGGGGCCGTTTTGCGCCAGGTGGCCCATCTCGCGACCGGTGCGGGTGCCGACGCCACGGCGCTGCATTTCATCGTCGTCCCACATCGTGCCGTCTACCAGCAGACAGTCGCTGCCGGCCATGATCTCCAGCAGCGGCGCGTCGACCTTGCCCAGGCCCGGGGCGTAGAACAGTTTGCCGCCGGTGCGCAGGTCTTCGACGATCAGGCCGATATTGTCGCCGGGGTGCGGGTCGAAGCGGTGCGGCGAGTACGGCGGCGCAGCGCTGCGCAGCGGCAGGGGGGTGAAGCGCAGGTTGGGGCAGGCCGGGATGGTGAAGCTGGCGTCCAGCTCGATGCGGTTCCAGGCCAGGCCGCCGTTCCAATGGGTGAGCATGGTGAATAGCGGGAAGCCGGTGCTCAGGTCTTCATGGACCATGTCGGTGCACCACACCTGGTGCGGGCAGCCTTCGCGCAGGCTCAACAGGCCCGTGGTGTGGTCGATCTGGCTGTCCATCAGGATGATCGCGCTGATGCCGGTGTCGCGCAGGGCGCGGCCGGGTTGCATCGGCGCAAAGCCTTGCAGCTGTGCGCGGATATCCGGCGAGGCATTGCACAGCACCCAATTCACGCCATCGTCAGAAATCGCGATGGACGACTGGGTACGTGCCTGGGCCCGCAGGCTGCCATCACGAAAACCTGCGCAGTTCACGCAGTTGCAATTCCATTGCGGAAAACCACCGCCGGCGCGGAACCTAGAATCTGGACAAACATGATTGCTCCATCACGCAAAGCTCAAAACAAAAACGCCCCGGGCGGACCGAGGCGTTGTATTACCCAGCGGATTAACGGCTGGCGAAGTACATGGTGACTTCGAAGCCGATGCGCAGATCAGTGTAAGCAGGTTTGGACCAAGTCATATTCTTACTCCTACGAAGGGATGGGACGTTTACTACCAAGTAATACATATAGTCCACCTCCAGTCGGAGATGTTCAGATGTGTGTGTAGGAATGTTACGCAATTCTGATCAAGTTAGCGCTGTCTCGATGGAAAAAGCCTGTTGCAGGGTTGGCAATGATCGACCTGCAGGCATTCAAACGTTCGCGGTGGGGCCGTTGGCTACATAGCGCCAGCCACCTTGGGCGTCGTTCAATTGTTGGGCGGCTCGCAGCACGTCTTCACGGCTACGGCCTTGGATCAACTGCTGAAGGTGGGTGAGATAAGCCGACGGATGGCCGGCCAAGTGTGCATGCCACAGCAGTTCGGCGGCTTGGGCGACCGGCAACGCTTGAGGTGAAAACTGTTGGGCAAGGGCAATATTGTCCAGGTCTTCGCTGCTGCCGACCAACGCCGGCAGTCGGGCCAGGAAGGTGTTCAAGTGTTCAACGATGCCTTCCAGGGACACGCTGGGAGACTGCACGCCAAATAGCAGGCCGGTTTCTCCGTTTATCTGTCGGACACCGCTGAAGACCGCGTAGCCCAACTGCAACTCGACTCGCAGGCGTTGGTAGAACGGTCCTTGGAGCAGGTGTCCCAGCAGTCGCCACGACGCTTCGTCGGCCAGGGATGGGCTCGGTGTCGGGCAAAACAGCAGCAAGGCGGCTTCAGGGGTATCGGTTTTTATCGCATGCCACACGCGTTGACCGCTGAGGGTTTGCAGAGGTGGTTCGAGGTGGGCAGGTTGGCCAGGCAGACGAGCGGCCGCTGCCTTGATCAACACTTGGGTCGCTGCGGGCAAACCCAGGCCCAGGCCATGCCAGCGTGCGGTAGCCCAGGATGCAGGCTGCTCGCTGGTCTCGACATTGCCGTTGGCGCCGCACGAGGGCAACGCCTTGAGCAACGCCCGGATTGGAATCATTGGCGCTGGGGCAATGACAGCTTCTTGCGGCAGGTTCAGGGTTTGCGCCAAGACCTCCAGCACGGCCGGCATGGGCTCGTGCAGTCCGGTCATCTTCACCCGCCAGTCAGTGCCGGTGGTTTCGAAGGACACTTCAACGCCCGCCTGGCGTGCACTCTCGCGCAATGGTTGCAAGGTGCTTTCCAGTGCGGCAGCAACTGGCGCGTCGAACCGCCATTGCAGGTACAGCGCGCCTTCGTCGCTGTCATCCGCCAAGGCCTGGCTGAAGGTCAGCGCCGATACCTCGCGGCGACCCCGCGAGCGGTCCTGGGCAAAGGTGCGCAGGCCCCGGTGGGCGCTGGTTTGGCCGCGGATCAGGCCGGCGCGCTCTTCCTTGACCGGTGGGCGCAGGAACGGGTTGTTCGGGGGAAGTTGCCAAATGTGCTCGGCGGGCGGCAGTTGCAGTGATTCAAGCAGGGCCTTGAGCGCGGCGATATCGTGTTCACACAGATCTTCGCTGTCGTTTCGGGCCAATGCCAATGCGCCCTGGATCTGTTGTTGGCGCGCGTTCAGCAGCGCGATCTCTTCGCGCAGTGGCGTCCAGTCGCTGTGTGAGAAAAAACTCAGCCAGTCGTGCAACAGTGCCTCGATGTGTGTCGCAGGTGTGTCTGCGGTACCGAGCGTGAAGTCGATATCCAGCACGGCTTGTCCGGCGAAGTGATACAGCACGGACGCCCGCAATGCACTGGCCAGTTGTTGTGCTTTCAACTCGGCGAGCAGCCCGCCCGGCGCAGTGGCGTTGAGCCAGGAGCAGAGGAAATCCAGTGCTGCGCGGGGCGCTTCACAGGTGATGACGTGGTGCAGGTGGCCGTCTTCGGTGTGCTGATAACGCCGGGCCGCGCCTTGCATCAAGGCGGGCGGCGCAGCCTGTGGATACTGCGGGCCAGAGATCAGTTGCTCACTGAATTGCTGCGCCATGGTTTCCAGCGTTTGCAACGACTGCGGGCCGGCGAGGCTCAAGGTCATCTGCCCGCTCTGATAGAACTGCGCGTGGAATTCCCGCAACGCTTGCTGAAACGCCTCACGCTCCACCGGCAGGCTTTCGCGATTGCCCGCGTGAAAGCCACGCAACGGATGATCTGCCGCCAAACCTTCAAGCAGCGCCAGTTGTTGCTGAGCCTTGGCGTCCTGGGACCAGGCGACAAACTCTGCGTGCAGCACTTCGCGCTCGCGCAGTTGATCTTCCAGCGCCAGGCGCGGATGGGTGAGCATGTCTGCCAGCCGCTCCAGCCCATCCGTAAAGGTCGAAACCGGCAGCTCGAAGAAGAAGTCCGTGGTGCGTTCGCGGGTGCTGGCATTCACCTGGCCACCGTGGCGTTGTACGTAGGCCATCAGCCCTTCGCCGGTGGGAAAACGCTCGGTGCCAAGAAACAACAAATGCTCAAGGAAATGCGCCAGTCCAGGCCAATCCAGCGGCACATCGTGGCTGCCGGCAGCACCCTTAAGGCTGCGGCGCAACGCTTCAAACGTGGTGCATGGCGCAGGGAAACACGCAGGCCATTGGCCAGGGTCAAATGAACGGGATAAGGGTGGGCCGGGGCAGGCATGGGCACTTCCAGAACGGGGCAAGTGCCTATGCTAACAAACCCGTTGGGTCAGGGCTTGTGCAGCGGGCCGTAAAGCTCGGGGCGACGGTCTTGCAGGTAGTGATTGGCGGCACGGGCGTCGAGGATCGATTGGTGATCCAGCGTGCCGACAATCAAGGCTTCATCCAGCCCCGCCTGGGCGATACGCTGGCCATCCGGCGCGGCGATGCTGCTTTGCCCGCAGTACTGAATCTCGCCTTCTTGCCCGCAATAGTTGGCATAGGCCACATAGCACTGGTTTTCAAAGGCCCGCGCCCGCACGGTGACGTCGGCAACAAAATCGAACGGCACCATGTTGGCGGTGGGCACCAGGATCGCCTCTGCCCCGGCCAGGGCCAGGCGTCGGGTGTTTTCCGGGAACTCCAGGTCGTAGCAGATCAGGAATCCCAGCTTCCAACCGTTGAGCTCCACCAGTGGGAAGTCATCGTCGCCGGCGCTGAACATCGAATGGTCCAGATCCCCGAACAGATGGGTCTTGCGGTAGTTGCACAGGCGCTGGCCGTGGGCGTCGATCAATTGCACGGCGTTGTAGATCTGCCCATCGTCGGCCCGCTCCGGATAACCATACAAAATGGCCAGCCCGGCGCTTTGCGCGATGTCGGCGATGGTCTGGGCAGACTCGCCATCCCGTGCTTCGGCCAAGGCCCCGACGGCTTCTGCGCCGATGTTGTAGCCGGTGAGGAACATCTCCGGCAGCACCAGCACATCGGCGCCGGTCGCTTCGTGTGCAAGCTGGCGCAGGCGCTTGAGGTTGCCCGCCACCTCCAGTGGCAGTGGCGGGCATTGGTACAGGGCGACACGCATGGCGTAACTCCTTACTCGGCCAGGGCGATTGGCCCGATTTCATCGAACACATCACCGGGGCCGGGGTTCTCGGCGTGAGTGCTGCCGCCGAAGTGGGTCATGATGCCCCACACCGCGTTCAGCGAGGTTTGTACGGCGCCTTCCACCCACGCGGGTGTCCAGGAAACGTCGTCGCCCGCGATAAAAATCCCACGCTGTTCGGCGGGCATGTCCTTCTGCATAAAGTGCGCGTACATCCGCTGGTTGTAGCGGTAGTGGCCAGGCAATGCGCCTTTGAAAGCTCCGAGGAAATGCGGATCCGCCTCCCAGGACACGGTGATCGGATCACCAATGATGCGCGCCTTGATATCGACTTTCGGGTAGATCTTGTTCAAGGCATCCAGGGCCAGTTTTACCCGCTTGTCGATGGGCTGCGGAAGCATTTTCAGCGCGTCGCTCATCCACGAGTACGACAGGCAGATCACCCCTGGCTTGTCGTCCCCGTTGTCGAACAGGTAGGTGCCACGGGTCAGGCGATCGGTGAGGGTCATGCTCATCAGGTCGCGGCCGGTTTCCGGATCTTTGTCTTTCCAGAAGGGGCGGTCGACCATCACGAAGGTTTTCGACGATTGCATGTAGCGCGTGCGGTCCAGGGCCATCCACATCTTTTGCGAGAACAGGGTTTCATCGCATTCGATCTGGGTGGTCAGCAGCCAGCTTTGGCAGGTGGTCAGCACGGCGGCGTATTCACGGGTGTCGCCATAGTTGTCGGTCACCGCGAACCGGCCATCTGCGGCGTGGGCAATGCGTTTGACCCCTGCGCGAGGTGCACCGCTGTGCAATGAGCTGAGGCTGGTGCCGGCCGGCCAGTGGGCGCAGCGTTCCGGCACATGGCGCCAGATGCCCATGGGCACTTGGGCCACGCCACCGACCACCAGGTGCTGGTGGTCGTCGCAGTTGGTCATCACCACCCGGAAGATTTCCAGCATCGAGTTGGGGAAATCCGAGTCCCAGCCGCCGGTGCCGAAACCGACTTGGCCAAACACTTCACGGTGATGGAACGACAGCTTGGCGAAGGCCTTGGAGGTGGCGACGAAGTCGTAGAAGGTGCGGTCGTCCCACAGCGGTACCAGCTTATTCCACAGCGCTTTGAGGCGCGGCACGTCGCGGTCGCGAATGGCCTGCTGGATATCGCCGAACTGCGAGCCGGCTTCCAGCGCGTCGGCCCAGGCGTCGGCCACTTCCTGGAACAGGGCAGGCAAGTCAGACAGCTTTTGTGCGTAGTGGGTCTGGCCTTCGAGGTCGATCACGGTACTGCCGGAGGCCGGCGTCAGCGGGTTGGGGAACGGCTTGGTATCCAGGCCCAGCTTATCCACATAGTGGTAGAAGGCGGTGGATGACACAGGAAAGCGCATGCCGCCCAACTCGGCAATGATGCCTTCGGCGCCTTCAAAGGCCTGGGAGCGCAACCGGCCGCCCATCTTCGAGGCTTCGTACACCACGGGTTTGAGGCCCAGCTTCATCAGTTCGTAGGCGGCGACCAGACCGGCGATGCCGGCGCCGACGATTGCAACTTCGGCGCCATGGTTGGCGGCGGGAATACTGCCCAGGCCGGCGGGGTGTTCGATCCAGTCATCAAAGGCAAACGGAAAGTCCGGGCCAAAGATGGTGATGGGTTTTTTACCGTCTGCCGGATGGCGATTGGTCTTGTTGAGGGTGCTGGACGGAATGCTCATGGCTGACCTTACTGACGACTAGGCGGAAGGAACCCGCTGAGTATAGGAAAAGATGGCAGCCAGTTTAGGGAGCGTTGCACTCGTTAATAAGACGCAATGTGTCGTCGAAATGGACTGTTTTCAGTCGAAGTGACGAATGTGATGGTCAGATTGGCTGGCCGCGATCCAATTTGTTACTGAGGATGATCGAGGTGGTGGTCTTTTCCACACCATCGACACTGCCGATCTGGTCCAGCAACTGATCAAGCTGTTCCGGGGAATCCGTGCGCAGCCAAGCCACGTAATCAAACTCGCCGCTCACCGCGCACAACTGCTGCACCTGAGCCATGGCACTCAGCCTGCGCAGCACTTCTTTGCCTGAGCGTGGTTGCACGGTGATGCCCACGTAGGCCTGTAAACCACCGTCTGCCACACGTTGCCCCAGGCGCACGCCGTAACCGGTGATCACCTGGGTTTTTTCCAAGCGTGCGAGGCGCGATGTCACCGTGGTGCGTGCGATGCCCAACTGCCGGGCAAGCATGGCCACGCTTTCGCGGGCGTTGATCTGCAGCGCGGCGATCAACTGGCGGTCGATTTCATCTAGGGCAGGCAAGAGAGGCTCCATTTCGGGCGGCAACAGCCACGCATGTTACAGGCTTGTATCGGCCAGCAGGCAGCGGGCGAACAGCTGCGGGACCGGCAGATGCCGTTGGCTGTAGCGACTGAGCAGGATGATCTCACGGTAAAAAGTCAGACTGCCCAGGGGGATTGTTCTTATTTCAGGCGAACGCTCCAGCCACAGGCCCGCCTGGGGAATCAGCGATACCCCAAGGCCACATTCCACCATCTTGACGATGGCCTCCAGCTCATCCAGTTCCAGTGCGACCTGTACGTCAATTTTCTGCTCGCGCAGGAACCGGCTCACCAGCCGGCCGCCAAACGATGCGCGGTCATAGCGCACATGAGGGTGGCTGCTGAGCAACTGCAAAGGATCATCGCCGGTCATTGTGTGCGGCGCGACCAGCACGAACGGCTCCTTGCGCAGCACCTGCACGTGCAATTCCTTGGGCAGATCGAACGGCGGGCGAATGATGATCGCCGAATCCAACTCGCCGGCATCCACTTGGCTCAACAGCTCCAGGGACACGCCAGGGACCAGCTTGCACTCGACCGTTGGCGCAGCCTGGCGCAAACGCACCAACGCCTGGGGCAGCAAGCCGGTCTGGGCGGTGGTGATGGCACCGACTTTCAACTCGCCCCGGTATTCATTGGTATCCACCGGCACCGCCATGCGGTTGAACGTCTCAATGATTTCCTTGGCCAATGGCAACGCGCGCAAACCCGCCGCATTGAGCATGGCCTGGCGCCCGGTGCGATCGAACAACTGCACCCCCAGCGTCTGCTCCAACTGCCGAATCTGCGCGCTGACCGCCGACTGTGTCAGGCCGATATGCATGCCCGCCGCCGCGAACGTGCCATGGCGGGTGACTGCAATAAAGGTCTTCAATTCACGCAGCATAGGGGTCTCTATTCATCGAAATAATTTGAGCTCGACGCGAAAACTATCGTCTTTTCATCGGCTGGAGCAAGGCTAAACTCCAAGCACTTAATACCCCTAGAGGTTTGACCTGATGACACTTGCGCCTTTCCACCTGGCAATTCCGGTATTCGACCTCGCAGCTGCACGCCACTTCTATGGTGACGTCTTCGGTTTGGAGGAAGGTCGCTCCAGCGAACACTGGGTCGACTTCAACTTCTTCGGCCACCAATTGGTGATCCACGAACACCCGAAAACGGCCTCCCAGGAAGCTGCCCACACCAACGCCGTCGACGGCCATGATGTCCCCGTGCCGCATTTCGGCGTGGTGTTGGGCTGGGAGGACTGGCACGCACTGGCGGAACGCTTGCAGGCGCGGGGGACGACGTTTGTGTTGGAACCGCATATTCGATTCAAGGGACAAGTAGGGGAGCAGGCGACGCTGTTCCTGTTTGACCCTTGCGGCAATGCGCTGGAGTTCAAGGCATTCAGGGATATTGGGCAGTTGTTTGCGAAGTGAGACGGTGGACGTTTTGTGGACAGGCCCGACACCGATACCAGGCCTCCAGAAACGCGAAAGCCGCGCAATGCGCGGCTTTGGAGTTGGTGGGCCCACACGGACTTGAACCGTGGACCAAAGGATTATGAGTTGCTGGGCGAGGTGATATGCCTAGAGAAATCGTTCGTAGGTGAACGTAGGTTGGCATAGCTGGAAGGCCCGTAGTTCGTGGTGTTGAGCGTAAATTGGTGAAGGCTACTCAAGCTGACTACTGTACCGTGGTTGTACTGATTTTGCAGCGTGTGTTTCGTGCTCGATTCCAAGAGACTTCAAAGCGCATTTGGCGAAAGCTAGCTCTTGGTCATGTGTGGATGCTTGAAATTGGGTAGTGTTCGAGCCGTTCCTTCCCGATCCGGCAGGTACCAAGCGAACAGTTACTGTTAACCCTCAGCAAAGACGCATTCGGCCGATTCTGTTGAAAAAGCCGGGCGTGACCGTCGTGACTGAGAAGGGCTCGGCTGAAATTGAAATCTAGACCTAAGGCTGCGGCAGGGATTGCACATTATGGGATGCTGAAAAGGTATTTTCACGGATGATGCCGTTCGTTTGGGGCAATCGACTGTTTAAGCAGGTTTGGCCAGCAGCGGTCATCGCGCATGAGCCTAGGAATCCGAGCGATCCCAATCAGAGCATCACTTGGTTAATAGGACTGGATACACGCTAAGATACGACACGCTCTGTCTCGAATTGAAGCGCCTGCGTGTTTGTACATAACAAAATTTTTGTAAAATTTTAGATTTTAATTGGAATTTATTAGAGTGTATGTGATTTTAACGACGATGTGATTTTTTAGAATTTAATGACTAAAGGAACGCGCCATGACAGGACGCAACTATGCTACAAGGATGTCGTGTTTTTCACTAATTTCTTCCATAGAAACCGACCTAAGAAATGTGTTGGCACTTCAGTCGTATGACGATTATTTGAAAGTCCTGCCTGAAGACGTTGCCATAACTGCTAAAGCAAGGTATTTAGACCATAAAAAAGAAGTATTTTCCAAAGAGACGGATTTGTCTGAGCTCTTAGACTTTATTGATTTTTATGATCTCAGTAAAATTCTGAATAAAATCGCAAAAACCCAAACTGCTTTTTCTGAGAGCGAGTTGAAGGACATAACTGCAGGGCTAGAAAAGCTATCTAAATGTAGGAATAGAGTTTGTCATTCAAGGCCGCTTGAACCTACCGACTTTGTGAGCCTCCTTGACTTTACTCAAGAACTGATCGATACGGGAGATAGGCTTGACTGGAAAAATATCAATGAAGCAATTAGGAATCTAAATAATCCTGCGTTTGCACTTTCTTTATCAATTCCCGATTTTTGGAAGCCCAGCAAAAAAGCTATATATAATAACCTTCCTCTTCCCGAGTTTGATGATACAGGTTTTATGGGGCGAGATAATGACAGAAAATCGATAAATAAATTACTTGGCTCAAACACTTCTGTGATATCCATTGTTGGTGAGGGCGGAATTGGTAAGACTGCGTTAGCGCAAAGATGTCTCTATGATATTCTTGAGCTGTGTGAAGATGAAAAGAATGACTCTTCTTTATATGATATTATTATTTGGGTTACACTTAAGACTAATCGGCTAACTATTGGTGGTGTAGAGCAGATTCAAAATGCGATCAGTTCGAGTTCAGGGCTTTTTCATAATATTTCTGCTGTGTTAGGTGGGGGCGATCCGGGTGAGCACGGCGATCTAACAAGCTCACTAAATGAAATATCTGAATACATGTCGGAATTCAAAATCCTTCTTTGTATTGATAACTTAGAGACAATCAGTTCATCTGAGATTAGAGATTTTCTAGCGAATATCCCCCACCATTCAAGAGTTTTGATCACTACACGCATAGGTTTGGGGGAAATAGAATATAGATATAAGCTCGACAAACTGGATGATAAGCCGTCAATTGATCTTATGCGAAATATGTCGCGACTGTTGAATTTGGATAGTATTTCAAAGAAAAAATCAGAGCAGCTAAAGCATTTATGTAAACGGCTCCACAATAATCCGCTATTGATAAAGTGGTATGTTTTAGCCGTTGCGGCCGGGAGCAGTCCAGCCGACTTGATAAATAAGGAGGGTCTGAGCTTTAAAGATGCGCTGCGCTTTTGCTTTGAGAATCTTTACGACAAGCTTGGGAGCGTCGAGACTCGAGTAATTTCTATTATTGCGTGCTTGCGAAAACCTGTTTCTGCAGTAGAACTCAGATTTTTTCTAGATGGTGAGACTGAGGTTAAAATTGAAGAGGCACTCCATCAACTACATAATTCAAGTATGCTTGAGTCCGGTGTAGATGCAAAAGATGGAGAAGGTAGGCTCTATTCTTTGACTGGTGTAGCTGAAGAGTACATGAGTAGCATTCGGCCGGTGTCTGAAGAAACATATCAAATGGTTAAATCGAAAAGAAAGGAGCTGCAGAATATTCTTGACTCGACAAATATAATGCAGCATCACTATAATTACGACTTGAATACGATCTCCTGGTCAACAAGAGATGAAAAAATTTGTGCCATCTATTTAAAAAAAGCATTGTCGGAAGCAAAAAATCAGAAATTTAAGGAAGCCGAAGAGCTTATATTTCAAGCTAAAAATATAATGCCAGAGTTCTCTGAGTGCTACAGGGTTCACGGATATATCCTCAAGGATTCATCGCCATACAAAGCAGAAGTGGAACTTGAGAAAGCTATCGCCTTTAATCCGGACTCAGCAATAGCGCGCTACGCATATGCCCAGTTTCTAATTAGCGAAGAAGACTTTCCTCGCGCCCGAACACATATTGACAGAGCATTGCAGGTTGACAGTAAAGATATCGCGCTGCGCACCTGCAAGGCATGGATTTTAACATTGAGCGGAGATTACAAGTCGGCGGCTGTGTTGTATGAAGAGTTAATTCCTGAGCAAAATACACGGCATAGAAAGTTTCGAATTAGTACTTATGATCAGGCTTCAAACTGTTATCGGCGTATGACATCTCAATCCTTTAGAGATAATGATTACTCAGCAGCAAAACTTAGTATTTGTAGGCGGGTTAGTATATTGTCACATGCAATTGAAAGTGGCGATTTCGACCACGGCACTGTAAAAAGATTGTGCCAGACTCTAGTGGATGCAGAGGCCTATTATGTGCAAGTTAATGATGCATCTATATCTATAGAAATTCTCGGATTGATAGATTCTACATTTGCTAAATTCTCTGCTAAATCCCTGCAAGCCTTGCAAATCGGTCTTGATATGTATATACAAAACTGTACATCACAAAATTTGTTCAAGGCTAACGATCTTTTACAGCGTGCTGCGCCAGTAGCACCAGTTTCAGCCGGGGTACGAAACTCTGGAAAAGTTCATAAGGTCGTCCACTCAGCTACTGGTGTTAACTACGGTTTTATTAGAAGCGTACAAGGTGAGAGTCTGTTTTTTCCGCGCAAAGAATTAACTCCTCGCAATATGCTTGATGAGACGTATTTGGATGTTGAAGTGACTTTCATCGAAGAAACCAACGAAAAAGGCAGATGCGCACGAGATATTACTAAGTCTTGATGTGATACACCCGAGTAGCAGGGCTGCTCGGGTCCGTTCAAAGCTGAGTAACAACGCGATGCTCGAGAATGGCCGATTTTATAGAATGTCATTCTGCCATTTCGAGACATGATTTATAAACTCAGCATGAGGGCTTCGCCTGAAACGCCAACTACTAATGTTGCTCAGGTTATCCCTAGTCTGAGCTGTGGTTAACACCAGTCGTCTTTTGGCTCGTGACACTCCGACGAAAAACGTACAGCGGGTCTCATGACTGTCATTGCCCCAATAGGCTTGGTCTTCCACACCAAGCATGATCACAGAGTCAAACTCCAGGCCCTTGCTCTTGTGAACCGTGAGGATACGGATCGACTGATCATCTGACAGTTGGGACAAGGCCTGAACCAAGTCAGGCTCCTGCTCTAACGTGGCATCAATATGCTTTTTAATATCTCGGATGACTTCCTTCAGTCGGTCCCTCGACTCGTAGTCGTTGGAAAGGCCCGTGAGTAAACTCACCCCAACCATCGACAGGAACTCCTTCAAAAGACTCCACCGCTGGGCATAGCATCTCTTTGCCAAATCCTCGGCAGCAGACTTGCGAGCCTCTTTGATGAATCTGTTCCAGTCGGTGCGCATGGCACCGCCCTGCTCGTCATCGTCGGATGGAATGATCCGACGCATTAACCTCGTCCACGCCCGGGGCTCTCGCGAACCGTAAAGGCATAGCAAATAGTCCACAATCACCATTGCCATAGGCTCGGTGGCTAGGTCCTGTATCTGGTTCTCATTACGGTGTGATATGCCCATCGCGTCGAGCGCCACAGCCAACCGGGTGGTATAGGCCTCAGGTTGGCTTCTCACGAGAACCGCGATCTCAGAAGGAACAAGGCCCTCCACGTTGATCCAGATGTTGATTTGTGCTGCCAGGCTATCGGCTTCTTCCGTGCAGTTGTCGAAAGCTTGGGCATGGATTTCCCCGCCTTCTCCTTCAAGCAGGCTTTCTGGCATTTCAGAGCCTGGATCGAGGACTTTGACTATCTCGTTTTGCAACCGTAGAAGCCGCGGCAGCGAACGAAAATTGCGGTAAATATTGAGATGAGTTGCAGCGAAGTCACTTTCAAATTTGCCGAAAACGCCGTCAAGCGCACCCGCCCACCCCATAATTTTCTGCTTTACATCACCAACGGCAGTGATGCGACGCTTTGTGCCTACGAAAATTTTGCTGACCAATGCGTACTGCTCGTCCGTGCAGTCCTGGAACTCATCGAGAAACACGTCACTGTAGGTCTGCCTGAGGGCATTCACAGCCATCGGATAAGCATCGAGGATCTTGATGGCCAGTGGAATAAGAAGACCGAACTCGGTCTGAACAGGATGGGCCTTTCCTTTGGGCACCACTTGGAATCCGGCATCCAGCGCGTCATCACCAGTGAGAACCGGTCGAAAGCGCTCAATGATCCGTTTAGCGAAACCGTGAAACGTGTAGCTATCGAACCGATTGGCGTACCCAGCCCCACATCGCCGCCAGACTCGCTCTTTCAAGTTGTTGCTCGCGTCGACCTTGAAGGCGATGGCCAAAATTCTCTTCGGGTAGCGGCACATTCCCGTCGTCAGCAGAAAATCAGCCCGCTGTGCAAGCAACTCGGATTTTCCTGAGCCTGGGCCAGCAGTGAGCGCAACGCATCGCTTGACCTCCCTCACCGCAGTTTCGGCATTTGGCTCAAGCACTATGCCTTCAGAGGGCGTCCAATCTTCGATCAGGATCATTCCTGGAGCGCCTCGACTTTGGCTATTACGAAATCTGCCAGGCGCTCCAAGGATGCAGGCATAGATTCCTTCAGCTGCTGATCGGTCAGCTGCGAGAGCGCTTCAATATGCGACTTGGGTTTGCTATCGAGTTTGAAAAGCTTGTGATACGCAATGAAGTGCTTACGCTCAGTCAGTGAGTACTGCTTGGCGTCAAAATGGCTATCACCCAGCACGGACTTGACCTGGGCAAGTTTCGGGGGGAGCCGCTTATCGGCCGTCAAACCGTAAGCCTCAGGGAAAGCTTTGAGCATCGAAAAATCGAGGTCCATTGGTGCCGAAAAAAACACCCCCATCGGCTCAAGGTCACCAATGTAAGATCTGTATTTAGGGTCTTTTTCTACCTTCAGAATCTTATGAGTGGCATTGTTCCATTTTGGTAGCGTTGCCAACTGATCCTCCGGCAAGTAAAGCTCATTAGGCCGGTGCTCCTTGAGCTCAGTAGCGACATACTTGATCCTCCCCCAACCTCCACCAAACCGTGCCACGTCAAGATCAAGAAGAGTAACGTAAGGGATTTCCAAGCCACTGAGAAGTCGCCAAAAGTGGTTGATATGACGGCCGCCTAACGGCGCAATCGAAATAGCTGCTTCATCTACCAGTAACCCTTTTGCCGCGAGCAAGCGAGGCAGCACGATCTCCTCGCTGTCACCTTCCCCTAATATCACCAAGCGTGAGAAGTACACTTCAGGGTAGGCCTGGATAGCCTCTCTTACGAACTTGTACGCCTCGCCTTTTTTGTTGGGCGGCATTTTGATTTTGGTCACTACCGTGCTCCGCGTTTCATCCAGCCGCAGGTACCTGATCGCAGACGGCTCGACACGTCGCAACATCGACGGGGCATGGGTGGCAATCAACGCTTGCGAGTCAGCGAATCCTGGGCTGCCCACTAATGTTTTTAACGAGGAAACTATCCGACCCAGATAGTGGGGAGATAAGCTGTTTTCGGGCTCCTCCAGGGCTACAATCGTGAAGACCGCCGGTCTCAGCTTATCTGAGTCGAAGGACTCATCATCGCCATTGAGCACTGCTCGTCCTATAGCCTGCGATGACAAAACCAATGACAGATACAGCATCGATTTCTGACCATCGCTAAGCCTTGAAAAATCGACCATCTGCTCACCGTGGCCTGGTGAGAAAGATACGGACAGATGTCGGAGCAGTGACTCAATTTCGTTGGCAATGAACGTCACACTTGGGCTCGCGAAGAACTGCCCTTTATGGAGCTCCTTCCAAGTCTTGGACAGCCCTGCACTGAGATTCAGAACCGACTCGTTGTCGGTTAGGCTTTCCGATATGTCCGTGGTCAACTGCTTAATAGTATCGCGCTGAGCTGACCAGTTAACCGCTCGCAGCAGGCGACCAAGCAATGCGTTCGCACCATACGCGATATGGTCTGCCGGATCACGACGAGCCGGAAGGTAGTGCACTTGGATAAAGTTCCGCTCATCCCGAGGCACAGGGACGGTATCGACTGGATCACCTTCTTCATCGACATCCAGGACGTAGCGAAGACTTTGCTCGATCTCATCATCAACGCCGATCGAAGCATCTAGCCGATACCTTACGCGAGGCACCCCGTCTGGATCATCCAGTCGCATGTGCCCAAAGTGACAAGGGATGGTCGGATGCTCACCCGCGTCGTCATCCAACTCTGGGAATGTAAACTCAGCCTCGATCCACAGAGTTCTTTCGTCAGGTGCCTGCTCCTCGTCGTGAGGGACGGAGAAATCGGATTTACGCAGTCGCCGTTGATTGGGATCGAAAGAAAAAAGCCGACAGAGCGCCTGTAGTGTCGCGGTCTTCCCCGAGCCATTCGGGCCAATAAGGAATGTGAGATTTTCGAGATCTATGGTGACCGGCTCTGCCCCGAAGGATTGGAAGCCGCAGATGCGGACGTGCTGAAGTTTCAACTTAGAATCCTTTCTTGGCTTTTTATTTATCTGCGACCCGCGTGGGCTTACCCAAAGCGCTGCATGTTCGCTTGCCGGGCAGACCCATCGTAGCTAAGCAATTGACCATGTGGTAGCAGGGTGATGGCAGTCCTGCGGCAGGGCTCAAAAGCTTCTTTAACATCGACGTTCATTAAAGCAGTAGGTTGACAAAACTTATTATCTGCACAAAAATATTGGTTGACAGTATCTATATTTTGCACGATTTCATGGAGAGGCCACATGCCCCCGATCCAGCACCCGAGTGAGCTAGAACCGAAACTGAAGCAGGAATACATTGAGCTAGTCTGCAATAACGTTCTGGAGGCGGCTTACCGTGCGTTGGAGGTCACCTCTACAGAAGATGACACCAACTGGACGATGGGAACACTCCCGTATGGCCGCGTCCATGGTCGATTCAAACGTTTACATCGCGACCCAACTCTTCCATGGCTGTTGCTTACCAATCGCACCATGGACTTCACGCTTAGCGTGAACGGCGTGCTCATGCAGGTGGTGATGGACGATCCCGAGGTCAGGAAGAAAGGCTACCGACTTCAGTCCAATCGCGTTGAACTCTACCAAGCTAGCCTACTCGGCCCCGCGATCGACAAAAACATTACCTGGCGTTTGTATGTAGATAGCGACGGCAACTTCGACGGACCCAAGCTAACGGCTTCGATTCTGGGGTTCGATACCAACCGCAGTCTCGTCTGTAAGTGGGTGCATGATTACGTGCCTCTGTTTGCTCCTCGTACCACCGAGCTTCCACAAGAGGTGGAGATCGAGGAACCATTAGTCGCTCGTCGGGACAAAGATGCCGACCAGAACGCATCACGAGATGCTGATCCAATAAATGAATGACAGAACAGGTTTTTTGCCTTTTGGCGACGAATTTTCGCCCGACAAACTCCGCCTCGCGCGATGCGCGGCGGGGCGCTCGCTCGCTGATATCGGAGAACTCCTGGGCGTTACTCGGCAATACGCGCATAAGCTGGAAGTTAATGCGATACCTTCGAGCACCCAACTCGCCCAGCTATCTGAGGCCTTGGGCGTGCGCGAGAGCTTTTTCTTTACGCCACGACGCGGTTCGGTGGAGTTGGAACAATGCCATTTTCGAAGCGTGCGATCTTCTTCGCAGACGCTAAAAAAGACCATTGCAGCTCAGGTCGAGATGTTTGAGCTTTTGATCGACGAGTTGGATAAGGAGGTTGCTTTTCCTGCACTGAGTTTCAGCATGCTTGAAGAGCCGGTATCCGGTGTCAGCAAAATCGAACAGGTAGCTGAAAAATTTCGACGTGAACAGGGCCTGGGAGTCGGTCCCTTGTCCAGCGTGACAAAGCTGGCAGAGAAGGTTGGAGTATTGGTCGTTAACCTAGCGGAAGCCGATGACAAGGTCGATGCGTTTTCGTTATCCAACAAACGGCCGTTGATCGTCAGGAACACCGCCAAGGTCAATCCATGCCGGCAACGTTTCGACCTTGCTCATGAGATGGGCCATTTGGTCATGCATCAAGGTATTGAGACCGGCTGCCGCCTCACTGAGGATCAGGCTAACCAGTTTGCCAGTGCCTTGTTGATGCCCCGGGTAAGCTTTGCATCAGAATTTCCTCCGATGCGAGGCAAGTACCTTAATTGGCCAGCGCTCAAGGATATGAAGCTTCGTTGGAAGGTAAGCTTCAAGGCGCTTATCTTTAGGGCTCACACCCTTGATCTGCTCACAGCCGAGCAGGCTAAATCCGGCTTCACCTACCTCAATCGCAAGGGCTTCACGAAGCATGAGGAGTTTGACGAGTTGATCCCACTGGAGTCGCCCATGCTTGTACAGAGAGCGGTCAATTTGCTGGACTATAGTACTTGGAGGCGGGTGCTGACGGCTGCCGGGCTTACGGCGGAGATGGTGACCAGGCAGTACATGCTGGACGTGCCGTCATCCCCTTTGCGATTGGTCGAGGTCAACGTAGGTTAGGGCTGCTCTTTGCGTTGAGGGTTAAACGCCAGAGATTGGCCCGCTGAATTGAGTTCAAGGAAATCGCGCAGGCACTGATGAGTCCTTCCAGTCGCGCGTAGACTGCTTTTTGCCAGCGTCGCCTAGGAGACTCTTCTTTCCTGCTCATAGCGAAATCCCAGATTAAATCTCGAAAGGTCTTGACGGCTTAATATTTCCAATGAGACAAGTGTCCACGTTTTATGGAATGTGGACACTTGAGGTTTTTGGCTTTATGAAGAGTCAAGATATTTTGCTTCTGTTCAAGATGGCCAGTCTGCACGCCCAAGAAGAAAATCTTTATGGGGTGATGGAATCTGAGTCGAATTCGAACACGGTTGAGGGTTTGTTAAAGCCGCAGCAGATACATCGAATGACGGCAGGGGGGCGAGTGGGGCAGCCGCTAGTCACCTACCCCGCTGATGGTGAAGAAACTGTATTCCACCGCCAGGAGTTCGACTCGCCCTTGGGCGACGAGGATGGGTGGGAAGGTTGGTTGGACCCCGTACCTTCTCCGCCGCTGGCGAGCTGGAGTGAAGGCTACTCGTTGCGTGCGCTGTCCGCGTCTCTTGGGCTAAGCAAAAGCGAGGTTTCAAACTCCATAGCTAGGTGTCGCGAGTCTGGAATGCTCACCAATGATTACGACACCGGGCTTCCGAAAGTTAATCGGCGAGAGCTGCTGAAAATCACCGAGCACGCTCTGAAATACTTTTTCCCGGTGAAGCCGGGCGCAATGGTTCGCGGTATTCCAACGGGCTTCGCAGCGCCAGCGCTCTCCAAAAGCATCAAGAGCGCTGGCGGGCTGATTCCGGTTTGGCCTGATGCCCTCGGAACTGAGCGTGGTCAGGCGATAGAGCCGCTCTACAAGACGGTGCCGGAAGCGGTAAAGAAGGACAGAACTCTTTATCATTATCTTGCGCTTGCTGATGCGATCCGTCTTGGCGGCCCGCGAGAGTGTGGTGTGGCAGTTAACATTCTAAAGGCAGGGATGGGTCTGAAATAACATGTCATCAAACGCTGATCACAACTATGAGCTCATAGAATTTGTTGCAGACGGCTTGGGGGAGGCTTTTCTCGCTGAGGTTGCCTTTGTCGGTGGTTGCACCACGGCCATGCTGGTGACTGATGCTGCTGTGCTGGACGACATTCGTTTCACCGATGATGTTGACCTGGTGATCGAGCTAGCAGGCATTAGCGCTTGGCAACACCTCACAGAACGCCTGGCGGCTAAGAACTTCAAGATCACAGGTGAAGATGAGGTCAACTGTCGTTTCCGCTTCAACGACGTCGTCGTCGACGTGATGCCTTCTGACCCCGCTGTTCTCGGATATGCCAACCGTTGGTTCGTGGAGGGGCTGGCGAGGGCTGATAAATTTACGTTGCCCAGCGGTATCGTAATCCAGATATTTAAACCGACCTACTTTCTTGCGACGAAACTAGAGGCCTTTAGCGGCCGCGGTGAGGGCGACCCCTACCACAAGGACGTCGAAGACATCATCATCTTGATTGATGGTCGTACAGAGCTTTTGGAGGAAGTTCGTCAAGCAGAGTCTGAGCTCAAGGAATTCATCACTGCTGGAATTCGAGACCTCACGGCGCTCAGTGGTATCGACTACGTGATTGAAAGTTCGGGCTCGGTGCAGGCTAATCCGGGTAGAGGCCGAATCATCCACATGCGCATGAAGGACCTGGGCAACGCATGAGATACGACACCAGATCAGTAATAGGAAGTACCAGGAAAGCCAATCATGACCGTGCTGGAGCTCTCTGCGATGGCGAAAGAGGGCTGTTCGTTATCACGGACGGTACGTCGAAGACCGGCAGTGGCCAACTGGCTGAACACTTCGTAAAAGGTGTTTTAGCGGCCTACCAGAAACACTTAGATCAGGGGGGCGATATTACTGAGCATGGTGCAGTGGAGCAGGTACTTTGTTCAGTGCTGAACGAGCTTCACCCCACTTTGTTTGCGGACCAGACAGGGACGACGTGTTACCTGGTCGGTGTCGTTGCTCATGGGAAGCTCACGCTTGCGTATGAGGGTGACTGTTCGTGTGGAGTGGTGACACCGGCAGGCACGATCGAGTGGATTACGCCGCCCCACTGCAAGGCCAATTGGAGGCGCGACCGCTCACACCGTGAGCTGGCGCAAGATCCGGCTCGAAACTGGATAACCCGATGCTTGAAGGCTAATCGTGCCCCGGACCCTGACTTTGTTTTTCATCAATTGGCCGTCGGTGAACGACTGGTGTTCGTAACCGATGGCTTCTGGGCGGAGTTAACGGAATCGCAGCAAAGCAGCTTGCTGGTAGCACCAGATAGCGACTTTATTGCTGTTGAAGATGACGTTACGTGGATTGACGTTCAGCTCTAACCCTAGAGGCGCAGAAAACAGACATGAACGTTCTCTCAACGGGCAGGCTACTGCTAGCAATTTTATCTCTGCACAGTCCCGAAAGGTAAGGCAAGAGCATTGAAGAAGTCGCACATAGATAAATTGAGCTTGGCGATTGCAGTCTGTGCGTTGGGACTTTCGCTATGGCAGGGGTATCGTATGCGTCCGGCCAACACA